>CAMNJW010000005.1 GCA_946541845.1 uncultured Methanobrevibacter sp.
GCGGAAATGAACTGGATGATGACAATTACTGCACCAACTGCATGGAATTTTTTGAGGATACAGAAGATTTTGATGATACAGAAAATCTTGACGATGTGGATTACGACTCAATGGTAAATAATGGAAGCAGCATATGCTTGAACTGCACTTATTGGAGCGTAAGTCCGTATGGTTCTGCCTATGGGATGATTTGCAGAAGGGGATATCCCACCGATGGGCCTGGGGATTCCTGCGGAGATTTTGTGCAGTCCCATAAATTTGCAAATTATGGGGACAGCGGACAGTTCCAGTTTGATGAAACCGGAAGGGACATCTCAAATAAATTGTATCATTGGAAAAACAGTAGGTAATTAGATTAAAAATCCTTTTATGTTTAATTATCTTCTTCTTTTAATCTTATTTTTGATTTAATTTTCAACTAACAATGTTATTCATTTATCTTTTTTTTTAAATCAAGGTTATAATTCTAATTTTATGAGATGAATTAAATTTTTATATATCATGAAAAACTAAAGTTATAGTATAAGTAACGGAGAGGATTTTTCTGACAAAGTATATTATTATAACTGGTGGGGTAGTTAGTTCCATAGGTAAAGGTATCACATCCGCATCTATGGGTAGGATTTTAAGGTCATATGGTTTAAAGGTTTCAGCTATTAAAATAGATCCTTATTTGAACTGGGATTCTGGAACACTCAATCCATATCAACATGGTGAAGTATTTGTAACTCATGATGGAATGGAAACAGACTTGGACCTTGGTCATTACGAAAGATTTTTGGATGTAGAGCTTGATGGAATGGCTAACATTACAACTGGTAAAGTTTATGAGTCTGTAATAGCTAAGGAAAGAGAAGGAGGATACTTAGGCGAATGTGTACAAGTTATTCCTCATATCACCAACAGAATCAAGGAAATGATTAGGGCTAATTCTGAAAGCGCCGATTATGATGTTGTCTTGGTTGAGCTTGGTGGTACTGTTGGAGATATTGAAAGCCAACCTTTCCTTGAAGCGTTAAGGCAACTTAGAAATGAGGAAGGAAGAGAAAACGTTATGTTTGTCCATGTTACATTTATTCCCTACCTAAATGCAGCTGGAGAATTCAAAACTAAACCTACTCAACACTCAACCAAAGAACTGAGAAGTGTCGGTATAAATCCTGATGTAATTGTATGCAGATCACAAGAGCACATAGATGATGCATTGCTTGGAAAAGTAGCTCACTTTTGTGATGTTGATGTAAACGCTGTTGTAAACACTCCCGATGCAGGCACAATCTATGAAGTGCCTTTGGTTTTAGAAGACAAGAACATCGGTGAATTCATTGTCAACAGAATAGGTCTTGATGTGGATCCTGATTCATCTAAATTAGATGAATGGAGAGAAATTGTAAAATCTCTAAAAACAACAGAACCTGAAGTCACAATTGGTATTGTCGGTAAATATGTGGAGCTTGAAGATTCATATATCAGTATTCGTGAGTCTCTTTTGCATGCAGCCGCTAGCATTGGAGTTAAGGCTAAAATTAAATACTTAAGTTCCGATGTTGAAAAACTGGATGAAGATGAACTTAAAGACTTTGATGGTATCCTAATTCCAGGAGGATTTGGAGAACGTGGATTTGAAGGCAAGTTGGATGCAATTGACTATGCAATTGAAAATAACGTGCCTTTATTCGGAATCTGTCTTGGAATGCAATCCATGGTCACTCAATTTGCAAGAAGAAATGGATATCCTAATGCAAACAGTTCCGAATTCGATGACAATCTGGAATTCCCTGTTATTGACATGATGGAAGAGCAAAAGAAAATCAAGAACATGGGCGGAACAATGCGTTTAGGATCATATGACTGCAAGATTATTGAAGGAACCAAAACCTTTGAAGCTTATGGTGAAATAGATATTGAAGAACGTCACAGACACAGATATGAGTTCAACAATGATTTCAGGAAAGACTTGCAGGAAAAAGGTTTAATCATTTCAGGTACCAGTCCTGATGACTTTTTAGTTGAAATCGTTGAACTTCCAGATCATCCATGGGCTATTGGTTGTCAGTTCCATCCTGAATTTAAGTCAAGACCAAACAGGCCTCATCCATTATTTAAAGCATTTTTAGAAGCTATTTATGAGTTTTCTAAAAATTAATCTTTCTTTTTTTTATTCAATTTTATATTTAAAAAACAATTTTACAAGCTTATTTTCTAACTAATTAATATAATTTGAAGTTAAATAGTATAATCATGAATTTTACTACTATATTTCTTATTCAAATTATTGTTACAATGTTATTTTCGATATTGGCGGCAATTTATGATGTTAAAAAAAATATTGTTCCGGATTCGTTGAACTTTTCTTTGATGGCATTTGGGCTGGTATCTAACCTGATTTTGTCATTGATTTCAAGTAACATTAAATTCATTTTAGCTTCAATTATTTCAATGGTTATCACATATGTCATAACTTATTTGCTTTGGAAATTGAATATGTGGGGTGGTGGCGATGTAAAACTTTTCACAGCTATTGCCACAGTCATACCGTCAGGCATCAATATCAACTTTTTGAATATATTTCCACAGCTGTCGATTTATCCCTTTTCATTCAGTGTAGTTATAAACAGCATTCTGGTGTCATTCCCTTTTCTGGTCGTGTTCGTCACCCATCTGATTTTCAAAAATGAAATGTTCAAGGACAATATCGATTTTCTATTCAATATTTTTAATATCGAAAGTTTGCGATACATGGTCAATTCCACTTTAAATAGACTGATTCCCGTTAAAGATTTGAAGGAGGGAATGATTGTCAATGATTATTACTTCAACAATGAGCATATCATTGAACTGATTGATGATATTGACGGAAACTTAAAGGTATATAAATCAAATCGAGATGATTTCAAGTATTATTTCAAGTCCCAAAGTGCCGGGGGCATAACCGATAGGGAAATGTGGCAGCTAAAGATAATGAATGCACAGGATCTCATCTCGGATGACATCTCAATTAAGGTATCGTTTCCGTTCACTCCGGCAATTCTTTTTGGTTTAATAATTGCAGTTGTCTATGGGGATGTTATGATGCTGTTTGCAAAAAATCTATTTTTGGTGATTTAGATGGTTAAGGAAAACAGGGGCCAGATTTCCCTTGAGTATATTTTGATATTCGCAATATCTCTTATAATCCTGATGGTGTTTACGCTGCCATTGGCAGAACAATCTATAAATAACACTCTTGACGTGTCAGATACTTTAGACGCAAAGAATTGCCTTTCAAAAATAGCTCAAGCAATTAAGCAGGTTTACAGTGAAGGTCATGGGTCAAAGCATACTGTCTATTTGAACGTCAACAAGAAGGTCAGGGTAGATATTTCAAGCGGTCATGTATCATGCAATTTGAAACTCAATGATAAATCAAATAAAAGGTTGGATGAGCATGTTCTATCAAGAATTAAAGACACTTCAATAACATTGGACAAGGGTGAAAATGTCTTAATTGTGGAATGGCCGGTAAATGGTGAAAACATGTTAATCTATAAACAATAATTCACAGTCCATAAAAAATTATTTTAACTATTATAATTTAAATATTAAGTAAGTAATTAAAGGACTGTGAATTTTTTATGGATATTATAACTACAATTATTTACATCGTTTTATTTATTATAATGATGGTATTTGTATTTTCAATTGGAATGTTGAGGCAATTCATGCCCAAGAGGGAAGTAATCCTTGTTCTAATTGTTGCTTTTTTAATCGGTGCAATTGGTGGGGCATTTTTCCTTGATCCAATCTATGATGAGCTGCCGAACGTTGTCAGCACGGTTGAAAGAAACATGCCAAACAACGAAGAAACATTATACCTTGATTTATCCTCATCTATTGATATTAATGAATTGAAGAATAATTTGTCTTCAACTGAAGGATTCAAATCATTCAAGGAGGAATCAATTACGATTCCTATGTGGACGTTTAATGAACGGGAACACAATTACTTTGAGGAAATTGTCGGAAATATTGATTCCCATTATGGCGATTATAATGTGACCTCCTCTGAAATCAAGATTTCACTTCAAGAGAATTATACTTCTTCCGAGGCTTTAAAATCATTTTCCGATTGGTATAAATTAGTTTATGGAGATACAATATCATATGCACAGGTACATGCAGTGTTAGTAGTTGATTCTGCGTCTCTTGATACCTTTGAACATAATTTACTTGAAAGAGGTATTGTTGCAAGCAGCATTGAGGGACCTATTCAAGACAGCGTAAACAATACAAATTCATCAATGTTATCCAATACTGAGTTTACATTGGTTTGCGGAGGTATTGGTGTGGTCGTTGCAATAATCGGAATTTACTTTGATTCTGTTGTTCCGGCATATAGACGATTTAATAAATTCTTAAATGAAAAACGTAAACGGTAATTTCATGAATGTTGCAATCTTATTTTCCGGTGGAAAAGATAGTACTATGGCATTATATCATGCCTTAGAAGCGAAAGAAGATGTCAGATATCTTCTTTCAATGAAATCTAGGAATGATGAATCATACATGTTTCATGTTCCTAACATTCACATTACTGACTTGCTGTCTCAGGCGCTTGATATTCCGATAATGTCAGTTGAAACTGATGGAATCAAGGAAGAGGAACTCAACGACCTAAAAAAAGCATTTGTGGATTTAAAGCAATTAGGTGTTGAAGCAATTTACACTGGTGCTCTTTATTCAGTTTATCAAAAGTCAAGAATTGAAAAGCTATGTGATGAAGTCGGCTTGAAGGCAATCTCTCCATATTGGCATGTCGATGAATTGGAATACATGAGAAAAATAGTCTCTCTAGGTTTTGAGGTAATAATTTGTGGAGTTGCAGCCTGGGGATTGGACGAGTCCTGGCTGGGCAGGGTCATTGATGACAAAACAATTGACGAGCTTGTAAAACTCAATGAAAAGTATCAGGTCAACATTGCCTTTGAAGGAGGCGAAGCCGAAACATTGGCTGTTGATGGTCCTATTTTCAAAAAAAGGCTCAAAATTTTAAAAGATAAAAAAGAGTGGCACCTTGACAGTGGTGTTTATATTATCGAAGATGCAATTTTAGAAGATAAATGATTATAAATCAATCTCATCAAAATATTCATTAATTTTTTCATGACAACTTTCCAAATCGCTTTCATTAATGATTAGCTTGTCGGAAAGAGAAATAACGCTTCCGATACCGAACTCTAATTCCATTTCATCTCTAGCTTTGAATACATTATAATCGGTGGAGTCATCTTCTCTCATTCTTTTTTTCAGTCTTTCAAATCTCAATGAAGGATTTGCGAAAATGGAAAGGATTATGAAATTATCGAAATTTTCCTTAAACATCTCAACTTCATGGTGGCTTCTGATGCCTTCGACCATTATGCTTTTTTCAAGGCCTTCATCTTGAAGCATTTTAATTTTTTTAATGGTTAATTCAGAAACGATATATTGTCCGAATTCTTCCCTTAAATTTTTAGCAGTTTCTTTTGTGGTTTCCCCTCTTTTTTTAGCTTCCTCGCGTATAATGTCTCCCATGCTTACAATCATTGCTCCCCTTTCGGCTGCAATTTCAGAAATTATACTTTTTCCAGATCCTGGCATGCCAGATATTCCCATCACTCTCATCATATTCACTCTTTTATTTTAATTTGTTCTAATGACTCTTTGAGATTTTCCTCGTTATCAAAATCATTAACAATGTCCAACAAGACTTTTTTGTCTTGGGTTTTTAAGTCTTCAGCTATTTTTGTCATAAATGGTATAGCTCTTACAATATTATCCATAATTGAAACGTCAGACATTTTAGATGTTCTTGAAAGTGGATTTAAATCAATTGTAATAATATTTTTCCCGGATTTCTTTAATATTTCTGCTCTGTCTCCGTCTTCAAGTGGAACTAAAACTGTATCTGCAGAATAAATTCCGGTTTTACTTGCGGTTGCTCTATTATTTTTTATATCATCAATATATTCAATATCATCATCAAGTGTTCCAAGTATGTTTTTGTAACCGTGATCTTTGTATAGTTGGGTTATCAATTTAACTCTTTCATCAGTTCTGTAGAAGAGATTGATTTCGATTTTTGCATCAACAGCATTGGCCAATTCTATGATTTCATCAATGGCTAATGCAGTAGCATTTCCATTAACGGAAATCACTGGATTATTTGATAAAAGAAGTGCTGCAACAGCAACGTACATGGCTCTTTTTGCAGGGTAGGTTGTTTTTTCACCAATCAAATAGTCAAAGGCTTCTCCTCTACCATGTGCAATTAATGCAGAATCTGCCAAATATCCTATTTCTGCAGCTTTAACCATTTTATCTCTTAAAACTAATGATTCATAACGAGGGTGTGATTTTGGTATCATAGTTTAATCTCCTTATTTTAAATCAATTTTCATTTGAGCTAAATATCCTAAAAATGTTGTTATTGACAATGTTATTATAAGCATGGATGCAAAATGCAGAGGATAATCCTGAACCATCGGCACGGTATGTTGCGGGAAAATGAAAAAAATATAATCACAGATTACATCCGCAATGACAAATATTAATCCGCCTAAAAAACCTTCAATAACCTCATTTCTTTCTATTGAACGAATGTATAATATTCCGAAGAATCCGGTTACACTAATTATGATTATAGGTACTACTATGTTAATATTAGGGAGATTATCTGTAAAAATTGGATTAAGAATTGTTGAAAGGATATATGTTATCAACCAGATGAGTATCCCATATATTATTGCTAATTTGATTTTCATAGTAAAACCCTAAAGATAATTATTAATATTTTTAGTTTAAAAATCATATAAAGTTTACTAAGTTGATTTTAAGTTAAAATTTTTATTTAGTATAAATTGTATTAAAAAATAGGTTTTGGGATGTTAGGTAGTTAAGTAACTACCTAACAACTTGTTTTAACAAGCTTTTAGAGAAATGAATTTTAAAATTTGGCTGTTTAATCTATCTCTCTGGCTACTTTGTAGCCAATTATATTATTTGATGTTTACTTATATATAAATGTTATGTATAATTTAGAAAAAGTCAAGTATACTTTATTAAAAAACTATATATTAGTAAATTTATAAAGTTTAATTGAATGACAGAAGATTATTTTATGGAAGAATATTTAAGAAATGCATTATCCGACTCTATTCGCTCTTCTAATTCAACTGATAATGTTGAACGAAAAGAAAGAAGATTATCAAGTTCATATTATAAAGATTTGAAAGAAAAACTCTTAATTGAATATGAGAATAAGTCTTTAGATGATGTGATGGATTGCAAAATCAAAAATACTTCCTGCGGTGATGCTTTAAAGATAACTACAAAAGAAAAAATCAGTTTCAATATTGAAGACAATGATTTTAGAAACCAGATCAACAATAATCTTAAGTTGCTTCCAAGAATTGGCCTTAAAACAGAGCAGAACCTTAAAAGCCAAGGTTACACCACAATAGAATCGTTAAAAGACCATGATAAATACTCAAATGTAGCATCTAAATTTCTGGATGAAATCGATGACATGTCATTTAGGGAAATTGTGGATGTATTGGATAATAACCGGTATTCTAAAAAGTGCAGAGATAATCTGCTTAAATGTATAAGCTTGACTGATATTGAAAACTTCAAGTTTATGGATATTGAAACTAAGGGATTATCCAACGTTCCCATAATATTGATTGGTGTTGCTGAAATTAAGGGGGACAATATAATTGCATCACAATACTTTTTAAGGGATTATACTGAAGAACCGAATATTATTGAAGCATACCTGTCACATTTGGATGATGATTCTGTTCACGTCACTTTCAATGGCAAAAGCTTTGATGTGCCGTTCATTAAAAACAGATGCCTATCTAATGGCATTGATTCTGAATTGGATTTGCCTCATCTTGATTTGATGTATTTTGCAAAAAATCTATGGAGGGATTCTCTTCCGAATTGCCAACTTCAGACAATAGAACGTGAAGTATTTGGAATAACACGTCAGGATGATGTTCCGGGCCAGTACATTCCAGGTTATTATGATACTTATTTACTAGAGGACAATATCGGACCGGTTGTTCCAATCATTGAACATAACTGCCAGGATATTATTTCACTTGCCAGCTTTTTAGAGAAAATGTATGAGGATGTAAATTAAAATGGGTTTATTTGACAGATTTAAAAAGAATGATAAAAAGGAAAAAAAGGAAATTAAAATTCCCGAAAATCCTGAAATTGATGAAGATCAATTGCTATTGAAGAAAATAGCCACAACCGATAAGGACAGGTATAAAAGGGCTGAAGCTGCCGATAAAATCACTAATCAATTTGTAGCGCTTGACATGTCTAAGACTGTAAAGGATAGGGCTATCAGATTAATTGCCATCAATAAAGTAAAGGATGAGGATTTATTGAGAGATGCTGCTTTAAACTCTCAATTTTTTGATGTGAGAAGCTTTGCATGGGAAAGGTTAGGTGAAAATAATAAATCCATTGCTGAAATCGTCATTAATACAAAAAAGAATCCTCATGTTGATGATATATTTAACAAGGTGGTTGATGAGGAAACCCTGAAATGGATTGCGATTGAGGCTGACGATAAAAGATACAGAACACAGGCTATAGAAAAAATCGATTCCGCTGACATATTGTATGATTTGGTTTTCGAGTCTAAGGACAAGTCTATCCGAAGGGCTGCAGTTTTAAAGGACTCATTTGTCAGCGAGGATGTCCTTAAAAAAGTTGCAATAGAAGATAAGGATGAAGATGTGAAGAAAGCGGCAATAAACAAGATTAAAAATGAGGACAACTTAGCGCAGATTGCTCAGAATGAGGACAACGCAAAGATAAGGTCATTAATATTTGACAAAATCACAGACCCTGAAATTCTCAAAAGCATTGTTTTGAATTCTCAAAAGTCTGATGTTCGCCTTGACTTGGTTTCCAAATTGGATGATGAGGAGCTATTGTCACAAATAGCATGCAACGATTCTGATAAAATAGTTAGAAGTGAAGCCGTTAAAAAAATTAAAGATGAATCTGTCCTGGAGGACATTCTTTCATCTGAAGAGGACAGGTTTGTGAGGCAAATTGCTGTTAATAACATTACCAATCCCCAATTATTGACTAAAATAGCCATTGAGGATGAAGATCAATTCGTAAGAAATCATGCAATATCAAATCCTGCATTAGTCGATGAAAAGGATTTCGAATACATTGCAATTAACTCAACGGATGAAGAAATAGCAAAAGAAGCATTAACTCATATTTCCAGCGAAAAATCATTCATTGAAATATTGAAGAATGCAAAACTTTCAGTAATTAGAAAATCAACATTGGACAATATTTCCGATTTGGAAACATTGATACGTATTGTTCTTGCAAATGAGGATGAAGAATTTTCCCTTAAGGCATTGAATAAGATTAAAGTGGAAAAATGCTTAATGAAAATTTATGAACAGGGAATATCCGAAAATATTTCAGTCAGAGCAATATCTTTAATAAAAGACCAAAATTACCTTGTCGATGTTGTTAAAAATGATGATTCCTGGAGAGTCAGGGAAGCGGCCGCTAAAAAAATAATAAGTAAAAAGGTATTAAGGGAAGTTTCAAACAACGATGAGAATGAATACGTAAGAAATGTTGCTAAAAAGAGAATGAATTTATAAATAAAATTCAGGCTCTTTTCTTTCGCTGTTTGCTTTCTCAAATTCTGGTTTTTTGCCTTCAAAAGCATCTCCTGTAAACATACGTGCATCTTCAGGACAAATTGAAATACATGCTGTACATCTGGAGCATAAGTCTAAATCTGTATCAACTGGATCATCATCAGGAATGGCATGTTCCGGACAGATTGAAACGCAGTCATAACAGAATGCGCAGAGTGTTTCATCACAGCTTACAACAAATGGTAACTGCTTGTAGTCAACATAAGGTCTGTTTCCAGGAATTTCACTGTTTAAGCTTTCATTTGACTCGATTTTTTCCTGACATTTTTCGGCAAACTCATTTATTTTTTCAATGTCTGAACTGTCAGGCCTTCCAACTGCAACGCCACTGAATATGGAGTGGTGGCTAATTGTGGATGCGGCTGCAATCACATTGAAACTGTTCTCTTTTAAAACGTCAACCAACTCAAGCAATGAATCGGTTACATGGGCATTTCCATAGTTTACGACAGCTATTGCTGGGGTGTCGTTTCCTTTTAACTTTTCCAATCTGTCTCTTGCGCTTTTAGGAATTCTTCCTGCAAAAACTGGCATTCCAACGATTGCAATGTCATCGGATGAAAACTCCTTTTGTGAGTTGAAATTCAATAAGTCGTAATTTTCTTGATTGCCTTCGAAATTACCTGCCATTTGGTCAATAACTTTCTTGGTTGTGCCTGATGGGCTAAAATATATTTTCACTACATTTGACATACTCTCACCTATTAAATGTTTAATCTGTTTCCATTTATGTTTTGAATATTAATTTCAACATTTAACTAATTAATATATAATAGAAACTATTTAATATAATTAAACTTATAAAATATTTTGGTGATACGATGGAATTAATGAGAGAGTTATCCTTGGCACCAGGTGTATCTGGTAGTGAAGAGGAAATTGCTAAAATTATTACACGTGAATTAAAAGATGTAGCTGATAAAATTGAAACTGACAGTATGGGAAACTTGATTGCAACTAAAAAAGGTGAAAAAAAGGCTCCTACTGTAATGTTAGCATCTCACATGGATGAAATTGGTTTAATGGTGAGATACATTGATGATAACGGTTTTATTAAATTC
Organism: uncultured Methanobrevibacter sp.; assembly: GCA_946541845.1. GTDB lineage: Archaea > Methanobacteriota > Methanobacteria > Methanobacteriales > Methanobacteriaceae > Methanocatella. Next base: position 10,799 of record CAMNJW010000005.1, read on the forward strand.
TCAAACATAGGTGGAATCAATGACCAAATGTTAATGAACCAGACTGTAACTGTCCACTCCTCAGTTGGAGAACCTGTTGTAGGTGTAATCGGTTCAAAACCACCTCACGTAACAACTCCTGAAGAAAGAAATAAAGTTGTTAAAGCTACTGACATGTTTATTGATATTGGTGCAAAGGACAAAGAAGAAGCAGAAAAAATGGTTAGAATTGGAGACAAGATGACCTTCAATGCACTCTTCGAAGAATATCCTAATAACCTAATCATGGGTAAGGCATTGGACAATCGTGTAGGCTGTTATGTAATGATGGAAGTTTTAAAAAGAGTCAACACAAGAGCTACTGTTTACGGTGTAGGTACAGTCCAAGAGGAAGTTGGCCTTAAAGGGGCTAAAACTTCAGCATTCAAATTAAACCCTGACTTAGCTATTGCACTTGATGTAACATTATCCGGTGATCATCCTGGAATCAAGCCTGAAGAGGCACCTGTGGTAATGGGTAAAGGTCCCGCTATTATCTTGGCGGATGCAAGTGGAAGAGGTATTTTAACCCAGCAATCCGTAAAGGACATGCTCATTAAGGCCGGAGATGAAAACGATATTCCATATCAATTGGAAGTAAGTGATGGCGGAACCACTGACGGAACTGCAATTCACTTGACTCGTGAAGGAATTCCAACTGGTGTTTTATCAGTTCCTACTCGTTACATCCACACTCCTGTAAGTGTATGCAGTATGGATGATATTGAATCAACTATTCAATTGATTACTGAAGCTATAAACAATTTATAGCTTTTATATTTTCTTTTTTTTAAAAAATAGTGATGAAGATTATTTAAATCTGTCATCTGATTTTTGTGACTTGGCTTTTTGGTGTTTTGTTTCAAACCAACCGATTTTTAGCTCGTCAATTGTGTCTTCGTATAACTGTGGAACATAAGGTTTTATGTCTAGAAGCGGTGTTCCATCTAGAATATCAACATTTTCAACATATATAATATTTTCTTCAACTTTTGTTACCTTAACAACGCTCATTCCAATGCGATTTGGTCTTTTGGGAGATCTTGTTGCAAATACTCCGTGTGTGTTGTCGTCCATGAACGGTTTGACTTCAAGCATATATCCATCAACTTTGTGAAGCAGGTAAATTAGGTGAATATGTGAAAACCCGTCCAAATCTTTAAGTCCGTCTGCATATTTATCTTTAATTTCTACAGTTCCTTTGATTCCTTTTGCACCTGTTGGTTGAATGGGCATACCTTCAATTTCTTTAAAATCGGTATGGATTGTTCCAATTGACTCTAATTCGATATTCATAGTATTATTTTCGTTTTGGTTTTTTATATAATTTATCCTTTCTATTAATGGTTTTCTAACAATGTTGCCATATCGTATTTTTGAATTTCGATAAATTCATAATTATTCTGTAAAATTTACTTTAATTTTATAATAATTTGTTTAAATTGTAATATTACTAAAAATAATTATAATATTTGCTTTAAATAGAATTTAATTAATTTTAATAATGTTTAATATTAAAAATTATGTAAAATATATTCGATATGAACTAATTTCGGTAATCGATTAAAAAACACTTTATTTCTAAAAAACCGAAACATTTATATGCAATTCGATACAAGTTATTATTATCAAAATATATGGATGTGAAATTATGCAACTTAGTGCAAGAAATCAATTAGAAGGAAAAATTGTCGGTGTAGATAAAGGTGCCGTTATGGCAAATATTAAAATCGAAGTAAGTGAACCTAATACCATTACTGCAGTAATTACTAAAGAATCTGCTGAAAAATTAGGTTTAACTGAAGGTGATGACGTAACCGCTATCATCAAATCAACTGAAGTAATAATCGGCAAATAAGTAAGTTAAAATTAGAACTGGGGTTTTATTTGAATAGGGGATTAAATTCCCACTATTCCTAATACTATTGATAATATAAATAGTATTATAGCTATTTTTAAAATTGTTTTCAAGTGTTTGATTATTGCATAGACAATAATGAAAAGTAATATTAATTTAATAATAAAAAGGAAGGTCAAAATTTAACCTCCGGCAAGGATTGTTTTTGTACCTTCTTCAGAGATTTCCTCTTTTTTAAATTCAACATCATATTTTACAGTTTCTATTACTTCTTTTAAAGCATCAAGGGTTTCTCCTCTGTGTGCTCCTAAAACTGCAACTAAGAATAACATGTCTCCTGTGTAAAATTCACCGATGTAGTGAACAACGGAAATCTCATGAACGTTGTATTTGATCTTTGCATTTTCAACGATTTTTTCAATTTCCTCTTTGGTTTTTTCTTTATCAGGTGTTGACAAAATTAATTTTTTCAGGTTCATGTTTTCTTCTTTTCCACGAACTATTCCTTCAAAAGTAAAAATTGCACCTGAATAATCAATCTTTGTGCTTTTCTTTAATTCAGCTATTAAATCAGCTGTTGTAACCTTATCTTCTTTTGCTTCGATAACTCTTACAACCATTTTATCTCTCCTTTATTTTAATTATAATCCCTTAATAAAAATTATGTTCAATATATTATATAACTATTGTTATAAATCACTTATTTCCTTAATAGATAAATTCTTTATTCTTTCAATTCCATTTATTTCTGAAATTATTTTGGCTGTTGCATCAGGAACCAATTCCTGCCAATTGCTGTCTTCCAAAATTCTTCTTCTCACTTCAGTGCCTGACAAGTGGAGGCGGTCATAAAGCGGAGGTTGTCTGACTTCAAACCCTTCCTCTGAAAATAGCTGCTTGACTAATGAATTTCCAGAATAGACAATGGAAAATGGAGGGGTTAACATCTTGACATGAGGAACCCAAATTGCATTGAAATTAATGTCCTGCATAGGTATTATGTAATATCTGGATGGGTCAATTTCCTCTTCAACTAAAGTCTGTGAAATCATCAACACTCTTTCACCGGCAGTAAATGGATCTTTAAGCTCATGGCTTAACTGGGCACTACCTATGCCAATTATAATTTCATCCACTTCCTCTAAAATCTTCTTAATAACTTGCATATGTCCATTATGAAATGGCTGCATTCTACCAATTAAAATTCCACGAACTTTCTCCATAATATCACATCTTTAAGCTTCTAGTTCATCCAAACTCATGATTAAGTTATCGGCTGTTTTTTGTTTTTCCATCATTGCATCGGTAATTGAGGTTTCCACAAGCAATGTGTTAATTCCATTTTCTGCAATTGGAATTGTAACCTTTTCAGGACTTGTACCTTCTGTAAATTGATAATCTGCAAGGTTCACGTCACTGCTTAACTTTGCAATATATGAATCTATCTTGTCTGTCCTGTTTGACAAGCTGAATATGAAGTTTGAATACTCATAATCCGGATTGATTTCATGAACATCGACAACAACGAAAGGTTTATCCTTGGCGATATTCGGAACGACAAATTTGTTGGCCAGTTCTTCGCCTGCAGGGCGTGTATCCTCACGGGAAGTTAGATTGTCTTTAGTCTGAATATAATAAATCACATATTTTTTGGTAAGGTTATGTGTACCGTTTTCTGAAGTTATGTTGTAAATTGTATTGTTTACGGCCTCGTGTATTTCATGCTCACGAGGATGAACACCTAAAATAATCCCAATGGTTTCATTAGATGACATATTGCCCGCTTCAATTTTATAGACTGTACCATTCGCATTCTTTCCAACGGAAGTAACATTATAAATGTTGTCCGGTGTGTCCATTACGGATGTTAGAATGATTGCCAGGTTAAATATTACAATTGCTATTAAAACTGCAAGCAATATCTGATATTGTATTTTTTTATTCATAAATTGACCTTTTATTTAAACTTTTAATAATTAAATATCTAACTAAACTTATATTAAATACTTGTTACTTAAATTATATTATTAAATTATGGAGTTTTCTTAATGGAAAATAAAAATATTATTATAATACTGGTGGCAATTATAGCGGTTATTGCAATAGCAGGTGCTATTTTTGTTTCAGGAGTATTTAACGAAACTAATGACTTAGGCAGCACTCCATTTAAAACAAATTTTATGGAAGGTGCTTTTGTTGGAAATGTAACTCTTGTAGATGGAAAAGAAAAGTTCATGCATTCCTATAAGGATAAGGAACATAAAATCACTTACAATATTTCAACCGTTGATAATTCAACTGCACTGATGGATATCTACTCAATTCAGGGAGTAACCAATCCTGAAGAAAGATCATTCAACGGTAATGACTGGAACATTTACTTTACTCAAGCCATTCCTGGAAATGATACATCAAAAACCAATGATACAATGAATATTATCATTTGCCAATCACAAGGAGAAAAGCAAGGATATTTAATATATGCTATCTTTGATGGCAAGTCAGATGTCAATTCAACCGGTAACGAATTCGGTCAGTCTTACACTGATTTCATAAAGCCGTTACTTGAAAATGTCACACTGAAAAAAAGTAAAAACGTTCCCGCCATCAATGAGGAATTCGGTCTTACAGAAGATCAGTTTGCTGAGCAGATGGATTTAATTCAACAATACAAAGCAGGAAACACTTCTGCGCTAGAGGGTGCTCAATAATGAAAATTACAGTTTTTCATGCAGATGAATGCGACAGAAAAAAATGCACTTCCATCAAAATGGAAAAGATGGGTAAATGCAGGTTGGTTTATGATATCAATAAGATTCCAGGTGGTGCAATTGTCCTAAATCCATATGCTGAAAAAGCTGTATCCTATGAGGACTATCGATATGTTCAAAGAAGAGGGGTTGTAGGACTTGACTGCTCCTGGAATGAAGTGTCAAGTTCTAAAAAATTCTTTTCTTTATCAAAATATCATAGATCCCTTCCATTTTTAATAGCAACCAATCCTGTTAATTATGGAAAACCATGTATTTTATCAACTGTTGAAGCTATTGCGGCTACATTGTACATCACTCGATTCAAGGATGAGGCAATCAATCTCATGGACGGTTTTAAGTGGGGTCATACCTTTTTAGAATTGAACCATGATTTGCTTGAAAGCTATAGTGAAGTAGATACCAGTGCTGAGGTTGTAAAAATACAAAACGATTTTTTAAATGAGAAGAACATGATTTCTGATGATGAATGATGTAATTATTAAATTACATTCTTCTATTTTTTCAAGCATGAATTATAATATGCTTATTTTAAAATTAAATGACTTTGGAAAATCAAAATTTTCCAGGTGGCATTTTATATACTATAACAACAATAATTTTCATTATCGAAATATTTTTGTTGTTTTAAGTCTTTTTCCTAAACCTTTAAATACTATTAAGATAATATAATTAAGTAATAGTTATGAACACTGAAATATCACTTTTTATTTCATAACAATTTATTATTATTAATTTTCATGATTATAGGAGGAGTTATTAATGGCAAGATTTGAAGAAGCAGAAAACAGAATGTTCAATGTAAAAATCTGCTTAAAATGTAATGCTCGTAACCCTGCTGCTGCTACTACCTGCAGAAAATGTGGTTACAAAGGTTTAAGATTCAAAGCTAAAGAACCAAGAGGATAGATTTATTCTCTAACTTTTTTTTATTTATTTATTTTTTTTTAAAAACAATTAATTTAATATATTATTTTTAATAAAACTTATTTTATGAAAGATGTTGAAAATTATATCCGTGATATATTAAAAACAAGAAAAATTCATTTTACTTTAATTGATCCTGATGAACAAACTCCTGAGGAAGCTTTGGAAATAGCAACAAAAGCTATTGAAGGGGGTACTGATGGAATAATGATTGGTGGGTCAACTGTAAATGGTGATGATGTCGATAACACCTGTAAAATATTATCTGAAAACATTGCAGTACCTATTATTATTTTCCCTGGAAATACTAGTAGCGTAAGTGAATATGCTGATGGAATATTTTTCATGAGTTATGTTAATTCTACAAATCCATACTGGATTAATGGAGCACAATCTCTTGCAGCACCTTCAGTAAAGGCATCAGGCCTTGAGATTTTACCTATGGCTTATATGGTTGCCGAACCTGGTGGAACTGTTGGATGGGTTGGAGACGCTAAATTAGTGCCTAGAAATAAACCAAAAATACCTGCAATCTATGCTATGTCTCATGAGATGTTTGGATTCAAGTTTTTCTATCTTGAAGCTGGTTCAGGAGCAGATAAACCAATTCCTCCTGAAATGGTAGCATACACTAAAAGAGCAACAGACAATATGATTATTGTTGTTGGTGGAGGAATCAGGGATGCAAAAGCAGCTTATACTGCAGCAAAAGCTGGTGGAGATGTTATTGTAACCGGTACTGTTGTAGAAGAAGTTGATGATGTAAAATCTAAAATTGAAGAATTAACTGGAGCTATCAAAAAGGCTTCAATGGAGTAGTTTTCAACTGCTCTCACCATACTTTTTTTATTTTAAATTAACATAATTATGTAGTGTGATATTATGTTAAATTCATTATATGAGAAAGCCATCGCTAAAAGAGGATTTATTCATGATATTGATTCTGAAACTGATGTTGAATCACAACTGGAATATAAGTGGTTTGACAGGGACATTCAAGAGAGTTCAGATGATTTTTCTATAGCTGCCGGAGATGGGAGTTTCAATAAAAAGAAATTCCTGACCACAAATTTCTGCGCTGTAGGTGCTGAATCCATAATTTATGATGGTGAAATTAAAAAAATTGATGACTCGGATATATTTGATATTGCCAATGTTTCCTTTTTGGATGAATTACTTGGAAATTACATGGCAATATATGAACTTAAATGTGCATTGAGGACTATTAATGATTATAATGTGGATTATTATATGTTTGATGGTTCACTTCTGGGCGATTTGCAGAATGCATTTCCAAGAGGAGCGCAATTGCCATCTAAACTTAGGGACAATATGGATGATGCACTTTTAAATGAATTTGAAAGAAGATTAAAGATAAGGCAGTATGGTTTAGTCTTTCCCGAAATCAGGGATTCACTTAAGCTGATGGAATTGCCTAAAAGGGAAGATGCCAATAAAGTTGAGGAATACAATCTTCATTTATCCGCTATAGAGAAAATTGTTTTGTTAAAGGAAATTTTACAACATAGAAAGAAAATAATTTCAATATCAAAAACCTCTTCAGATAATGATTTGTTCCATTGGAATATTCCTGATATTGCTTTTTTGGATAAGTTCACTGAAAAGCAAGGAATCTCATTGATTAAACATAGGGAAGTTCACAAAAAATTGGCATTTCAATATTATAATGACTTTTTTAAGGGATTGACATTTACAGTATTTTACATTCGTCTGCAGGATAATAAAGGTGTTTTAAAAGTCGAGCTCCCTTATAAAGCATCTAAAGAGGAAGTATTCAGTATTATTAAGAAAATTAAGTTTTTATCAGTTCAAGGTTATCCTTACTTGCTTAACAAGGCACATAATGATGTCGTAATCACTGATAGGAACATGAAGGAATTGTTGAAGATAGCTAAGATTTATGAGACAACTAATAGGGAAGTGATGTCATGGTAGTTGGAATTTGTGTTGGGGAAACTTCATTAACTGAAGTTACATTCATTTCTGATAAAATGCCCAAAGTCGGAGAGTATGTAACAATAGAATATGACGGTAAAAAAGTTTTAGGAATGATTGAAAACTTAATACGTGGAAATGATGCTTTGAATGTTGATATAAATGATTTTAAAGCAATTCAAAAAATTTCAAGGATTGGTGTTGAAGATAACTACATCAGAGGCAAAGTTAAAATCCTGGGTGATGTTAATGATGACTTGAGATTGCCTAGAACACCTGTGCTTCCTGGAACTGAAATCCAGCTGGCTGATGAAGATGTCCTAAATGAAATTTTCAAGGTTGATAATCCTATCACTTTAGGCACATTAGTCAATCAGAGTGATGTTGAAGTCAATGTTGAAGCGAATCCTATTCTATCAAGGCACTTGGCAATTTTAGCTATGACAGGTGCAGGTAAATCAAATACTGTTGCGGTATTGATTGATGAATTATTGGATTATAATGTTCCTGTATTTGTTTTTGACATGCACGGAGAGTATAAGGATGCAGTATTTCCAAACGGCGACGTTAATGTCATCAATCCTAAGATCAATCCGAAATACATGAACTTTTATGAGATTAAAAAATTAGTCAATATTGGTGGAAACAGTTTTATTCAGGAACGTCACTTCAGAAGAGCATTCAAACAGGCTAAACAAATGCTTTCAGATGGTGTAGCTCACACAAACAACTTTTTACAAATAATGTATGATATTCTAGAGAAAGATTCGCAGGTTGAGGGATCTGACAAGCAGATTGTTGATGTGATGAACAAGATTGACGATTCTATGGACAGGTACTCTAATCTATTTGATAAGAATGTGGGTAATATATTATCCAATATCAAAAAGGCCCATGCAAATGTTTTGGACTTGTCACAGGTCGATGAATCAGTAGCAAGTGTCCTTGTAAGTCATATTTTAAGAAATTCACTTCAGAGGTCTAAAGATGCGGCACACACAGGAAACAAAAAAGACTTATTGGACAATTCCGTTTTCTTCATTTTAGAAGAGGCACATATTCTGGCTCCAAATAAACGTGATTCAGATTCAAAAAGGTGGATTCAGAGAGTTGCAAGAGAAGGGCGTAAATTCGGTTTGGGATTATGTTTGGTAAGTCAGTCTCCAAAGACGGTCGACCATGATGCATTATCTCAGATGAATAATATGATTATTTTAAGGCTTGTCGAACCTGAAGACCAAAGGCATGTTCAGTCAGCAAGTGAAAGCTTATCTCAGGATCTGGTAAATCAGCTTCCGTCATTGAATGTCGGTGAGGCAGTAGTTCTGGGTTTAATGAGTAAAGTTCCAACCCTTGTAAAAATCAACAAATTTAAAGGACGTACTCATGGAGATGACATGGATATAGTTTCATATTTCAAAAAGGCTGTTGAAGAGGAAGCTCGTGAAATTGAAGAACTTGAACAGGAAACATTAGATATGGGATATGATTACTAATTTCATATTCTTTTAATTTTTAATATTTTTTTTACTTATTTTTAATTATAATTTCTTAAAAACAATTTTGATTTGTTTTCAATTGCTCTCTTGGCAAACAATTAAATATACTTTTGAATAAACTATTACTCAATTAAATACTTTTATTAGTGTTTATTGGTTATATACAAAAAATTAAAAAAGGTAATATAATGAAATTTGCACATTTAGCAGATACTCATTTAGGTTATCGTCAATTTGGTTTAATTGAACGGGAAAAAGACTTTTATGAAGTATTTGAAAAGGTTATAGATAAAATAATTGAAGAAAAAGTAGATTTCGTAATACATAGTGGAGATCTATTTGAAACCGCAAGACCATCTCCAAATGCACTTTTAGCATTCCAAAAAGGATTGCTCAAACTAAAAGGTGCAGGAATTCCTATGTATGCGATTGCAGGCAATCATGATGTGGTTATGCGTAAGGGAGCTATTCCTCCACAAGTGATATTTAAAAAATTGGGTTTAAAGGTGATTAGTCCAATTAATACTAATTATATGCATGGAGACATATTCATTGCGGGGCTGCCTTATTATCCTTCATCTCAAAGTAAAGTATTGAAATCTAAATTGGCTGAATTATCTAAAAAAGCGGCCGAACATGAAAAATCAATCTTGGTTTTACATCAGGGAATAGATAAATACTTCGGATACCAGTATGAATTGGAAATTGGTGACATTCCGGATAATTTTGATTATTACGCTTTAGGACACATTCATAAGTATGTGAATGATTCATTCGGAGGCGGCAGATTAGTATATCCGGGTTCAGGCGAAATTTGGAAAACCGATGAATTGACTGATTATAATGAAAATGGAAAAGGTTTTGTTTTAGTTGATTTCGACGGTCCAAAGCCTTTGGTCAAAAGAGTTAAAATTGATATTCCTCGTGAATTTATAATAAGGTCACTTGACTATAACAATTTAGAAAGTGGCATTGCCGGAATCAAGGAAACAATAAAGGACTTTGATAAAAAGCCTATTCTTAACTTGACTATTAATAATGTCGATTCAGATACCAGTGTTGTTTATGACATTATCAATGAGGAATTAGGTGACTTGGCTTTAATGATTAGGCCTAAGTTCAACATGCTTGGAGAAGAAAGCATAGATGATATAATAAACCAAGATACAGGAGTAGGTCCTAAGGAACTTCTTGTAGATCAGTTAAAAGGTTACGGCGATAGTAACGTTAACCAGTTAGCCGTTGATTTATATGACTTCTTATCAAAAGACAAAATAGACGAATCAAAAGAATTGGTGGATCAATTCTTCAATGAATTTTACAACAAGAGTAAAGATGATGTGGAATTTAAGACTGAAGAAGTTGAAACAGAAGAAGCACCTCAGGAAAAGTCAGAGGATGTTCAAGTAACATTTAACGAGGTTTTAAAATGATTTTCACAAGACTCAAACTAAACAATTTTAAATCTCATGAAAACACTGTCATTAAATTCGAAAAAGGAATTAGTGTTATTGTTGGGGAGAATGGTGCAGGAAAATCAACAATTTTAGAAGCAATTAGCTTTGCTTTATTCAAACAACATACAGGTAAGAAAATTGATGATTTGGTAAGGAATAATGCACAATCCATGTCTGTAGAATTGGAATTCAACTCAAACGGCAGACAATATAAAATCATTCGTGAAAAGAAATCCAATTTAAAATCTTCAATATATAAAAAGACATCAACAGATGGAGATTATGTCCATGTTTGTACTGGTGATAAGGAAGTTGCTAATGAAATTCGCCAAATTTTAGACATTGATTCTGATTTATTCTTAAATGCAATTTATATAAGGCAAGGAGAAATAGCGGAACTTGTTGATAAAACTTCTGCCGAGAAAAAATTATTGATAGGCAAATTATTAGGCATTGACTCCTTAGAGAAGTCATGGAAAAATCTTTTACCATTAATTAATGATTATGACAATCAGCTTTCAGAATTAAAAGGTAAATTATATAATTCTGATAAATTGTCTGAAGATTTGCAGAAGAAACGTGCTGAACTTGATTCTCTTAAAAATAGAGGGCACGAACTTGAAGAACAAATTGATGAAGTAAATGAGTTACGTTCTGAAATTTCTGAGAGTAAAAGAAATATGGAACGTGAAAAGGAAATTTACGACACTCAGGTTAATAATCTAGAAGCTGAAGAAAAAACATTGGCTAAGCTGGAAAATGATAAAAGAATTGTTCAAGATAATCTGGACAAGATTAGACAAGCTGAAGAACAAATCAGCAGATTAGAGAAATTCGTTTCCAAATTAGATGTGTACCTTGATTTTGAGAAATCTGTGACCAGTATCCAAAGTTTAAAGGAAAGTGAAGGTGAAATTAACAATAAGCTTGATTCAATCGCTGAACAAAAAGAGATTGTTGCACAGAATAAAGAGAATTATAATAAATTTTTAGCATCTGATGAGGAGATTTCAAAGCTTGACAATAAAAAGGTTAGTTTTGAAAAGGAATTGGCTGCAATGGCCAAACTTGAAAATGATAAAAAAGAACTGTTAAAAAGAATTGAAAATGAGAGAAATGACATTGAAGACTTTTTCTCAAGAGCTAAAGATAAACTGTCTGATGAAGGCCTAGACCAAGACACCTTGGCTGAAATTGATGATTTTAATCATCTTGAAGAGGCTACAAGCAATTTCTTAGATGAGATATCCTCAAAAATCAAGGGCATCGGTGATGATATAATTGCTAAAAATGAAGAGATCGTTGTCTTTAAGCAGAATATCAAATCCAGTGAAAAACCTTTAGAGGAATTGTATGATGTGGACAATAAATGTCCTGTATGTCAATCTAATATTAGTGAAAATAAAAAATCTGATTTGATTAGAACTTACACAGAGGAAATTGAAGAAAATAATCAGTTAATCTCTGAGTATGAAGAAAATGTTCGTTTGCTTAGCAAAAATAAGGAAAGCTTTGAAAATAAGCATGAAAAATTGCTTGATTTATCTAAGAATATCATTGAATACAAACATAAATTCCATCATTTGCAAAATGAATTAGTTAAGTTAAACAAGCTTGACAGTGACCTTGAAGCAAAAGAGTACATTAGTAATAAGTTAGGTGAAATCATATTGGTCATTGCTAATAAGAAGGCTGATCGTGAATCCTATAAGGAATCATATGACTCTTATAATCAGGCTAAAGGTGCTTTGGAAGTTTTAGGCAGTGAAACCGAAGCCCAATATAAATTAAAACAGGTTAAAAATGAAATTGATAATCATGTGACTAATATTAAACTTGCCATTGACCAAGACCCACATTTAAGTGGTGATATTAGTACTGCTGAGCTTCAAAATCGTATTTCTGATTTAAAACAGAAAAATGAGGAATATAATCAACTTAAAGGATTTGTTCAAAATAAAAAATCTTATTTGACTCAGCTTGATTCAGTCAAGGAAGATATTGGTGTTTCATTAAATCAAATTGATATTACTGAAAATAAGATTAAAGCTTCTATTTATGATAAAGAAAAATATGAACAAATCATTTATCGTTCAGAGCTTTATGAAAGAAGATTTAACACCTTTAACACTGAATTATCTGAAATCAAGGGTAGGGCTCGCGAATCAATTGCATATGTTAAGGAATTAACAGAAAAACTTGAAATTGCCGACAAATTCCAACAACAATATAATGATATTTCAGATTATATTAATTTATTAAGCCATATCAGAAGTTTATACAGTAAAAATGGTATCCAAAAAGATTTAAGAAATATTTCAAGACCTTTAATCCAAAAGTATACCAAGGAATTCTTCAATGAGTTTAACTTTAACTATTCTGATTTGACACTTGATGATGAATATGATGTGACTGTTTATGGTCCTGAAGGGGAATCATCAATGAGTATGGTTAGTGGCGGTGAAAAGATAGCGATTGCATTGGCCTTAAGACTTGGTATTACTCAGGCTATGGCTAATGGAGAATTGGACACTATCTTACTGGATGAGCCTACAATTCATTTGGACAGTGCAAGAAGGCATGAATTAATTAATTTATTAAAGGACATGTCTGTGTTGCCTCAAATGATTATTGTAACTCATGAGCCTCAACTTGAAAATGCGGCTGATAATTTAATAAAAGTAGAAAAAGAGAATGGTATTTCAAAAGTAATGATTTAAAATCATTATTTTTTTATTTTTTTTACATTGTTTCATGTGCATCTTTAATGGAATCAACAATGCAGTTTGCGTTCCATCCAACAATTGTGGCAGCTTTTTCTTCTAGTTTTTCTGGAACTTCTTCAAGGCCCATTGGTCTGACTAAAACAATAGGTATCTCATATGTTTCACTGGCGTTTAATAGATCATCAAAAAGTTCCTTATTATCATTGTAAAGGCCGGCTAATAATATGATTCTATCAACTTTATTGTAAAATGCATCTCCTGCTGTGGCGTATGCTCCGGACATGGATTCTTTCCATCTGAAATCCACTTTTGAATATAATTTTTCAGTAAATTGACCATATTCATTTTTTTTATCAATGCCATTAGTAATTATCAAATTATAAATTTTTTCATCTCTCTCGTCTTCAAACATTTTCTCACCTTGCTTTTATGTTTAATATTATAATATAAAATAATTTGTCTTACAAAATCTTTATTAGTTTTAAAAATGTAAGTTTAATATAACGATTTGTATAAGGAATATTTTTTATGAAAGCTGCAGTAATTGGATTGGGTGTAGAAGGAAAAAAAGCAGTAAATTCTCTTTTAAAGCATGGTTGGGAAGTTTACGCTACTGATTTGAATATTAATGTTGATTTATCTGGATTAGATTTGCCGATGTTATCATTGAATATGGTTGATGAAAATCAGACTGTTTCTATTGTAGGAGATGAGATAACTATTGATTTGGGTTTTACTAATCCATATGCCATTGAACAATGTGATGCAATAGCTATTAGTCCTAGTATGTATGGAGGGGCATTTGCAACAAGATTATTGGAAGATGGTGATTTATTAAGTGATGTCGTATCTAAACATAAGGATATCTTTACAATAGGAATAACAGGAACCAATGGAAAAACCACTACAGTGCACATGCTAAAGGAAATCCTGGAAAATGCAGGCAAAAAGGTTTTAGTTGGTGGAAATGGTGGTGGAGGATTTTCCGGCTATTATGATTTGATTTTGGAAGCTAATGATGATTATGATGTTTTGTTAGTCGAAGTGTGTGACATGACTCTTGATTTTTGCAGGCACTGCTTTGACTTTGACATGATTGGACTCACCAATATAGGCAATGACCATATGGATGTTCATAAAACCATTGCTAATTATAAAGATTCCCTTGTGAGATTTTTTACAGATAAAACAATTTTCACTGCATTTAATCAGGACTTTAATGCTGATTTTAAAGAATCCGCCAAAAAAACAATTCCATATTTTGAATATCAGGATGAATTAAAATTATTTGGTAAATTTAACTTGCTTAATGCAGGATTGGCATCTGCAATTGCAAAAGAAATTAAAGTGCCAAAGGATGTTATTAGGGATACTTTATCCGATTTCAATGCAGTTGAAGGTCGTTTGGATGTTTATAAGATTAATGATGCATTTGTATATGTCGGAAAAACTGATAATTCTGACGCATTGGCTTCAGTTCTATCTGAAAAAGATTTTTATGCACTATTTATAGGAACACCGCGTCACAATGAGGTTCACAGATTAGATATTCTTGACGTTGCAGCTAAATATAATCCTGAAGTTATTGTATTGTTCCCTGGATTGGAGGACACGTTAGATATTGCAATCTATAGGCTTAATTCTTTAGGTTACATGGGAAATATTATAACAGTCAATTCTCTCGATGAGATTATAGAATTGGTTGCTGAATACTCTCATGAGGAGGCAATACTGATTGGTGGTAACGGTCAGGATACTATAATTAATATTCAAGAAAGAATCAAGTTAATTTCAGAGAATTTATAGTTTAATAATAATCTTTTTATATAATGTTAACATATACTATATTATTATTGTTATATTATTAGGTGTATTAAATGAGTCGTAGTTGGAGAAAAATATCTATTACAATATTTTTGGCATTAATATTTTTAGTAATACTCTTAGCAGTATTTAATGCAGTAAATAGTGCTCCTTACACTGCTCAATCCGTAACTGATGAATATAATCTTCCTATTGGTCAATCAATGTTTGAAAATCAATCAATTTTAGGTCAAAGAGATCCTATTCAAGTTCCTTTGATAACTGATGTCGGATTCTTGTCACATCAATTATTAGCATTTGATATTCAGGGTTTGCTAATGTCTCTATCAAGTGGAATTGTACCGTTTGATTTTACAACTATCGCCAGCGAAGGTATTGATTCTTACGGAAATGTGGTTGATGTTAAAGGGCCAGGATACTTGACTTTTGAGGGGGATAAACTAGCTGTTAAAGAACCTGACAATTATGTATGGGGATACAGTGTTCCATATAAATGGTTAGTTAAAACAGAAAATGGTGTAGATGTTGTTGAAAACGGTACTGTTATACAATCTGTTCCTGTGGACCAAATTAAGGACTTAGATTTCAGTAATGATTATTATAATAACAATACAATTGTAAGTTGGTATAATTATGATGCTTCTAATGGATCCACTTTCACATTAGAAAAAGGAATGGCAGGATTTTCTGATGGAAGAAACAATATTTCATCTGATGATGTTCCTCACATATTCGGTCAGGATGTAGTTGACTATGCAGCTGAATACCCAACAGGCTCTCCAATTCTTTTATACTCTGGAAATTACACTGAACAAGCAGGTGAAGTTTATGGTACTTCTTTAGGTTCTCACCCAGAATATGGGGATTCAATTAGGGAAGTAAATGCACGACAATTTGTTGAAGCATGGAATGGTACAGTAATACCTCCTAACTCCACTAGTAGTGGTAAAGATTACGTTTACTTCGAATCAGCTAGTGATGCTTCTGCTCCAGGTGGAAGTGCTTCACATGGTGTATGTCCATCCGCTAGAGCTTTAAGGGCTGCTGTTACTTCTGAAGGCTTTGATTTACCTGTTGGAATGACTTGGGACGAAGATGCGGTTCAATTTGGTTTTAACCCTGCTCAAGACATTACAGTTACCAACAACCATGATTATCCGGTAATGATTAAAATGTGGACTGAAGGTTCAGGTACCGGAATGGGTATTTATGGTCAAGTTATAAGATATGTTCCTGCATAAAGGAATTATCTTTTTTACTTTTTTTTTATGACAATCTCAACAATTATCACTGCAGCTGGAAAAAATTCCAGAATGAGAAAAGATCAACTTTCTCGAAATATTGAATTAAAAAACAAACTCATTTTACCATTTAAGGATAAGACTGTTATAGAGACAACCATTGACAATGCATTATCCTCAAATATAGATGAATGTATTGTAGTACTTGGTCACTATGCTAGTGAAATAATGGATGCTATTTTTGATAATTATAAAGATTCAGTTAAATTTGTAGTTAATAATCCTGTTGATGTAGGTTTATCAGTATCACTTTACAATGGTCTTTCAAATATTTCATCTGAATTTGCATTGTGCATCACCGCTGACCAGCCGACGGTATCCAGCGAAACATTTAATAAAATGATTGAAATAAGTCAGAATTCCGATAATCCTTATAAAACAATATCTATCTTGAGAAGAAGAAAAACAGGATTGCTAGATACTGCTGAAGGATTGGGCATGCCTTTTGTTGCACCGCGTGAAAACCTAATGAAATATTTAAAAAATGAGAATGATAACCTAAATCCTATTTTGAGAAAGATTTTTGCTGATGGTTATACTTTTTATGGTGTAAAAGAAAAAAATAAAAAAGAATTATTGAATATCAATCATTATGATGATTACTTAGAGCTATTAGATTGAATCAAGACCTGAAATAACTTCTTCGATTTTAGCTTTACTAATTCCGACTGTCATTTCATTATCTTTGATGTCTGCCGCTTTTCTGGAACCGTCACAACCTAAAGTAAAGTTAATTCCATCTGTAATGTATGGGTTTGCAAATGCGTCACCGCATAATGATTGAATACCTGCAAATGATGGAGTAATTTTTTCACCAGTTTTATAAACGATACTTTGAGCGAGTTTCATTCCTCCAACAGGTTCAGTTATTATTTCAATGACGTCTGCTTCAAAATCAGCTTCATCTAAAGGAGCATAAATGATTCCCCAGTGAATGTCTTTGACAATGGAAAGTTCGCTGGTTAATTTTTTAGCGGTTTCTAAATCTTGGAATCTTCCAAGTGAGAAGTATTTTTCACCGTTTGCTAATTTTTCAGGCATATCTCTAAGTCCAATAGCGCCAGCTCCCCCTAAACATAATTGCTGTTCTATTGTTGAGTAGAATTTATCGCCTAAAGATGCTTTCCTAACCATTTCACAGTGTCTGATTTTTTCATCTATTAGTTCAATGCCTTCAGGTAGTTCATCTTCTGTTTTGAGCAACTTCATTGCGACTGGTTTTGCATCAAGTTTGATTTTACTTTCAATCGCTTCACAGTATTTTTGGTTTTTTTCTAAATTAGTCATTACAATCGCCTAATATTATATTTGCTTTAAGGAATTTTAAACTCTTTTGTTTTAACACTGTTATTTTTACAAAATGTCCTAAAATCACAAGCACTGCAAGTTCTTTCGTCAGAATCTGCTTTCCATGCCTCCTGAATTTTACATCCTTTCATCTCTTTTATCAATGAATTTTCAATATCTGCTACAACGCTGTCAAACTTATAAAGTGCCTTTTGTTGCTCTTCCTCATCAACATTGATGATTCTTATTGACCTGTTGATTTTAAAATCATCACTCAAGTCAGGAGCCTTGTCTTCTTCCTCCCATTTATTGATTAAATCAACATCATTTTCAAATTCATTGCCGATATCGGTTAAATCATTGTTCAGCTCATCTTTAATCAAGACTAAATCCTCTTTTGACGGAACCAGTTCGTTTAGATAGAATATGATTCCTGCAACAATAGGTTTTGAATCCTCTTGCTTTGACCTGAGCCAGGAATAAGTTAGGATTTGCTGCTTATGGTTTTCCCATTTGTCCTCAATTTTTGAATCCAAAACTTTCACAGGAGGTCTTTTCATTCCTTTATAGTCAATTATGATTTCGTATTCATCCCCCTCGTCATATTCGGATATTCTTTTTTGGAAATCAGGGTCTTTTTTTAGAAATTCGATGATTTTATTATTGTAATTGTCTAGGGTACTTTGCTCTAATGTTCTGTTGATTTTCATTGATGTCAAAACATCCACAACACCGTTGATTCCATAATAATTGGATCTGCTGGTTTTTTCATCATAATTTGGCATTTGGCGAACGCCCTTGATTAGAAGTTCTGATGATTCGATAAGTGGGAAAAGATATTTTCCCCATATGTTTATTGCTTTTTCAGCTCTTGCGCTTGCTAGTTTCTTGTGGTCATGTTCATTTAAATCATCGATTGTCAATCCTTCATCTGGTTGATTTAAAATACTGAAAAATAGGTCTTCGTCGTGGGGATAAAGACCTCTCACTTGCAGTCTCAAGTCAATCAAATCCTCAATAGGTCGAATATCCTCTTTCCAATCCCATGGGAATTGGGTTTGATTATATTTCCATTGGATAAATGCCTCTTCCAAAACGCCATGAATAAATTCTCCAAACCATCTTTGAACAGGTTTTGAAGGTGGTAATGTTCCTTTGTTTTGATATCTGTATTGCAGATTGCAGGTTAAAAATGAAAGCAAGTCTCCAGTTAGGCTGTATTCCGGAATCATGTATGATTTTGATCTTGAAGGTAATTTCATCTTAGCACATCCTATATTAAGTAGATTTCATTAAATCCAACATATTCTTCATCTCTGCTCCATCCGAGGGCAACGTTCGGTATGTCAAAGTGACCTTTCTTATTGTTATACCCTTCAATTGCTGAATTGAGTCCAATCAACAGCAAAACACTTTCAGCTCTTGAAAATGCAACAAAATAAAGTCTTGTCAAGTCATCAAATGACCTGTCTTTTTCGCTTCTGTCACTTTTACCAAGACAACTGTATTGCCTTACGCTGTCTTCAACTGTCATGCTGTCCTTAAGGGATTTTGGAAATCTTAATCTTTGAGTTCTGATATCATTGCTTTTAAATCTGGATCCTACATCAACAATAACCAACGGGAACTCCAATCCCTTTGATTGATGAATGGACAAAACATTGATTCTGTCATCAGGAAGTGTTTCAAGCAAAGATTCGTCAATACTTACTCCGCCTGTTGATAATGGTATGAAAATGTTCCAGATGGCTTCAAGAACTGAATCCCTTTCCTGTTTCGGACTTCTGAATGAAATATTTGAATGATAGTCATTGAAAAATCCGGTCTGTGTGATTGATTTTGTTATTGCCTCCAGATATACGATACCTTCAACATCATCCTGAAGCTGCTCTATCCATGTTGTGATTTTATAGGCAAGTTCCATTAGACTGGCTGTCTTCGGCCATTCCTCATATCCTCTTGGCCTTCTGAGCTGCCATGCTGTGACAAATTGTGATAATGTAATTGGTTCTCTAGGCTCTGGATTGAATTTGATGTAATCTTTAGCCTTAAGTCTCCAGCGCCTCATATTCCGTTTAGCCAAATTGGGAATTGTTTTGTCAAGATTTTGAATGCCTCCGTCAGGGTCGATACATTCCAATATCAGACCGCAGAATATTCCAACAATGTCAATGTCTTGAAGGTCAATTCCTCTAGGATTGAATACCTCTATTGGTTCTTTAAGTTTTTTGAGGTTTTTTCTTAGGAAATATAAAAATGTACGGTTTCCGTAGGATATCTCCTTTGGTGAATATGACAAAACAGCAATGTCTGAGGCGGAACCATAGTCGCTGTCTAGTTTTAGAGTAATCTTTTTCATCTCTCTTCCGGCTTTCAGATTTTCACTTTTTATCCGCTGCAATTTTGCAATGCTAATCTCACCATTCACCTTTTCGTAATATTCCTGATTTAAAACTTGCAGCACTTTTAGTTCGCATTCTCCCTTGTTTACAAGTTTATTTATCAAAAGGGAGAGGTCCCTTGCAAGCATTTCAGGGTTGTTTCTAAACATTCCCAATACTGGCATCCTGTCTTTTTCAAAGTCAGGAGCAATGATTTTAGGTTTGTTTTCAACTCTTGCATTCTGATATTCATTGTCCAATTCGGCAAACTGGTTGCAATGTGCGATGATGTTTTCAGTTGAGCGGTAATTGGTTCTTAAATTAATCTCTTCAACATCAATGTCCAGTCTCTCTTTAATTCTTTTCTGATAATTGGTGAACAGGTCCACTGTTGCACCCCTAAAGCGGTAAAGTGACTGGTCATCATCACCTACTACAGTAATGTTTCCGTCATTTTCAAGTGCTGATTTTGCTATTGTAAAATAAATGTCCTCCTGAATAAGATTTGTATCCTGATATTCATCGATTAGAACAATTTTAATTTCATCTAAAAATGAATCTAAATGCCCATCATTCAATCTTTTCAGGAATTGAGATTCAAGCATTGCAAAATCAATGGTATTTCTGTTTTCAAGTGTTGTTTCATATTCACGAATGCAATCCAGTGCAATGCGAACTCCGCTGTTTTCCTCGGTTTTATTGTATAGTTCATCAAAATCTACTTGGTCATAATAGATTCTGTTTTTGATTTCGATTAGAACTTCACTTATCTTGGAAGGTTCACCCAACTTGCTTTTTCCGCTCAGTTCCTGTAGATATTCAACTAATTTTTTATTAAGGTATTTTTCATCTTCAATAATTATTTTAATCATTGCAGAGTTTGCAACAAAATCTTCTATGACAATGGCTTGGTTTTCTCCAGGTTTCTTATAGTCCCTAAGCAATTCTTCAGCAATGCTGTCTGTTGTACCGATATGGATTTGGTTGAAATCTATTCTGTCAATTTTTAGGATGTTGTCAAAGTTTTCATCATCGATATTGTCAAGTAGATAATTTTTAATCTGATCTCCCCAACCCAATATCCTTGAATATAACTCATCAGCTGCTTTTCTTGTAAATGTTGTAGCTATAATCTCATTTGGTTCGATATCATCAACAAAAATGTATTTTAGTATTTTAAGCACCATTACGGTTGTCTTTCCTGAACCTGGTCCTGCTACAATAAAAAGGGATTTGTTGCTTGGAGACATAATTGCCTTCTTCTGGTCTTTATTTGAAGAAATATCTCTTTTAAGTATGTTTACTACTATATCTTCAAATTCTTCATATGAAATCATTTTTTCCCTCTAAATTTATATGATTTAATTTATGTTTATAAGTTATTAATAAAAGAATTGAGAGAGCATTTGTAAAGTAATGTTTAATCGCTTCTACTTGATTAATTGTAATTTATTTAGGTGTACAAAAACTTTTTTATTTAATGAAATTAAAATATGTATATGTGGAAGATACATTATCTTTCATAATATGCATAAATAAGTTGGAAACTATTTAATGTTTCTAACTTACTGTTTTTAAATATACGAATAATTTAAATATTATTTTAACTCAAGGTATAATCATTAACTTTAATTTTAGCTGATATTATGTCTGATGTTAACAATATTGATATGTTTAAAAATGATGTGAGATATAGGGAAAATATAGCTCATGTTGAGACAATTCCAGCTAAAAAAGCTAGTTTTAAAAAAGTTGATAATTTAAATGAAAAAATCGTACAGTATCTTGATTCCAAAGATGTCAAGCTCTACAAGCATCAGGCCGAAACCTATGAAGCCATTCAAAGGGGAGAGCATGTAATCATTACGACTCCAACTGCATCAGGCAAGACATTGGCATTTAATTTACCAATCATGGAGACAATGATTGAGGATAAGGATGCAACTGCTCTTTATATTTATCCTGCAAAGGCACTGTCCAATGATCAGCTTCATGTTTTGGAAAACCTTGAATGGGAATTGGACATAAACATCAAACCCCGCACTTACGACGGTGACACTCCAAGAACAGAAAAGAGAGGCATACGCGAAAAATCAAGGATTGTCCTTACAAACCCCTACCAGTTGCATTTGATACTGTCCTGGCACCATCAATGGTCACGATTTTATAGAAACCTAAGATACATCGTCATTGATGAGTCACATTACTATAAGGGGGTATTCGGTTCGAATGTCGCTTTCTTAATCAAAAGATTGAAGAGAATAGCTAATTTTTATGGTTCATATCCTCAGTTTATTTTATCTTCAGCAACCCTTGCCAATCCATTGGAGCTGGCCAACAGGCTGACAGGCGAGGAATTTGTATTGGTGGATGATGACACCTCACCTAGTGGCGAAAAGGACTTCATCCTGTATAATCCTTTTAAAAACTATGTAAGGAACAAGCCATATACACAAAACTCACCATCAGTTCACATGGAAACCGAGAACATATTCCTCTACATGATGCTTAAGGAGATTCAGACATTATGTTTCACGGTGTCAAGAAAGACAACTGAGCTGATTGCAATGTGGGCAAAAAAGGACATGACCCAAATCAAGGGAAAACTGGCTCACAGGATTGCCGCATATAGGGCAGGTTATCAGCCGCAGGAAAGGCGTGAAATTGAAGATGGCCTTAAGAGCGGAAAGTATTTGGGAGTTACCTGTACAAATGCCCTTGAATTGGGAATCGACATAGGTTCGCTTGATGCAGTCATTATTTCAGGATATCCCGGAACCATGATTTCAACCTGGCAGCAGGCCGGAAGGGCAGGAAGAAGCAATCAGAAGTCTCTGGCGGTATTGATAGCATTCGAAAATCAGCTTGACCAGTACTTCATGAACAATCCCAAGTTTTTCTTTGACAAGCCCCATGAAAATGCAATCATAGATTTGACAAACCCTATTCTGCAGGAGGCTCATTTGCTATGTGCCGCAAAGGAATTGCCGTTAAAAAGGGGAGAGGTAGAAAAGTACTTCGGAATTTCTCAAAACGTAATTGACGAATTGGTTTCCCGAAAAGACCTTTTTGAAAATCATAAGGGGGACTTCATGTATCCGTTTGATGACAATCCTGCAATGGACCATTCACTGGATCAGATTTCATCAGAGGAATTCAAAGTAATGAACAATGGCCATCTTCTGGAGACTATGGAAAGGTCTCAGGTTTACAGGGAAGCCCATGAGGGTGCCATATTGATAAATAAGGGAGACACTTATGTTGTCAACAGCGTTAATCTATCAAGAGGGTATGTGAATGTATCAAAACAGGTCGTTGATTATCACACCATGGTTTTAAACAAAACAGAGACCAACATCAGGAAAAAATTATCCAAGACAAAATTTGGGGATTTGACAATCCATTTCGGTGAGCTTACTGTAAGTGAAGATTATTTCAAGTACAAAAAGATGCATTTCTCAAAACCGATTGGAACATATCCGTTGGATTTGCCTCCATTGAAATTCAACACTAAGGGATTGTGGTTTACAATTCCAAATAATGTTAAGGATACATTGGAAAGCATGTTCCCGA
This sequence comes from uncultured Methanobrevibacter sp., assembly GCA_946541845.1. GTDB lineage: Archaea > Methanobacteriota > Methanobacteria > Methanobacteriales > Methanobacteriaceae > Methanocatella. The sequence goes on from CAMNJW010000005.1 coordinate 34,377, forward strand.
ATGATGAGGAAGTATTTGCAGGGGGTCTTCATGGGGCAGAGCATGCCTTAATCGGACTTTTCCCTCTCCATACCATGTGTGACAGATTTGACATTGGAGGACTTTCAACAAATTATCACGAGGACACACAGGAGGCTACAATCTTTATTTATGACGGTTATGAGGGTGGAATTGGAATCTGTGAAAAGGCAGTGGATGTTTTTGTTGACCTTTTGGACTCAACAATAGACCTGTTAAACAATTGCCAATGCAAAAAGGGATGTCCTTCATGCATATACTCTCCAAAATGTGGAAACGATAATAAACCGCTACACAAGGGTGCAACAATCTATATCCTTGAATATATGAAAAAGTTGATTTCAAAGGATGCTGATGTTGAAGAGGAAATTGTTGTAGAAAAGGCAATTGTAGAAGAAGCGGATGATTTCACTCAGGCATTGGAGCTATACGAAAAAGGCGAGTACTCAACATCAAAAGACCTTTTGAATAAAATTTTATCCGTGGATAAGAAGAATGTGGAAGCGCTCACGTTAATGGCTAAAATATTATACGACCAGGACCAAAAGGACATAGCATTGCTATTCACTAAAAAAGCGCTTGCTGTTGACAAGTCAAATGAAATGGCAAATGAGCTTGAGGTTTTGCTTACCAATAAACCTAAAGAGGATTCATCACAAATCAGTTCTCTGGATGATGTTGAAACGTTATATGAAGAGGCATATGATTTGTATGAACAGGGAGATTTAAGTACAGCTTCCGAAATCCTAGAAAAGCTATTGGACTTTGACGATAGAAATTCAGAAGCACTTGCATTGATGGGACTGATATATTATCACTCCGGATTTTTCCCAAAGGCGGTGGAATATTATAGAAAAGCCATAAAAATAAATAAGAATGGTGAAATGGTTAGGGAATTGAAGATGAGGGTTTCCTAAACATAAGGGGAGAAACCTGTTTCAAAGTGTTCACAGGCGTTTTCCAATTCCTCTGGTATGTCTATCTTTTGAGTGCAGTAATCAAGACAGGATCCACAATATGTGCACTCGTCTGCAGGTACTTTTTCATCGCCTAGTTTATGGAAATATAATCTGTAGATGTTTGATTCCGGCTGATTTTTGCTTCTATTGTATAAGTTGAAGTATTCGGGAATGGGAATCATTTCAGGGCATGCGTCAACGCAGTATCCGCATTCGCTGCATGGGACGGCAACGCTTTCAGATAATTTTTGAGCCATTCTTTTTAAAAATGCATTTTCATCATCGCTTAACACTTCAAAGTTTTCAAAAGTGTCGCAGTTGTCAAGCAAATCTTCCATAGTACTCATGCCGCTTAAAACGATTTTAACATGTTCAAGGGAAGCGCAGAATCTGATTGCAAAACTTGCAATTGATTTGTCAGGATTGAATTTTTCAAATTCGTTTCTGATTTCTTCTGATGGGTTTACAATGACTCCTCCTTTCAATGGTTCCATAACATAAACGTCAAGTCCGTGTTCAACGCATAAGTCGTAGCACTTGTGAGCTTCAATTATAGGATCTTCCCAGTCAAGATAATTCAATTCCAATAGAACAACATCGAATATGTCTCCGTATTTGTCCAGTACTTCTTTCAATAGCTTTGAGTTGTCATGGAAACTAAAACCGATTTTTTTGGCAACTCCTTCTTCTTTCATTTTTTTAACGTATTCGATTGTATTGTTCTTTTCTGCCAATTTGAACCATGGGATATTCACATTATGAATAAGAAACACGTCAAAGTAATCGATTCCAAGTCTTTCAAGCATTTCATTCATGAACTTTTCGTTGTCCTCTTCAGATGTCAATGCCCAGGTTGGCATCTTATCGCAGATTTTAAATGATTCGCGAGGATATCTTTCAACCACTGCTTTTCTGATAGCCAGCTCACTGGTACCGTTGTGATAAGCGTAAGAAGTATCAAAGTAGTTGAATCCCTTTTCCATGTATATGTCAACCATTTCATTAAATAGCTCTTGGTCGATTTTAGTGGGGTCATCTGCATCTGTTTGAGGCAATCTCATACAGCCAAAACCAAATTTAGATTTATATTTCATTATACTATCTCCTTTAATCATTATGTTTAAGTAATACAATATTTAAATGTTGTTTTTATCAACAGTTTAATTAAGTAATACTTTTTATCACTTTTATAATATTTATTTTTGGTTAATTTTGTCTTTCTTGTTTATTTTTTAAATGAGGGTATTACTCGGATATTACTCAAATATTAAATATATTTATTAATAAACAAAACAAAATTTATAGTGTTAAATATCAATGTTTAATAGGAGTATTAAAATGCATGAATTATCTATGGCTCAAGGAATTATTAATGCGGTTTTGGAAACAGCTGAGACCAATAATGCAACTGAAGTAACTGAAGTTACAATAGAAGTTGGAAGGTTGGCTATGATAAATCCTGAGCAGTTACAATTTATTTTAGGTGTTTTGATTGAAAACACTATCATGGAAGATGCAAAAGTCAATTTTGAGGAAATTCCTGCAGAAATTGAATGCCATGACTGTGATTTTCAGGGAGAAGCTGTCCTAGATGATAGTGATCACTATGCACCTCTTGTCAAATGCCCTAAATGTGACAGTTTAAGCGTAGAGGTATTAAACGGAAAAGATATTGTTGTTAAAAATATTGTTATTGAAAAACCTGATGATACATAGAATGGAGGAGAAAACATGCACCAAGTAGCAGATGTAGAAGTAGCAAAAAATATCATGGATGCTAACAAAAGGTTAGCTGATAAAAACTTAAAAAATTTAGAAGAAAAAGACATATTCTGTGTTGATTTTGTTGGAGCAATCGGTTCCGGTAAAACCACACTCGTAGAAGAAATCATTGATAACACTGACTATAAGATTGGAGTTCTTGCAGGAGATGTAATCTCAAAATTCGATGCAGGACGTATAGAAAAGCATGATGTTCCAGTAGTGGGATTAAACACCGGAAAAGAATGTCACTTAGATGCACATTTAGTAGGTCACGGACTTGAAGACTTGCCATTGGATGACCTTGACATGGTAATCATTGAAAATGTAGGTAACTTGATTTGTCCGGTTGACTTTGATTTAGGTTCCCATTTAAGAATAGTTGTAGTAAGTGTTACCGAAGGTGACGATACTGTTGAAAAACACCCAATCATTTTCCAAACATCTGATGTGGTTGTAATCAACAAAGTGGACCTTGCTGATGCAGTTGGAGCGGATGCTGATAAGATGGTTGCTGATGCTCAAAAATTAAACCCTAAAATCAAGGTTATCAAATCCAGCTTAAAAGAAGGTGTAGGATTAGACGAAATTATTCAAACTATTGAAGAAGCAATGAATAATTAAATTTAAAAATTTGGTGGTTTCATGAAAGTATGGATAGATATTTCAAATGCGCCTCATGTGAGGTTTTTTAAAGATGTAATCAAATATTTGGAAGCTGAAGGTGAGGATGTAATAGTTACAGCAAGGCAATTTGGAGATATCCATAAATTGATGGAAATGTATGACATAGATTTCATATCTGTTGGAAAACATGGTGTAAGTCTTTATGATAAACTTAAGGAGAGCACTTCAAGGGTATATAATCTTGTAGATGTGATACATGACGAAAAGGTGGATGTTGCCCTTAGCAAGCATTCCATCGAACTTCCAAGAATCAGTTTTGGTTTGGGAATTCCAAGTCTATATGTTTTGGATAACGAGCATGCTCTGGCAGCCAATAAGTTGACCCTTCCATTATGTGACAGAATCATCACACCGAAAATCATTGACATGTGGAAACTGATGAAATTCGGTGCTGATCCTAATACAATCATCTCTTATGATGGAACTTCTGAATTAATGCATTTTAAAAGTTTCAAATATAATGATAATGTTTTTGATGATTTGAATTTAGAATTGAATCATCCTAAAACTATATTAATGAGACCAGAACCATCTCTTGCATCTTATCTTGATGCAGATTGCAGAAAGTCAGTTCTTTCACCAATCGTTGATGAGTTAAAAAATGTTGCCAATATTTTAGTTCTTCCAAGATTCAAAGAACAGGCTGAAATATTTGAGGGAATAGATAATGTTTCAATTTTAAAGCCACCAGTAGATACCTCCAGTTTAATCAAAAAATGTGATTTAGTAATTGGAGCAGGCGGAACAATGAACAGGGAAGCTGCAATTTTACAGACTCCAGTCATTTCATGTTATCCTGGTGAAACATTGTCAGTTGATCAGTATTACATAAATCACGGATTAATGTATAGATCCAACAATACTGATGAGGTAATTCATAAGGCATTGGAGTTCATCGTCAATCCACATAAAAAGATTGATGTCAAAACTGATGACTTGTTCCAAATTATTATAGATAATTTATACGATTTGGCCAAAAATGGTAAATAGTTATTTATAGTAATACATTCAAATAATAATATTAGTTAATTTTTTTTGGGCTGGTAGCTCAGATGGTAGATCGTCGCCTTGGCATGGCGGAGGCCCCGGGTTCAAATCCCGGTCAGTCCATTTTATAAACAAAAGATAATTGTGATTATAATATGTTGTTAATTGCTCAAAACCATTTACAATTAATTTTAGAAGTCGGATTAATGCTATTTGTTACATTAGTGTTCTGTCTTAACTTAATTCCATTGTCACTTAGTGTTGTAACATTCTTGTCATTATTTTTGATGGGTGGATTCACACTTCTTTTCGGTGCGGATATTGCACTTCTTGTAATGTTTTCAAGTCAGGCAGAGTTCACTCACCCGTTCGGGCCATTGGCATTGCTTGGAGCCGTAACAGCACTAGCTTCGCTGAAGGTGATGAAAGAATCGGGTGTTGACATCAGACCTCTTAGAAGATTTGTAATATTATTCCTAGGAGGTATCACCGTTTTCGGTGGATTGATGCACAGGTCATTTTTAATGTTATGGTTGCTCGGATTATTCTTGGGTTACTTAATGATTTCCAAATCTTTCAGGGAAAGATCTGTATTTACATTAAGAAGAATTGGAATGTTTTTAGGAGCCGCAGGTGTAGGATTTATCCTTCTAGAAGTAATTGCTCGTGTAAGTGGTATGACAATTTTCTCCCCTCTTTTAAGGTTAGGTAGGATTGAGCAATACTCTTTATCAAGTATTAAGACAGTATTAAACAATATTCAATTAATTGGACACAATGCAAAAGCTTCCTATTGGGGAGCCGAAGGTACGGCTTTCGCTGAAGGATATATCACCCTTCCGATGCAGTTCGTATTATTCTTCGGATTGCCATTCCCAATGTTTTTCGGAGTGTTGGTTAACCAAAAGGATACAATCGATTATATGCTTCCAGGAATATTCGGTTGGGGATTCGATTTCGGTATTTTAGGTCTCATTGGATTGATGGTATTTGTACTGGGAACAATACTTATTGGATTCAAGATTTTAAATATATACAGAGAAAAAAGGGAGAAAAACAACAAGAAATACTTAGGAAGAGAAGTATTATTAACTGGTGCGTTAGCAGCATTCTGTGCACAGTCATTAATTGGACTGTTCATATTTAACAGGTCCATCAACGGTATGGCATTATTAACATTCATATTTGTAGGTGCACTGATATTGGCTAATGTAGTCACACTGAAATCAAGATCATAGAGGTAGTTATATGAAAGCGTTAGTATTACTTGGATGTCCAGAAACTCCATCACAAACTCCGATGGCAGTTTATGTATTCAATAAATTAACAAAAATGGGATATGACACCACCATTGCTGCAAATCCGGCAGCCTCAAAGCTAGTGAGGGTATCAGATCCTGAAGGTTTCTATAATCTTAACATTGTAGATTTGGAAAGATTGCTTGGTGAAATCAATGAAGGGGATTATGACCTGTTGGTTGGTTTTGTACATAAGGATGCGGCAGCATCATTCTTTGTGACATTTGAGCAATTATTAAATACAAAATCTCTTGCATTGGTATTTTCAAGGGATGCCGATGAAGTCGCTGAGTTTGTTAATATGATTGAAGAAAGCGGAAGTAATGCTAAGATTGTTGCTGTAAGAGCTTTCCATAATCCTTCACCGATTAAAGTTAAATTCGATAAAGCAATTAAGGAGTTTGAATAAATGTCATTCTGTTTGGATACTTACCTTCAGCAATCAGATAATTATGAAATCCATGCTTCAAAAGCAGGATTTAAAGACTGTGCAATGATTATCAGATTTAAAGCTGATGATTTAGTTTACATTAAACCTGGAGATGAAGTTTTAGGTGTTAGAGTAATTGGTATTCCTCCAATTCCTATAGGATTTGACAATGAAAAGGGAACCGTTCTTTTACCATACACCAAACCATGTCATGGAACATCCGTAGTAGAGCTTCCAATTGATGAGGAAGAAGTTGAAAAAATCAGAAAGCTCGATACTGGTAATAAAAAATGAAATCAACTGTTGTAGGCAGTTTTCCTTCAAGGGAAAGCTCCCCATCTAATTTTAAAGATAAGTTATTGAATACCTTTGGATCTTACGACCCATTTAAGCAAGCCATTAAAGATAGTGTTACAAGTCAGCTTGATGCTGGAGTTGATATAATATCTGACGGCCAGGTTAGAGGTGACATGGTCTCTATTTTTACTGAATATATTCCTGGAATGAAAATTGAGGAAGGAAATACATTCATTGTTGGAAAAATCAGAAATCCAACACAGGAAATTTCAATCAAGGACTTGCAATATGCAAAAAAGGTCATGGCTGATTATTATGGTGGAAAAATTCCTGAAGGCAAGGGAATCAAGGGAATCATAACAGGTCCGAACACTATTGTCCACTCTTCAAGGATAACTTCCTTTTACAAAAACAAGGAAGATGCTATAATTGATTTGGCACATAGCCTTAAGGTGGAAGCTGATGCAATAGCAAAAAAAGTAAAGCCAAGCTATATTCAAATAGATGAGCCGTTCCTGTCAACAGGCATGGTTGACATGAAGACAGCCCGCGAAGCTATTGGAATCATTAAGGACGGTTTGGAAGTTCCTTTGGGTATGCATGTTTGCGGTATCCTAAAAGATGCATTCAAAGACCTAACCAAATTTGATGTTGACATTTTAGACTTTGAATTCGCTGGAAATAATGTCAATTTGGGTGTTTTAGAGGAAAATGCTTCATTGATTTCTAATAAAAAAATTGGATTCGGATGTGTTGATTCATCAGTCAACACTGTTGATGATATTGAAGATATAGATAATCTTGTAAGTAAAGCTATTGAAATTGTCGGAAAAGATAATATACTTCTTGACCCTGACTGCGGTCTTAGAAGGGCACCTGAAGATGTTGCTTTTGAAAAATTAAGATTAATGAATCAAATTAAGGACAAGTATAATAACTCTTAAATTTGATTTAACTTTTTTTAATTCTAACTAAACTATTTATTAGTCAGTACAAATATAATATTAATTAATTATTTTTTTCAGTGATTATATGAAAGACAATGAAATCAAACATAAACATGAACTGGACTTCTGGTCTGGAAGGGTTGAAGCTGAAAAGACTTTAAAGCAAATGTCCGGTGGTGCACCTTATGAGAAGTTTTACATTGATGACTTTGGATTTACTCATGAGGATTTTGAAGGTAAAAGAATTTTGGATATCGGATGTGGTCCGAGAGGAAGTCTTGAATGGGCTGACATGGCTGAGTTAAGAGTTGGACTTGACCCTTTAGTTAATGATTACTATAAGCTGGGTGGAGGAACTATATTTCATAAGATGACTTATGTAAATGCATACAGTGAAGACATGCCTTTCACCGATGAGCTATTTGACTTTGTTTTTACCATCAATTCCCTTGACCATGTTGATGATTTGGATGAAACAATTTCTGAAATTAAGCGTGTCTTGAAAGTTGGAGGAATCTGCGGTATCATTGTTGATGCAAATCACCCGCCACGTCCTGCAGAACCGATTTTCATTGAGTTAAATCTAAAAGACAAATTTTTAGATGTCTTTGAGGTATTGGAAGAGAAGGCACTTGAAGACATTTCCCCAGATGGTTTTCGTGATAACTTGGATAATCCTGTATATTATGATTTTGAAGACGAGACAATGCGTACTGCAATCTTGTTCTTGAAAATGAGAAAGATCAGACCAGTTAATTTTGTTCCGGATGAGGAAACTTTTGACAGCTTGTTGAAAGAAAATATTGACCTTAAAAACGATATTGAGGAATTAAAAAATCAATATAAGAAATTAGCTGATGAGTTAAATGAGTTAAAAGGATAAATTATCCAACTTTAACTTTTTTTATTTTTACTTATTCTTAAAATTTAGGCATGCCTAAAAATTTATATATTACTTCCCACTATTTTTATATATATTCAAATAACTGACGGAGGTAAGATTATGAATTTAGAAGGTGTAGAAAAAACAATGCTTTTGACATTGTATTCAAAAGCGAAACATTCACAACAAAAGAACCATAAGTTTTTTGATAAAAAGGCAATCGATGTCGTATCAAAAATAGATTATGATTTTAGCGTAGCTGATGACGATTTTTTAATGAAATCCGGGGTAATTGCAAGAACAATTGTACTGGATGAAATGGTTTCACAATACCTTGAAAAGCATCCTCATTGTACAATTATCAATATTGCTTCTGGAATGGACACCAGATTTAACAGGCTGGACAATGGCCTGATTAGATGGTATAATGTTGATTTGGAAAATTCAGTCAACTTCAGATTAAAATATATTGAAGATAGTGAAAGGGTAACCACATTGGCGTACTCTGCAATGGATCCCAGTTGGGCTGATGAAATTAAGATAGAAAGCGGAAATGTGCTTCTAATAATTGAAGGTTTAACAATGTACCTAAACCAAAATGATGTTTCAGACATTTTAAAAATCATTAACGATAATTTCAGGCATTGCACAATATTTGTTGAGGTAATGCCTCCGGCATCCGTTAAAAATGTTAAGGAAAAATCAGTCGAAGGCACTGATTCCAAATTTACATGGGGCGTTCAAAAGGGAAACGAGTTATTGAAAATGAATCCCAACTTTCATTGGATAAAGGATGTCAACCTGTTTGATGGAATGAATGTGTATATGCCGTTTACAAGATTGTTCAGCTGGCTGCCTTTCATTAAAAATAAGATGGATTATATTGCAGTGCTTGAAAAATAGGAGGATTAATTTCTCCTTTGAATCTTTTAGGATTAAAAAGGTGTTAACATTAATATTGTTAACTGAATGTTGAATATTGTTTTAGGAGGATTATAAATAATCCACCATATCCTCCATACTTACATTTCTTGAGTGTAGCGGAGAAGGTTTGGCCTTGTCTGAAGGATAGCCAATCGGAAGCAATGCAACTGATACAAGATTGTCCGGAAGGTCAAATAATTCATCCAATACACGTTTATCATATCCTCTAACCCAAACGGATCCAATTCCCAAATCATATGCCTCAAGCATCATCTGTGTTGTTGCAATTACGGCATCATCAAGACCGGCATCATGTCCGTCGACTGTTTTCCATGATACATCTTTGTCATAGCAGATTAATAGGACAATTGGTGCATTAAAACAGTATGGAGTGAATGACCTGACTTTTTCAAGTGCTTCCTCACTTTTAATTACAAAAACACGCTGTGGCTGGAAATTGTTCCCTGTTGGCGCAACTTGAGCTGCTTTCAAAATCTTTTCTAACTTTTCTTCTTCAATTTGCTTGTCGCTATATTTCCTGACAGAATATCTTTCACATGCTAATTGTAAAAAATCTTTCATAAATTCACCTTGATTATAGTTTGTATAATTTGATATTATAATGTTGGGTATATATGTCATTGTTAATTGCCGAAATCTCTTTTTGATGCTCGGCAGTTTTTTAAATCAAATTTATTAACCATTTTTATTATATTATTATATTGATGTGTCGATATTAAGACTGGAATCTATGATGATGGTGATTACACAACATATGATAGTTATAAAAATTGTTTATTTAGGCTGTTTTTTGAGGTTATTCTCTAATAAATTCGTTTTACAATAGATGGGATATTATGCAAGAAAATAGAAATGATAAACTTGTCCTAAAGGAATTAAGGCAAATAACAAAGAACCCTGGCTGTTGGAAAGAAAATATTGATGAGGTGGCAGAAAAATTGGATAATGGTTATTCCATTGAGGTTAAGGCAAAAGCATTATGGCTTCTTGGGGAGATGGGATTAAAGAATCCGGTTGAAATAGAGGAGCATGTTGAAGATATTGCCGGGTTTCTTGAAGATGAAAATCCCAAATTGAGGGAAAGGTCGGCCAATGCAATTGGCAGGATTGGCAGGGCAAATAAAAATTTGATAATGCCTTATTTTGATGAATTGATGGAAATGAGACATGACGAGTTTGAAAACGTTAGGCATGCATTTGTCTGGGCCTGTGAAAATATTGCAATAAATGCTCCTGAGCTGTTTTTTGAAAAACTCAATATTTTCTGTGAGATGATTTCGGATTCCGGACAGAAAGTTCGAATTGAAGCTCCGGAAATGTTTAGGGTGATTGGAAAGAGAAGCCCTGAGCATGTAAAACCCTACCTTGAAGAATTAGAATGCCTTGCTGAAAATGATGAAGACCCCACGGTTCGAATCCATTGTGCAGGTGCAATTCGAATTACAAAAAAAGCATTGAAAGAACGTAAAAATCTTTAAAACATTTAACGTGCCTATTCCAAGTTGAATTTCACAATAAATTACTTTTTCATTACTGTCATAATAATCAGTAACTAAGGTGATCTAATTGGATCTTTCTATTTAAGAATATTATATTATGAATTGCAGGAGGTGAATCTATGGTGGAATATGATGAAAAGGAATATTGTCCGTTTTGTGGTGAGGAGTTGGAAGATCCTGATTATTGTTACAATTGCGGATGGCCTAACAACGAGTAGATGAATTTAAAAATCAAAAAATCATTAAAAATTATTTTTTTTTAAGACATTTGAAAAATATGTAGATAATTATCGAATATTGTAGGAATCATTGGATATACTTAAGGATTTCCAAACCCAATTCAGTATTTTTATACAATCTTCCCTTTCTTGCATCTTCATTTAAGCAAATAACAATATTTTCACTTTTCAATTCTTTCAAAACATTGGAAACATGATTTGTTCTTAAATTAAGTTCCTTGGCAATGTTGGATGGAATTTTAATGCCATTTCCAATATTTTTAATTATGTTCTTGCGGTACTCGGATGCCATCACGTATCCTACTAACTTGAATAGTTCATCATCATTCATATATGTCTATATAAATAGTTAATCATAATTATATTATGTACAAAATAGATTATATTTATTGACTAATTAAACAAAATGTAAAAATTAATTTACAAAGTTCCATAATTAAAATTTATATTATATAACTGAATTTAGAAAATAATAAATTTTCTTTTATATTGATGTGCTGTTGCACAATATAAATACAAAAATTAATTTATATATGAAAATACATATCATATACTAATGAAAACAATAGCTATCGGTGTTGGAGAAAACGACAATATTATACAAGCTTGTCATATTTTTAAAGAAAAACACCCAAAAACAAATTTAAAACTAATATATCGTGATGAAGACCTGGTCAAGGCAGTTTTAGATGATAAGATAGATGGGGTAGTTCGTGGATCCCTTCCTGCATCCAATATCATGAAGGAATTAAAATCCAAATATCCAAACATTTCAAGGGCAACCTATGTAAATGGCAACGGACGTGAATTCCTTTTGACTCCGGTCGGTATTGATGAAGGTGAAACTGTTGAAGACAGATTCGAAATAGTTGAAAATTGTATTGATTTCCTAAAAAGAGTTGGTAAAACACCAAAAATTGCAATTCTTGCAGAAGGAAGAAAAGATGATTTCGGAAGAGGAGAGGAAGTTTCTAAATCAATAACTGAAAGTGAAAAATTAACTAAACTCATTCAAGAAAAAACATCTGAGGAAGTCAAAAACTATTATATTCTGGTTGAAAAGGCAATAAACGACAATTGCAATGTTATAATTGCTCCAAATGGAAGAGTTGGAAACATTATATTTAGAACACTAGTTTTACTCAATTCCTGGCCGAGTTATGGTGCTGTGACATTTGGAATGGACAAAATATATATTGATACAAGCAGGGATCAAAGCATCGATGGTTATGTTCGCAGTTTAATTTTAGCAAATGACTTGGATAGAGTTTAATTATATAAAAGGGATTTAAATGGCAGAAAATATACTTTACAGATTATATGAATGGTACATTTCAAGAGATCTCATTCCTGAAAAAATGCCAAAGCATGTGGCCATAATTATGGATGGGAATAGAAGATACTCCAAACTTCAAGGAAACATTGATGTTTTGAAAGGCCATGAAATTGGAGTCGATACCCTGGAAAAAGTTCTAGACTGGAGTATTGACCTCGGCATTGAAATTATAACTGCCTATGCATTTTCTACTGAAAATTTCAACAGACCAAAACATGAAGTCGAAGGATTGATGAAGCTATTTGTCATTAACTTCAAAAGACTCGTAGACCACGAAAAAATACACAAAAACGAAGTAAAAGTGAATGTTGTGGGTAGAACTGAACTGCTTCCGGATGAAGTTAAGGAAGCCATTAGAGAAGCAGAAGAAGCAACTGCAAACTACAATAAAAGAGTTTTAAATTTAGCTATTGGATATGATGGTCGTCTGGAGATTATAGATTCATTTAAAAAGATTATTCAGGATGTTCAGGATGGAAAAATCACAATCGATGATGTGGATGAGGAGCTTGTAAGCAAAAACCTCTACACAGGAGGACTGGATGACCCTAACTTAATCATAAGAACAAGCGGTGAAGAGCGCTTAAGCGGATTCCTGCTATGGCAATCCTCCTACTCCGAACTGTATTTCTGCGAAACCTTATGGCCTGAGCTTAGGAAAGTCGATTTCATAAGGGCAATCAGATCATATCAAGCAAGAGACAGAAGGTTCGGTACATAATGATAGACACACACTGCCACATTGATTTTAAGGACTTTGATGAAGACCGAGAGGATGTCATCAAAAGAGCAAAGGACAAACTGGATAATGTAGTTGTTTCAGGTTACAGCAACGACAGCAACATGGATGTGCTGCAGCTTTCAAAAGATTATGAAGGTTTTATTTATCCTACATTCGGTTTTCACCCAGTCAGCTCACAAAATGCAACTGATGAAGAGATTAGTATAGCTCACCAAAACATTGTCAATCATCTTGATGAAATAGTAGCTATCGGTGAAGTGGGAATGGACTATTTTTATGTTACAGACAAGACCCTGCGTGAAAGACAGCAGGAGATATTCACAGGTTTTCTGGAGCTTGCAAACGAATATAAAAAGCCAATCGTAATGCATGTAAGGGACTGCGAGAAAAAGGCGGTCAATATCATACCGGATTATGATGACATTCCATATTTTGTTTTCCATTGCTATGGGGGTAGCCTAAAGACTGCCAAGAGAATAATGAACATGGACAATGCATACATGAGCTTTTCAACAATGCTGTGCTATTCCAAACAGCATCAGGATTTAATAGAAAAAATAGACTTGAATTATGTTTTAACAGAAACTGACAGTCCTTATTTGGCAATGACAAAAGAAGAGAGAAATGAACCTGTAAATGTCGTTAAGGCGGTTCATAAAATAGCTGAAATCAAGGACATTGATGTGAGTATTGTTGATGAGATTACCACCAACAATGCCCGTAAAATTTTTAAAATCTAGTAATGAAGTGTGAAATTCAGGTTAATCAGCACATCATTATTTTCTTTTACCGCTTCTATTTCCAATTCAAAATCAGTTAAATCATCCATTACCAATTTTATCAGATTCCAGTCAAGTAGGGAATCGTTCAAATATATAATGAATTGGTTTCTGTCGATTTTTACTTCTTTTCGGCAGAACAGCTTGAAAGCATAAAAATAAAGTTCGATTCTAAAAATCAGATCCTGCTTATCGCCGGCTCCATTGATGAAATATTCCTTCAAATCATCTTGCAATATTTTGCCTTCATCCCCTGTGTCTGCTTTGAATGTTTCCATTTCCGCTAAATCATCCATCAATTGTTTCTTTTCTTCATCGCTGTACATCTAATCACTTAATATAAATTTCAATTTTAAAAGATTGTAACTGTTAGGCATGAAACAAAGATTGAACCTGTTGAAGTTATCATCCAGTTTTCGTAAAAGACTGAATTCCAGGCTGTCTGGAATGATATACAATATAAACGAGTCTTCAGTGATTTCAATGCCTAAATCTTCCAAAAGAGGTATCTTCAGCTCGCTGATGAACAGATACTTGTAAACGATTAACTCATAATCGTTTATTGGCTTTTTGCTTTTGATGATATCTGCAAGTTCATCCTGGATTTTACTGGCTATTGCTTCAAATGTTTCTTCTGTAATTTCAATCCCTCTTTGAATTTTTTCACTTGCTGAGTGAATCTTTACAAATATATTAGTCATTAAACCCATTTAACATTAGCTGTCGTGTAGACATAATGGGGAGAGAAAACGGGATTATATAACTTATTGGTTGATTGCGTTGAATTGAAACTGACTGCAACGGATTTTCTTAGATTATAATTGATTCTGTCTCCTATGGAAACAAGTTCCTTTGAATCGAATCTGTCGGAGGTTTTTGCATAAACCTTGAACTGAATTCTTTTTTTATCGTAATTTTTGTCAAGGCCCAAATCAGAATAGGAAATGTTTACTATTTTAACTGAATATGGATATAGCAGGCTGGTTTTTGAATTTGAATAATCTCTGTATGTGTCTTCAGGATAGATTGCACTTGAAGATGTTGCAAGTCCTTCGATTGCACCGTTTCTTGCAGCAGCCATTGCTGCGGTCAGTTCATTTTCACCTGCAATGAATACAATTGAAATCATCAAAATAATAATCAATGTTCCGAATAGGAACAACAGTTCTGCTGAAGTCTGTCCGCTATCTCCAATCATGTTATCACAATCTTTCCGTCATCAGTCTTTGAAATGCAATATTTCTGTCCGCTTATCAGCTTATATTTTTCATCCGTTTTTAAAAGGGGCATCAATGATTCTCCTTTTTTGCCGTCATATTCAATGGTCAGCCTTGACTTGTCTACGGTTATTTCAAAATATCCCTTGTCCGATGGCAATTCAATACTCTTGGAAAAACCGGCGCCATTTGAATTGACCTGGCTGATTTTATCTTTTATATCATCTAGAATCAGTCTATGTTCCACACTGTCTGCAATATTGAAACTTGAACTGACATTTGCTTCACCATAAAATAGTAATCCTGAGGCAATAATAATTACTATAAATAATGAAAATAGATATTCTAGTGAAATGAAACCTTTATTGTCCATATTTTTTAATTATTTTAAAAATTAATAAAGTTTACTAAATTTAAAGGTCAATTTTGATACATAATAATTAAATATGACTTGAAATAAAAAGTTAAACCATGAAAGGAAAAGTCATTTTTGTTGGTGCAGGTCCTGGGGACCCGGATTTAATAACAGTTAAAGGAAGAAATGCAATCGAACAGGCTGATGTGATTATCTATGCAGGTTCACTTGTAAATAAGGAGGTGCTATGTCCTGCAAAAGACGGATGTGAAATTCACAACAGTGCATACCTGAATCTGGATGAAACAGATGCCATAATCACTGAAGCGGTTAATGAAGGAAAGCTTGTGGCTCGTGTACATACTGGTGATCCGTCAATTTACGGGGCAATTGCAGAGCAGATTCGAGAGCTTAAAAAGCATGACATAGAATATGAGATTATTCCGGGAGTCAGCTCCCTCTTTGGTACAGCCAGCGTATTGGAAGCCGAACTGACCTTGCCTGAAATTTCACAGAGCGTAATCATTACACGCCCTGAAGGAAGAACACCAAAACCTGCCGGCGAAAGCTTGGCCAGCTTTTCAAAACACCATGCTACCATGTGCATTTTCTTGGGAATAGGCATGATCGACAAGGTGGTTGACGAATTGCTTGTAGGTTATGAGGAAACCACTCCGGTTGCAGTTGTCAAAAAGGCAACTTGGCCAGACCAACAAATAATTAGAGGAACCCTTCAAGATATTGCACAGAAAGTTAAAGATGCCAATATAACAAAGACTGCAATGATTGTGGTGGGAGATGTGTTAGACCCCGGTGACTTTAATGCATCCAAGCTATATGACAAAAACTTTAAGCATGAATATCGTTAAGTGAGTAAAACTCCTCACAATTTTTGCATAAAAATTCATGTCCTCAAAAGTCAGTGAAAAGAAGCTCTCCTAGGCTTTGATTATATGATTTTTGGGGAAACCCACTACTTTTGTTAACAGTTAAAATGATGTCCTCACAACTTTTTTTAGAGAATGATTTTATGATTGTTAAAATGGGAAAATAAGAGAAAATAGGTAGTGTTTGAACTGAATGTTTTGGAGGATAATATTCAAAACATTAACACCAGTCATTAT
>CAMNJW010000006.1 GCA_946541845.1 uncultured Methanobrevibacter sp.
ATGTAGCGTTAGCTTGAGATTCTGTGTACAATTCATTTTCACCATTATGAATATTAACAATGTAATCTCCAGCAGGCAAGTCATTCACAGTAATAGTACCTTCAGCGTAAACAAATTCAATTTGTTTATCAGGGTCATTCACATCACTTACAGAAACAGTGACAAAGTCAGTTTCATTAACAATATTGAAAGTAATTACAACAGGAGTTCCGTAAACAACATCACTAACAGGATCAATAGTTACGCTGGAACCAGCTTTTGTTACATTGAATGTTGTTGAATTAGTGGTTGGCATTACTTTATCAGCACCGTTGAATGTAACTTCGACAGTGTTTTCGCCAATGACTAAATCGGAAGCTGAAATTACGTAATTGAATTCATTGTCAACTAAAACTTGTTCTACAGCAACATCTTTGCCATTTACTTTGACTGTTACATTACCAGTCATGTTAACGACAGTGATTGTTACATTATTGTCATGTCCTGCGAAACAGTCTTCAACATCGATTATGATTTCAGCTTTAGCTGGAATGTTTTCACTAAGTATAACATCTTCACATTTACCTGGATTGATTGAATCATCACCAGCTAACTCATGAGCGTATAATGTGTTTCCGGTAGCGTGCACATAATCTGCATCAATTACAGAAATTGTGTATTTACCTTCAGTGTAAATTGTGTTGTTTTGAATATCAAATGCACGACTTCCATACATCCATTGAGCATAGCTTATACCATACATATATGATGCATCATCATATTCGTTTACATTGTAGGTGTAGATAGTGTTGTTATAGATTCTTGCGTTACCGTTTTGGATTTCAATACCGGATACCAAAGCCCAAGTACCACTTGGAGATGCATAACCAGTTACGTTAATGAAGTTGTCTTCAATTAATAGATTTGAGTCTTCACCAAACATACTTGCCACGTAAATACCTAAGTTTGGACCGTAGGATTTACTGGTAATGTTGTTTCCTTTAATGATAACATCAGATTCAACACCTTGGAACGCATAATTGGTTCCAGCAGCATCTTTTCCACCGCTAGTGTACATTTCGAAATTGTTGTAGGAGAATGTTACATTATTGTTATGGCCAAAGTTGATACCGTACATGTAATTGTCCATTCCTGATGGAGTCATTTTATCAATCATGGATATGTTGTTATGATCGATTATTGAATTACTACAACCGATTATGTAAATTGATTGAATAGTAGGGAATGAAGCAGAATAGTCATTTGTAGTGGAATTGATATTGTTATTGGTAAATACAAGTCCATTACAATCTTTAAGCCTTACAGGGTTTACATTGTTTGAACCCATCATGTAATAATCTTCGTCATACTCATTTACAAATACACAAGGCAATTTTGTAGTAATATTGTTATGGTCCATTACAACGTTATCAGTGTTTACAGCTTGAACAGCAACTGAAACTTGTTCATCGGAAGTCACATGACTTTCAAAGAAGATTGTATTGTTTAAGATATTTACATCCACACAATCAGCCAAATTAATTGCTACAGCATCATAATCACCCTCAGGAGTGTAATTTATATTCAAATTAGTTAAGTTAATATTATCTCCTTCAGCATGAATCAAACTGCCTAATGCCATGTCTGCGGTGAAATTCATGTTATCCAATACCACATCACCGGAGAAGATATTGATTGCCATATTGTTCAATACAGCTTCATCACCAGTGATTGTTAATGGCCTTTCGATTATAATCAAGTCTACAAGATTATCGAAGTCGCCTTTGAATATTAATTCATCGAATGGAATTTCCTCTTTTAACTCACCGTCTTCTGTGAAGAAGTCGAAGAAGTTATCTTTTGTTACAATGTTGGTAATTGTATTGAATGTTGTTGAATTGGTAAATCCATCGTATGTTACTTCAACAGTGTTTTCACCGTTAACAATGTTTTCAGCAGGAATTAATGCGGTTGCACTTCCATCGATTAAGGTTGGAGTTGCAATTTCAACATCATTTACTTTAATGACAATATCTCCAGCAGCGCCAGGGATAGTTACGGTTACAGAATTGTCATTTCCTAACATTACTTCTTTATCTTCAACATCAATGATAATTTCATAAACATTGAAAGTTATTGATTTTGTAATACCATAAACTGAAACTTCTACAGTGTTTTCACCAGCAATTAAATCACCAGCAGAGATAACTTGTTCAAAAGCACCGCTAGCAGTAGTTTCGTTTATTACATTTCCATTTACTTTAACGATTACATCAGCATCCTTATAATCAGGCAAAATATTTACAACAACATTTGCATCATTACCTGCTAACATGTCATCAACATCATCAACAGAGAAATCAGGACCGTTGTTTTCAACAATATGACCTTTTCCTTCTTTGAATGTGACTGCATCATTTGCTTTTTTACCACCAGTTGTTGTCAAGTAGTTGTTGGAAATATTATTTCCTTTAGCAAGATTATATGTGCTGTCCACAGCGTATTCATTCATTGAGTTAATATTATTTTTAGTAATAATATTGTTGTTAGATTGAACTGTTACAACATATTTTAAGTCATTGCCTGTTAAAGTGTTTCCGTTGGATTGGTAAGTGAAAGTAACATATCCGTTTACAGTTGAATCCGCCAATACGGAATTTGAAGCTTTGTTATTTTTATCTACACCAAACAATACTTTGTTGACTGTTGCGTTGGATAAAATGGAATTTGATCCAATGAATCTTAAGGTACCGGTTACGGTTATATCACTAATGTTTACATTTGATTTGATGTCTAAATCATTAATTTCACCATATACTGAAGCATTTGCACCATTTAAAACAAGTTTTGCATTGTTATCGTGAGCAAGTGCATCATTTACATTTAATGAACCGCCAATAACTGTGTTGTTGTAAGCTTCTCCGCCAGCAGCAACAGTCATTGAAGCACCTTCAACGTAGTTGTCATAAACAACAGCATTAGGTAAAGTGCTTAAAGAACAGTTGTGCAATACGTTTCCTTTGTAAACATTATTATCTGCAACACTAGTACCGAATTGAGTGGTAATACCTACACCTTGCATATTTACAGTGTTGTTTTCAATTAAGTTATCAGAACCGCTGACAACGATACCCCAGCAGATTGAATCATATACTCCGTCCAAACGGTTTACAGTGTTGTTCACAATTCTATTATGAACATTAGCAGTGACTCCTTCAGGAACATCAATATTGAAAGTAGTTAAGTAGATTAAGTTTCCAACTCTTCCTTCCACTTCAATAGTGTTGTTTTCAAAAGTACAATAGTCAGCCCAAGCCAATACTAATGAGGATGAACCACCATTGTTTTTAGTGTAGAAGTAACCGTTTTTAACTGTTACATTTGTTGAATTAGCTCTAATGGAAGTTGCACCTACACCAGAACCTACTTGTTTATCTTCAATTACGTTGCTGACTCCATCCAAGGTTACATTGTGAGTGTTATATAACCAAAGTTGAGAGTTGTGGAATTTGATTCCAGTCATATTGGTACCGGATCCATTGAATGAAATGGTAAATCTGTTACCTGGGTTTTCACCCATTAAAGAACCCGCAGTTGTGTTTAAGTCAATGTATGCATCATTAGTGCTTGTAATAATATTTACAGGTTTATTTATTTCCATTGCAAACGGTTCATCTGCGGAACTTAAGAATTTTCCTTGGAAGTCTAAAGTTGCTCCTTCAGGAACAAAATCACTTAAGCGACCAGAGTTTGACCTGTTGAAATAGATACCGTAAGTTTCGTTGGTTACAACACCATATACATAGAAAGTTTTAGTAGCTGTAACACCCATGTATGTTGCTTCTACAGTGTTTTCACCGCCAACGATATCATCAGCACTGATTGTTTGAACAACAGTTCCTTCATTTAACTCAGGAGTAGCAATTGTTTTGCCGTTGACTTTAATTTCAACATTACCTGTTGCATCATTAATAGTAATGGTAGCCACATTGGTATTTCCTAACCAGATTGAATCATTTTCAATATCTAATATTACATCGATGTCTAATGGTAAATTGTTTTGAATAACATTTCCAGTACCTGATCCTGCATTTACAGCCTCATCACCTTTTTTGGATGCACTTACCAAATAATTGTCTGAAACTTTGTTGTTGCTGCCGCTTAAGGTGATTGCATAATCATCAGCTGATTCAATGTGGTTGTCTGTTATATTATTGTTTCCCCCTGCAGTTAAGGTGCTCATGATAGTATTTCCGTTGAATTCAGTAAATCCAGCAATGGTTACAGGACCATCGAAGTTAGAATCAACAACAACTGAACGTGCACCAGTTGATACAGTGGAACCTCCTATTACAGTGACATTTCTAAGAACCATATCAGCACCACCAAGAATAGCCACTCCATTTCCATTGTTTTCATAAACAAATGTGGTATTCACGATAGTGGTACTTCCACTACCCATTTCACGGAATGTGTTACAGATAGCCATTGCGTTATCAGGACCGTAAACTTTACAATTAGTGAAAGTGTTGTGGTCATTAATAGTTAGTTCACCCTTTCTAATCTTTACCATGATATCTGACAGATATACTCCGTCAGGAAGATCCAAATTATATAAATTCAAGTAAATTAAGTTTCCAATCATTCCCTGTCCTTTAATTGTACAATTATCGACAGTAACATAACTTGCATTTGATAATACAAAGTTAGAGTGACCACCATTGTCTTTGGTTGAGAAATAGGAGTTGGTTACTTTAATATGAGAAGATCCATTTCTAAATGCTGTTACACCAACACCAGAACCTAATTCCCTATTCTCCACAATGGAAGTAATATTATTCATGGTTAAATTATGTGTGTTAGTGAACCATAATTGAGAGTTATAGAATGTAATATCACTTATGTTTGTTCCTGAACCGTTGAAACTTACAGTGAATCTGTCACCAGGATTTTGACCACTGAAATCAGTAGATAGTGTATTCAAATTAATAAATGCATCTTTGGTGGTTGAAATCATGTTGATTGGCTTGTTGATTTCCATTACATAGCTGACTTCGGAAGTACTGTTGAAGTATCCTCTGAAATCTAAAGTCATTCCTTCAGGAATGTAGTCACATAATCTGTAACTGTTTGAAGCATTGAAATATTTGAAGAAGGTTTCATTTGTAACGATACCGTCCAATTCAGTTGCAGTGAATGAAGCAGTGTATGAGATATCATTAATCATCACTTCAACAGTGTTTTCACCAGCTACAATATCATCAGCATCAACTGTTTGAGTTACAGCACCATCTTCCAAAGCAGGAGATGCAATAGTCTTGCCATTTACTTTAATTTCCACAGTGCCTGTTTGACCAGGTGCAGTTACATAAATTGTTGTGGTTTGACCTAATAGGGTATTGTCCGCTTTGACTTCAAATTCAGGCATTTCGACAATACTGATTTTTTCAGACAAATCCTGATATGAAACGGAAGCGATTACCTCATCTGTTCCAATGTCATCATTTACATAAGTAGTGGTTGCTTTTCCATTTTCAATATCTACATATTCATCGCCCAGTTTACCGTCCGCTTTAAACTGAACAGTAATGGCATCAGGAATTAAGTTATTTTTTGTTCCGTATTTCTCATTTAAAATATCGAAATAATTATTAAAGTCTACTGTAATGTTTGCTTGAGAACCAGCGTAAATCTCATTGGACGGACTTACTGACAGATTAGCAATTACAATATTTTTAATGTTTTCAATATCAAATCCTCTAAGTCCAATTTTTTTAAAGATATTTGTTCCCCAATAGTTATAATCTAAATCAACACTGCCTGAACCTGAATTGGAAATTGCAGAGAGTGAATTGAGAATATTATTATTTACTTTTAAATTGTATTCTCCATTATGCACAGTTATTAAAGGAACATCATCTATTTCGATTTCATTTATGAAAGCATTGTTCTTGAATGTGAAATCTGCACCTCTACCATCCAATATAAAGACTTCTTTATCTGTGTTGATATTGAAAATACAGTTTTCAAATATGATATTTTTAATATCAGCTGCAAAAACAATTGCTTCTCTATCAGGAATGTTTTTAAAGTTTATGCCTTCAAAAGAAATCTTGTTTAATGAAACATCAACAGTCCATATTGGGAAACCACTCATATCCAAAACAGTACTGTCAGGACCTTCACCTATAAATGAAACTGATTTATCCAAGTTTAATTGTTCAGATAAGATATGAGTTCCTTCTAAAAGGTATATTGTACCGGTTTTAGGAATTTCCGCTAAAGCTCTGGCAATATTTTTGAACGGAGCATCTTCTGTTCCTTCAGCATAGTCATCACCAGATTCGGATACGTAAAACGCATTTCTACCATAATTGTTTCTTATTTCAAGATTACCATCATATTTTTCAATGTAAATTGCCTCATCACCCTGATATTTACCGGAAGATAATGAATTATCAGTGATAATTGTATCTGCAGCCCGTAAAAGATAAATTGCATAATCTCCTTCAGTTATGATAGTATTATCTCTAATATCATATTGGTGATTATCATTTAAAGCCTGAGCGTAGCTTATACCATATAAGTACATGCCTTCTTCATAATAACCGTTGTATGCTTTGGTAGTGATTGTATTATTATATACGCGAGCAACATTGTCCTGTAATTCAATACCTGACACTAATCCCCATGAATTGTGAGTTGGAAGACCAGTTACATCAATATTATTGTTTGTGACTGTAATTTCGGTGTCTCCATAATAATTTTGGGAATAAATTCCTAATGCAGGACCTGCACAATTGGAATAAAGGTCATTTCCGTCAATTATAACATTTTCATATGGTCCAGTTAATTGAATAGGATAAGAAGTACCAGCGTTTTCACTTCCACCGGTAGTTTCAACACTAATTTTATTGCCTTGAACTAAAACATTGCTTGTGTAGTACATGTCTAAAACATTCAAGTAATTGTTTTCACCTTCTTGGGTGAAGAAATCTGTTTCATTGAAAGTGTTTCCGATAATGTTAATATTATTGGAGTTTTCAATCATCATACAGTCAAGAGTTGCATAATCACCATTACGGTCAATTACATGAGCAATAAATGTATTTCCAATAAAATCAATGTCATTAGACTCTTGAACCCCAACAGTTAAGACCAAATCAGTGTCAAGACCAGGTTGGCCTCCGTTTTTACTATAATCAACATCAAGAATAGGTAAATTTGCTCTTATGATATTCTCTTCGATTAAACCATTTGTTGCACTCATAATCTTCATTGCATATTCATAGTTGTCGTAAAGGCTTGAACCATTTAATGTGATTTCTGAATTCTTTAATTCAAAATCCATTGCATTGTCAATAACAACTGCGAATGCATCATGGTCATCATTGGCAGGAGCATAATCAACAGTTAAGCCATTGAGTTTAACATTATCAGTAGAACCTACATATATCACAGTACCATCAGGAGCATATGCATTTTCATCAATAAGATGTTTGGTTACTTCAATGGTTAAACCGGTTATTTGAACATCAGGTTCTACAAGAATAATACCGGTATCAATAAATTTTGCGCCGGTAGCGTCAATGACTGTACCTCCATCAACATATAGATAATCCGGAAGATCATTGAACACACCTTCAAATTTATAGTTACCTGAGATTACTCTGTCTTCCCAACCTCTCATTTTAATCTCATCTTGGGTTATGACTTCATAGTCTTCACCAAGCAAGTCATTGGAAGCTGAAGCGCTTAGCTTAGAATCAGTATTTTTTACATATTTTACATCAGAATCAATAGCATTATCACTTGATGAATCATCCAAAGCGATATCACCACTGACTTCTACTTCATCAATAGAAGAAGCAATATCAACGCTTCCCCCATCATCAACAACTGTTAAATTATCAACAGTCGTATCTTCAGCCGCACTGGCGGCTCCAAAAGTTAGAATAGCCAGTAAAATCATACTAACTAATAGCATTTTATTTATCTTCAAAATAAAATCACCTTATAAACTAATTATAAATGTTATTCAAATAAACTTGAATAATATTATTATTTATGTAGTTAAGTTATATTTAAAATTAGTCAAAGATTATAGAATATGAAGAATTTTAAAAAAAAGTAAGAAAAATAGGACACATGAGTCCTATTTAAACAGTTTATTTTTTATGCATTTTTAACTGTTATAGTATTGGAAATTGTTTTACCATTGTATTCGGCAGAAATATCATAAATACCTGCCCTTAAATTAATTGGTAAACTTGCAATACCATTGGCATTTGTCTTGATATCATATGATTTGCCTAAAATGGTAATCTTTACAATTTCATTTGAAATAGCAAGAGCATTGCCTTTACTATCCACTAACTGAACATTATAGCTGGTACCATCCTTATAAACCATATTAACATCCTCAGCGACAATAGACTTTTCTACAGGTTTAACAGTAATTGTTCTGTTGTATTCTACTGAGTTATATATGTAGTTTCCATCGAATTTTACGGAAATGTCATAATTACCCTCTTTTAAGCCGATTGGCAATGAAGCAACACCTTTACTATTGGTTTTAATGCTGTAAGTCTTGCCAAGAATAGTGAATTTAATGTACACATTAGCCATGACATTGCCGTTATTGTCTTTCAAGGTTGCACTATAAGCTGATCCGTCCTTATAAAACATTACAAGATTTTTAGCAGTCAAGGAAGGAGTTGCCTTATTGACAGTTACCTTAGCACTAGCAGAACTTGACACATACTTATTGTTGGTGAAAGTAGCACTAACATTATAAGTACCAGGGGCCAAATTAATCGGCAAGCTAGCAACACCATTAGCATCAGTCATATAATTATAAGCAGCACCATTAATACCAATCTTAACAGCAACACCAGAAATAGCATTACCTTTACCATCAGTCAAAGTAACAGTCCAAGCAGAACCATCCTTATAATCCATAACAAGATTAGAAGCACTCAAATGAGACTCAGCTTTATTAACAGTCACCTGAGCATTAGCAGAACTTGACACATACTTATTGTTGGTGAAAGTAGCACTAACATTATAAGTACCAGGGGCCAAATTAATCGGCAAGCTAGCAACACCATTAGCATCAGTCATATAATTATAAGCAGCACCATTAATACCAATCTTAACAGCAACACCAGAAATAGCATTACCTTTACCATCAGTCAAAGTAACAGTCCAAGCAGAACCATCCTTATACTTCATGACTAAATCAGAAGCACTCAAATGGGAATCTCCTTTATTAACAGTCACTTTAGCGCTAGTAAAGCTATAGTCATAAATGTCATTTTCAAATGTGGCATTTAGATTATAAGTGCCCGGATTTAAGTTAATGGTTAATTTAGCTACACCATTTGCATTTGTTTTAATAGTGTAGTATACGCCTGAAATGCCTATTTTTACACCTACATTAGGAATAACATTACCATTACTATCAGTTAAAGTAACAGTCCAAGCAGAGCCATCCTTATACTTCATGACAAGATTATTTGCTGTTAAAGTGGTAGGATTTTTAAGGACATTAGCTGTAACTGAAATTGAATTGGAATTATATTTACTGTCTCCTGAATATGTTATATCAATATTTTTTGTACCGACGGATAAATCAGGAATAGTTACTGATACCTTAGATTTAGCACTGTAAGTTTCATTGAAGTTATCTCCGCAAACTACAGTAACATATCCACTCATATCTGGTGCTAATATAATATCAAATGTTAAATCTTGACCAATATAAATATCAGCTATAGGATTTACTGTAATTTCCGCATCCCTTTTAATAACATTAATATTTTGAGCGGAAGGAGTTGCAGCATTATATTTTTCATCACCAGAATATGAAATTTGAGGAGTTTTTGTACCTTCAGTCAAACTTGTAATTGTGACTGTAGCAGCACCATTTACAACCTCACCAGATCCTGTTTTGCCATCCACAGTTACTGTGACTGTTCCTGTTGCATCAGAATTCAATACAACATTAAATTCAACACTATCTCCTACATAAACATCAGTATTATGGTTAACAGTGACTGTAGGAGTATTTTTAGTCACTTTAACAGATTTTACAACATTTACAGAGTTATATTTTGCGTTACCTAGATATGTTATGGTAGCTGATTTAGTACCACTGGTTAATCCTGAAACTCTAATTGTAACAGCTCCTTTGGAAACTGCACCTTGAACGGATTTACCATCAACATTAACAACTACATTTCCTGTTGCATCTGAAGGCAAGCCGGTTACCTTGAAGACAGCATCTGCACCAACTTTAATGTTGGAAACTGAAACAGACATTGTAGGAGTAATCTTATTGACATTAAATTGGACATTTTTTGAGTCAGCCATGTAATTATCATCATTGGAATAGCTTATCTCAGCAGTATAAGTTCCTTCAGCCAACATTTTAATGCCAACGCTTGCACCACCATTAGTAACCTGAGTGGAATTGGATGCATCGCCCACAACTACTGTCACAATACCATTTGCACCTGAAGGCAATCCTGAAATTACGAAAGTAGCCACATCATCAACATTAATATCGCTAACCGGTGCAACAGTGAAAGTGGTTTTTGTTTTAGCAACTGATATTGTACCTGTTTTTGTATCTGAGTCATATTTAGTGTTTCCTGCATAAGTTACAGTATATGAATAATCTCCTTTTGTTAAGCCAGAAATACTTATAGTTGCTTTACCTTTACTTACAGATGCTGAACCTGATTTAGTTCCAACAGTAACTGAAACAGTACCTGTTGCATCAGAAGGCAATACTACATTAAATACAGCATTTTGACCATAGTTAATGTTATTTGCAGTTACATTCATGTTTGGATCTAATTTAGATACAGTGAATTTAGATGATTTAGTAAGTTGAGAATATCTTAAATCACCTGAATAGGTCACTTTTGCAGTGTAAGTACCGGCAGGCAAATTAGAAATTACTTTTTCAATATTTCCATTGGTAATATCCTCTGTATAAGTTTGACCGTTTACGACAATAGTCAGTGTTCCGGTAGCATTTTCATTTAATTTGATAGTTATTGTTTCATCACTGCCCAAATTAATATTTTGAGTAGTAACTGTTAATCCAGACGCTTTTAAATTAGAATTCTTTAATGCATAAACTTTATTTATAGTGTTGACATAGATTATTCCATTATTATCCATTATTGGAGTTCCAATGATGTCACTTTCTAATTTTGCTTTCCATAATACATTACCTTCCAAATCAAATGCATATAAGAAATCATGGGATGCGAAATATAAATTATTATCGTTTCCAATTAAAATTCCAGAAGTAACTTCCAAATCACAGAATTTCTGTTCAGTTCCATCTAAAATATCATAAAGATATAGTTGACCGTTTGCATTGGCGGAATATACTCCAATTTCAGAGTCTAAGAACAGTTGTTGTCCAACTCCACCAGTGACTGCATGAGACCAAACCGGAGATCCAGTATCATCTTTAGCCACGATTGAATTGCCGAGGAAAGAATAAATTATTCCATATTCATCTACAGCCGCATAACCGTTAGTGATTACTCCTCCAACGGAATAAGCAGTTTCATTGAAATAAACATCAACAATCTTAATACCGTTGTCACATGGGACAACAACAAGTCCATCACCCATATATGTTGGGGATGCAACAGGATTTCCTCCTAATGGTATTACAGTAGGATTTCCTCCATTTTCCCAAATTTTGTAAGGAATAACAACAAGATTAGGGTTTTGTCCGTCTCCGCCTTGACCTGCAATATAGATATTACCGTCAGCATCAACAATCGGTGAGTAGTAACTTGATCCTTGATAGAGGTTTGCATGACCGTATCTCTCACCTGTGGACTGATTGATGAAGTATAATGTATCGTCCACTTTTGGTGCTATGATTACATCACGGCTGATTGCAATTCCTGAGAAGTATTCTCCAGCTGCAGTGGATTCGTAAGTCCATCTGAGTTTTCCATTACCATCAAATGAGTATATTGCATTTTTAGTGGTTACATAAACATTGCCTTCGCTGTCAATAGCTAAGTTTCCAGTGATTTCATCTACTGAAGCGGACCATTTTATTTCTCCGTTTACATCAGAATCATATGTGGATTTACCTGTGTGCTGTATGTCTCCACCTTCATTTGCCCATTGAGGTTGATTCCAATCTAAAACATTGAAACTAATGGATTTTGTTTTAGTATTATAGTTATTTCCATTATATGTTGCTTTAACAGTATATTTT
Organism: uncultured Methanobrevibacter sp.; assembly: GCA_946541845.1. Classification (GTDB taxonomy): domain Archaea; phylum Methanobacteriota; class Methanobacteria; order Methanobacteriales; family Methanobacteriaceae; genus Methanocatella. The sequence goes on from CAMNJW010000006.1 coordinate 12,242, forward strand.
CCAACTGCTAAGTCTTCATAGGTTAATGTAACAACACCTGAGGTAGGAACATTCTTAGTTTCAGACTTGATTCCTGATATTTTTAAGGTTCCTCCACATCTTGCAGGCAATACAATTTCCACAATTGCATCATTACCTAATCTGATATTGTTAGCGGTAATTGTGAAATCAATGTTTGCCTTGGCTACATTGAATGTTGTGCTTGTTGACGCATTTTTATAGTCATTTGATCCGGAATAACTTACATCAACATATTTATTGGTTCCGGCATCAATTCCTGAAAGCTTAACTGTAGCTGCATTGTTTACAATAGTTGAAGTGTTTGATTTTCCGTCAATTGTCACGGTCACATTACCGGTAGCCCCGCTGTTTAAAGTAACTGTAACTACAGCATCCTCGCCGTAGGTTATGTCAGGAACATTAACATTTAATGTTGGTGTTAATTTAGCTACTTCAAATGAAGTTTCATTTTCACTAGGTAAATATTTTGAATCACCATTATAAACAGCTTTAACTACATAGTCTCCTCTTTGAACCTTTTTGATAGTATATGTATTGCCTGCTGAAATTGTTGCCTTTTGACCATTCACATATACATCAACACTACCAGTTGCATCACTTGGTAAAGTAATTGTGACAATTACATCTTTATTCAACGCAATTGTTCCGATAGAAATCTTAGTAGTTGATTCAAGTTTGTTTACAGTTAAATTTGAATATGCAGTTGTTGCTTCATATTTTGAATTACCATTATATGTTGCTTCAACTGTGTAATTACCCGCTGCAAGGTTTGGAATTGAAAATGTTGCTTTTGATTTTGAAATTGTTGCAGTCTTGGTAACTGTTCCCACTTTAATTTTGACAGTTCCTGTAGCGTCTGATGGAACAGTAACTACAATAGTTGCAGCACTTCCAATATTGATGTCATTTGCATCAATAGTCAGTTCAGGAGTTGATTTTTTAAATGTGAAATTGATTGTTGAGTCTATTCCATTGAATGAACCTGTAAGAGAAGCGCTTGACATTTGTGATAATGTGAAGTAGGTGGTTCCCATTCCGTTTTCCATAGTAATTTTATTATTTGAACAGGTTCCATTAACTGCTGTTAAATCCAAGTCAAAGCTTGGTAAGTTTACACCGTCATATGATGTTACATTTCCTTCATCATCAATTTGTGTGAAAACGAATTGAACTGGAACTCTTTTATTGATTTCAATTGCATTATCTAAAGCTGTAGCATTCAATACCAACCAGTATTTTACTGGATACCATCCGTTAGGCAATGTATTTGATGGAGCAAATTCCTTTAAGTTAGGTTTTGTTAAATTATCTGGGGTGTTTCCCCACCAGTTATTGTTGGCGGTTACTTTTTTAAGATTTGCATCATTTCCATTAATAACTAACTTGTTATTATTTTCAAATGAATTGTTAAGTATAATTGAATCTTTAAGCACCAAAGTACCTGAAGTTACGTAAATTACTGAAGCATAGCCACCAGTATCAGTATTGTTGATGAATTTTGAAGATTGAATAACTAGACTTACACCACCATCAAGACATACCGCAGATGCTCTGTTTGTACCTTTGTTTGCGATAAATGTACAGTCAGTGATTGTTGCAGTAGTTGTTGATTTTGTTGGTAAAAGACAACCTGTATGAACTGTGTTGTTAATAAATGTCAAGTCTTCCACTTCAAATTTGGTCATCTTACCGCTGGTTCTAAACATCACTAAACCTTTTGATGCAGTATATGTTACTAAATTATTAGTGAACACTGATGACTTAAGGGTGAGTGAATCAGCTTTGATTACAGAACCGTCCTTGTTATTATTGAAAATTAAATTTTCAGCCTCAAGAGTGACAGCCTCAACATGAGTTTTATATTCATTTCCTTCAAAAACACAACCGTCAAGAATTAAAAATCCTGAACCGGTATTAGATATTATTCTATTTTTAGTACTGGATCCATATTTACAATTTTTAAATGTGACATTTTCAAATTTCACATCACCATCTGTAATTGTAAAACCGTTACCGGTAAATGTCATCACTACATTGCTCTCAGCAACTATTGTTAAGTTATAGTTTATTGTCAAACCGGTTTCCTTGAATGTTCCATCCATTATGACAATATTCTCGGTAGCGTTTGCAAGTTGAATAGCTTTGGCTAATGTTTTTACAGCTTTGGTTCTGGTCAGACCATTATTTGCATCATTACCATTTTTCTGTGAAACATAAATGAAAGTTTTTGCAATTCCTGCAGAAACCTCGTTACTTTTACTGTTTGATATAGATGGCATTACATAAACTTTGGCACTATTGCCTTTTCCAAGATTCAAGTCAAAATCAGTACTTGAAACTGTGGTTTTATAAACCCCATTCACATAAACATCATATTTAGATTTTTCCAAAATATCCGCATCGAATGATTTAGCATTTTTTAAACGAGCATCAAGATGGAATGTTACTACTCCATTAACAGGGTCATCTGCAGTGAGTTTGAGTTTTTCATACACTAATGAATTGTTATAATAATAGTTGTCCCTTATCTCAGCAATAGATCCTGCTGCCACTCTAACATCCAATACATCACCAATACGTGTGTGGTTGATGAATTGATTTCCTATGATTTTCACATCAGGAGAACCATATGATAGACCACCATTAATAGCACAAATAGCAGTACCTATAGAAGCACTATTTTTAATAAATACACTATTATATACTTCAAGACCACCTTCATCCATTAAGGATATTGCTCCTCCACGGCCAGTACCACTAGTTGACAATTCATCTAATCCCCAACAGAGGTTTTCATTGTTTTCAAATAAACTATCTTCAATATGTATGTATGGTGCATGTAGATATTTACAAGCTCCAATAGCACCACCACCATTATTAGTAGTACAGTTATTACCTATAAACCTAGTGTTGTAAATCTGTAAATAACTATAAGTATATAATGCACCACCATTCCAACCAGCTACATTATCTATAAAGTCAGAATCGTATATAGTAGTATTAGCACCACCATGAGTATGTATTGCACCTGCCCACCAGAAAGCACTATTCTTATAGAAAGTACTATTATTGACAACTAGTATTCCACAGTTATTAATACAACCAGGTTCAGTCTTAGCATAGTTTCCTTCAAAGTAACAATCATCCACTTGCATGGAAGCCCCAGTACATGTTTTGGTAGGATCATCATTAGGGTCATAAATACTTACACACCCAAAGTCAGTAGTACAGTTAATGAATGTACAGTTACTTAAGGTTGCATTACCTCTTTTAAGGTGCAATATGCTTGAATGTCCCAAGTCAGTAGTAATGTTTGTAAAGTAACAGTTCTTGAAGCTGTTTTCAGCATTACCTCCCATTACGAAAAATACGCCGTCAGGCTGGTAACGTGTAGCAATCCATTTAAATGTTACATTTTCCAAACTGACACCAATTCCGGAATCATCTTCAACCTTAATTGCAGTGTAAGTGATTTTACCTGCTTCAGGTGAAGTATCTCCTATATAAGCACCAGTATTTCCTATTATTTTTACATTATTCTTAATTACGATTTGATAATTACTGTCTGAAACATCAGTAGGATAATAATTGGTATTTTCCTTTAGTTTCAAAGTGTAATCCTTATCAGTTAAAGAAGAGTAATATTGTAAATCATCCCAATTTTCAACTATGATTTCATCATTACTTTCCTTAAGCTTTGAATCATCCAAATTAGGCTCACTAACCTCTAGCAAATCCTGATTTGAAGATTCAACATCCTGTATAACATCAGCATTTTCAATACTTGTTTCAACATCAACGGAAGGACTTTCAACAGTTGCGTTGTCATCCATGTCCATTGCTGAAACACTGCTTATTGCAAGCAGCATAATGCACAATGCCATACTTATCAAAAGTATCTTTTTCAATTTCATTTAATCAACCTAACTATAAATTATACTGATGTTATATTTGTTAAAATGCATATATAAATATTTCAAATTAACTTGATAATTTATTAATAAAAAATAAGTAAATTATATTTAAAAAAAATAAAAAAAGAATAGGCAATAGCCTATTTGTTTATAACAATAGTGTTATTGACTATCTCATCACCATACTGTGCTGAAATAGTGTAATTGCCTTGCATTAAGTTAATAGGTAAGCTTGCAACACCGTTTGCATTTGTTTTACAATCATAGGTCTTGCCTTTGATGGTTATTTTAATGATTTCACCGGAAATAGCCAATGGATTTCCATTGCCATCAACCAATTGAACATCATATGTGGTACCATCCTTATAGCTCATATTAACATCACTTGCGGAGATGTATGATTTCAAATTGACTGTAACAGTATTTGTAATTGAAACTGATTGATAATTTGCATCATCAAATCTTGCAGTAATTGTGTATTTTCCAGCTTTAAGGTTGATTGGCATTTTTGCAATACCTTGCGCATCAGTTTTGACATTATAGGTTTTTGTATTGATTGTAATCTTAACAATCGCATTTACCATAGCATTACCTTTATTATCAACTAATTTTACATCATAGGAACTGCCATCCTTATAGGTCATGACAAGATCTTCTGCAGAGATAACCGGAACTACCTTGTTAACAGTAATTGTATTGCTTATTTCATCAGCAGAATTATAGTATTTATTTCCTTTAAAATTAGCAGATATTGTGTAATTACCTGCTCTTAAATTGATTGGTAATTTTACAAATCCTTCAGCATCAGTTACAATATTATATGTTGCAGTGTTAATAGATACGGCAACTGCAGTATTTGAAATAGCATTACCATTAATATCAGTCAATTTGACAGTATAAGCGCTACCATCCTTATAATCCATGGAAAAGTCTTCGCTGGATAAAATAACATCTACCTTATTTACAGTCACTGTTGCATTGATAAAAGATGATTCATAATCATCATCACTGAATGTTGCATTGAGATTATATGTTCCAGGTGCCAGATTAATTGGCAATCTTGCAATTCCTTCACTGTCTGTTTTAAGATAATAAACCCTGCCGTTAATTCCGATTCCAACATTGACATCTGCTATAACCTCATCAGTTTCATCAGTTAATTTAACAATCCAAGCGCTGCCATCCTTATAATCCATTACAAGATTATCAGCAGACAGAATTGATTTAACAGTTTCAATATTAATCTCATCACTGACAGAGGATGGATTGTAGACTGGTCCATTGAATGTAGCAGAAATTGAAGTTAATCCCTTCTTAAAGTTATGGGTTATTTTAGCCATTCCCTCGCTAATGTTAACCACATATTCTTCTCCGTCAAAGTCAAATGTGACATTTCCATCTTCCAAAATGTGTCCATACTGGTCAACAACACTGACTGTAATGTTGACAGGATTGGATCCGTCATAATCAATGATTAAATCAGCAATTGTATTTACAGGATTTGTTACGGTGAACGCCTTGATACATGCCACTTGTGAGTAATAATTGTGGGTTCCATAGGAATCAGTGAAATTATACAAATCAGTCCAGTTTTCACCGTCTTCACTAAAGTAAGAAATGCCCGGCTTATACAACAGTTTATTGAATGAGATTTTTTCAGAAATCGGGAAAGAAGTCACATCAGAATTGTTTACCCTGAATACAACCTCAAAGATATCTCCTGCATTAAGATGGATGAATTTTCCCAAGTCAATTGTGAAGTAACCTGAACTTGAAGTACCCTCTTTTGTGAGTTTTACTTCACCATTTACAATAACAGATAATGTCCAATCGGTTACCTTTTCAAAGTATGTTGAAACACCAGATAACAATTCGCTGCTTTCAGCTACAAATATGTTCTTATACCATATATTTTCAGCATCGGAATAATAAAAGTCTGATTTTCCAGGAATATCATACTGATAGTTCTTATCATATCTGATTGTGTCATTTAAAACTATTGCATAATTTAGGAAACTTACGCCAGGCTGTGCGAATTTTTCATCATAATAGGAAACATAGAAGTATCCGTCATCCTGCCAGTTAGGACCCCAGCTGTTTCTAACTATCCATGCACCGTCTCCACATGTGGAAGGCAATCCATAGAAGTGGTCTCTTGAGTAGTTATCATCCCATCCGACAATTGTTACTGCATGATTTGATGGATAAAGATTCCAACAGTAATATCCTTCCCATCTTAAGTAATTGGAATCGAAATACATTGATGTTCCAACAGCACCATATTGCATTATAGCCTTTTTGATTTCATCATTATCAAGGAAATTTTCGCGGTTTAGATAAACTACATTTTGCACATGCATTAGACTATTAATTATAGGAGATAATGTTCCCTTATCATCAAATGGGTCATCTGTTTCATTGATTGGACCTAACCAGCTTGTAAGATAACCTATAGGCATCGGACCGTAACCACCCTCATTGGTTTCAATAGTCCATCCGAAGTCGGAAAACTGAGCAATGACATTTTTCATGTTTTCTTCTGAAAAGTCCATATATTCACCGGTTGCCTTTAAGATTGCTGATTCCAATACTGATATTGCAGTAAATGCCCAGCAGTTACCTGAAGATTGCTGGTCCTTTGGAATTGTAAGCAAGTTATGGTCACGCAGACTATAATATGAAGGTAAGCTGGAAATTTCAGAAGCATTATTCATATATAATGTGTAATTTCCATTACCAATTGTTAAATTGAGAGTGGATAATTCATATTCATCATTTTTAAAGAATGCCTTATTTCCGCTGAATCTGTTAAATTGTTTAACAGTAGCCATTCCCTTTAAAGTGTTGCAAAGTGAGTATACTGCACCTGCAGTATAATTCGCATTGTTATTATTAAATGTATTGCCTCTTAGGAATAGACTTGTGGAATTGTCGATGAATAAAGCACCACCATTGCTAGCGGAGTTATTATTGAAATTACCATATGCTGAAGAAAACTCACCATACATATGATAAATTGCTCCTCCGTCCCATTTGGCAGATGAATCTTTGACTGTTAAATAATTTAGACTTACATCAGTGTTTAAAGATGCAATTGCGCCTCCAAAAGTAGCGGATGAATTAACAATCTCCACATTATTCATTTTTAAACTAGAGTCTCTTAAATAGATTGCACCTCCAGCATCCGCAATTGAATAGGAGTTATAGAATTTGGATCTGGAAATTGAAATGGAAGTTCCATATTCTCCTCCAATTGCACCACCGAAGTTATATGCATAGTTGTTGATGAACATGGTATCAACAATATCCAAATTACCCCTATCCATATATATTGCTCCAGCATATTCAGCATAGTTGTCTTTGAATGTACAGTTGGTAATATGAACATCCGGAGTGTATTCGGAAGTATAATAAGGACAGTAAATTGCCCCACCGTAGTTATTACCATAGTTATCAGGGTCACAGCCGTTACCATGAGTAAATATGGTGTTAGTAGCATTAAGCTTTTCAAAATTCATGATAGTTGCATCTGAAATTGTCAAATTAGTCAATGTAAGTGAATTCCAGACTTTAAATGCAACACCATCATACTTTATGATTGTCTCATTGGCATCGCTACCATAAAAGTTAACCTGCTCGATTGTCTTTGAGTTATCCAATTTATATTCACCATTTGCCAAATAAATATTGGCATTTGCCTTAATCCTATCGGCAGTAAGATATTTATAAGGATATTCGATTGAACCGTCTCCGTCATTTTCAACAGAGGCGTCGAAGTAATAATCCTTGCTTGTTGCCTTTAGGAGTTCTCCATCATCGACACTTTCAATAGCTATTTGACTTTCATCATCGATTGTAACCTCAGTATCGTTTTCATGAGCAAAACTTGAAGGAATGATGATTAATAAGAGTAATGCTATCAAAAGCATGCAAAATAATTTATCCTTTTTAAGCAAAAATTTCTCCTCCATAATGATTTAATATATTATTATGTTTAATTTTTATAGTATAAATAATCAAGTAAATTTTAATAAAAATTAATATAGATTGGCAATAAAATAGATATATGAAAGGTTGTTATTGTTTGATAATCAGTTTAGAAAAGGACAAAACAATAAAAATTGGGAAAAAACTAGGAAATATCCAATTTAAGCAGGGAAAATATGTTTATGTAGGGTCTGCAATGAATTCGTTATTTGGACGCATCAGAAGACATTTGAGCGATGAAAAAAAGCTACACTGGCATGTAGACTACCTTTTGAAACATGCTGAAATCACCGATGTAATCTACAACGAGTCACGCAAAAAAATAGAATGCAAATTGTCCCATTATCTGTCCAATACAACTGAAGGAATTACAGGCTTTGGATGTTCAGACTGTGACTGTGAAAGTCACTTATATTTTTTTAAAAATAGAAAAGATGCTATTGAGAATGTTGAAAATGCATATAACTCAATAGCTATGGAATTCAAATATCTAAAAGATGAAATCTAGCTTCTTCTTGTGATTGTATGAAATTTCAAAGGAGTTTAGTGCCAGATTCTTCAAGATTTCTTTATCATCTTCACTAACACCGACAACCCCTTCCCACTCAACTTCAAGACGGGCAATCTCATCTAAAACTTCAATTCCCTTCTCGGTCAATGAGCAGTCATAGGGAAGGCCGTTTTCAGGTTCCTCATCGATTTCAATAAGACCTTTTTTAGCCAATTTCTTATAGCTTTTAAGATATAATTCCTCATGCAACTTGAATAAATCAGTCTTTTCAGCCTTTTGATACTGTTTAACTCTAATTCGTTTGTGATGAGGTTTTTCATGCTTTTTTACTTGTTTTAATAGTTTTACTTGACTTTCATGCAAGTGCATATCCAGATTGTCCCTTACATAAGTCAGCTTGGACTCTTCAATTATTCCAATCAAAGATGATGCATTCATGTTAGCTATTGCATTCTTGTGAGGATGTGCCATTAAAACCACCTATTTCATTTGTCCGAAAATTCCCCTCATGATTCCTTTTGTAACTTCACGAGCTGCGGTGTTCATTGCCTGAGTTGCAGCCTTTTCAACCATTTTCTGTTGAGCAGTCTTTTTGGTTTTCTTACCTGCAGACTGGGTTTGACCTGCAATCACAGTTCCTAAGATGTCGCCCAATATGCCTCCAGCGGAAGGTTGCTGAGGTGCTTCCGGAACAGGTTCTGGAGCCTCTTGTTTTTGAGCCTTAACCTCTTCAATTATTTGCTTGTCAACTTCCGGAACCTCACTTTCAATATTTGGATTTGAATCAATTTTATTTAGCAACAATTCATAAGCGGATTCACCGTCAACTGCTTCCCAATACTTGGATTTTAATCCGGAAATATCAATTATCTGCTTGCGCAAGTCATCATCAATTGCGCCAATGTAACTTTGAGGAGGCACGATATTGACCTGTTGAACAATTCCAGGAGCTCCTTTTTCTTCAAGAACAGACACTAAAGCCTGACCGGTTCCTAAAGTGGATATGACTTCTGCAGTGTCAAAGTCAGGGTTTGGCCGGAATGTTTCAGCAGCCACCTTAACAGCTTTCTGATCTTTTGGAGTGTATGCATGAAGCGCATGCTGAACACGATTTCCCAATTGTGCCAAAATGTCATCAGGAATATCAGCAGGAGATTGTGAAATGAAGTATAATCCTACACCTTTTGACCTGATGAGCCTTACGATTTGTTCAATTTTCTTTGCAAATTCAGGAGATAAATCATCGAATAATAAATGAGCTTCATCGAAGAAAAATACGAATTTAGGTTTGTCAAGGTCCCCTACTTCAGGCAAGTTCTGATATAAACTGGATAACATCCATAAAAGGAATGTGGAATATAATTCAGGTGATAAAGATAACTTTTGAGCATCTAAAATATTGATTACACCTTTTCCATTGTCATCTAATTGAATAAAATCATTATAATCAAGTGCAGGTTCTCCAAAGAAACTGTTTCCTCCTTGGTCTTCCAAGGTAATCAAGCTTCTCAAGATAGTATTTGCGGATTTTTCTGCAATTGCACCATATTCACTTTCATATTGTGCTTTATTCTCAACAACGTGATTAATCATTGACTTTAAATCTTTAATATCTATGATTAACAGGGATTCATCGTCCGCCACTCTAAATACAATATTCAAAACACCTGCTTGAGCTTCAGACAAGTTCAATATTTTTGAAAGCAATACAGGACCCATTTCAGATAGTGTTACTCTGATTGGAAGACCTTTTTCTCCAAACAAATCCCAAAATTCAACAGGATATTCATGGAAATTGAATCCCATTTCTTCCAGACCAAAGTTTTCAACATTTCTTGCAATGAAATCATTTGTTGCGCCAACTTTTGCAAGTCCTGAAATGTCTCCCTTCATGTCCGCTAAAAAAACAGGAACACCCAAATCAGAGAATGATTCCGCTAACACTTTTAAGGTAACTGTTTTACCAGTTCCAGTTGCTCCAGCTATTAAACCGTGTCTATTAGCTAATTTTGGCAATAAAAACACTTTTTCGTTTTCATTACAACCGATTAATATTTTATCTTCTGCATACATGCATCTTCACCCATTTTCTATTTTCTTAATTAAATAGTTAGTCTTTTTAACTATATTATTTTTATTAAATGATTTTGAAATTCTCTTAATCGCATCCAGGTTCTTGACAAAATTATCCAGCCATGAAAAAATATCTCCAGGATAGACCTGAATCTGATATTTTCTGAACAGTTTGTTTGATATGTCCTGAGGGTCTTTGCCCTTAAGCCTTTCATTAATAATTACTTCAGAAATTCCTCTTTGCATACAACTGCAGAATGGCCTGTCCTGACAATTGCATTGCATAAAATCAGTTTGAAGTGCAATCAGTGCATCCTGGAATTTCTTGTCCACTTTCTCAATGGCTTCACCGGATGAAATTATATCCAATGTGGATTCCGCAAAGAGCCTTGTTGAAAACTTGATTTTCAATGCGTTTGAAATCTGATTGTGAATCACACTTGACAGATATGCATTTTCAAACATTTCCAAATCCAGTGCCATAGCTAAAATCAGCACTTTCAGTTTATCATACTTGTCCTTTTTCTTATACATCGGAGAGTGTCCAACATATCTTTTCAGATACTCCCTATCGTTTAAAGTATTCTTAATGAATTCAGCTTCATCAATAGATAAAAATGACACAGATGTCGCCCTACCATACTTTGTAACATCCAGCTTATTATTCGGAGTTATGTTGATTAATCCCAAATCCTCCATTTCATCACTGGCAATCTTAAGAGAAATCGGAACATCAATATCCTTATAAAACTTATTCAGCTCTTCAATTGACTTGATTGATGTGGATGAGATATCTGCCAAAATCTGTTCATATGCTGATTCCTCATCATATTCTATGAATACATCCTCACTATTGCTTTCAAGCAAATCAAGTGCTTTGGATTCTTCACTTTCTCCCATAAAGTCATTTCCAACTTCCGGAATCAAGTATACGACACCCCGATCATGGTATGACGGCCTTCCTGCACGACCCAACATCTGAGAAAATTCGTTTGGATTGATCCACTTGTTTCCCATAACAAGAGAATCAAATATTACCTGTGAAGCCGGAAAGTCCACACCTGCCGCAAGAGCTGCTGTTGTCACTACACATGAAATCTTGCCCTTGTCAAAGTCCTTTTCAATCTTTTCCTTCTTATAATAGGACAATCCGGCATGGTATGCCTGAGCATTCACCCTTTTATTGTTTAAATAATTGGCAATCTGGTGGGTCTTACGCCTTGAATTGGTAAATATAATTGTTTGACCTCTAAATCCTTTTTTGGATTTTGTGTTATATTCCTTTTGAACAAGCTTTCTCATGAGATGACGCTTTTGGGATTCATTTCTGATATAAACAAGATGCCTTTCTAAAGGAACAGGCCTTTGGGAGTATTGAACCAGCTTCATGTTGAACTCTGAAGCTAGAAATTCAGGGTTTTTGACTGTAGCGGAAAGTCCAATAATCTGTGTTTGAGGATATAGGTTCTTTATCCTTTTAATAAGGCCATTGAGCCTTGTACCTCTGTCCTCATCATCAATCATATGAATCTCGTCAATCAATACCACGCCTAAACCTGACAATGATTTGGAGTTACCGTTTCTTAAAAGGTAATCGATTCCCTCATATGTTGCAACAACAATATCTGCATTTGAAACATCGGAATCAGGCAATTTAAGCTCCCCTTTTGCCTTTACCCTATTTCTTCCAACCTTAATTGCAACATTTAATCCTAATTTTGAGTATTTCTTTTTAAAATCCCTATATTTCTGGTTAGCCAATGCAACCAAAGGAGTCAGAAAAATAAACTTTTTGCCTTTAAGTGCCTTGGTAATTCCTGCAAGCTCCCCAACCAGTGTCTTACCTGAACCTGTTGCACTTACAACAAGCAAATCCTCACCCTTTAAGAGTCCTTCCTTAATGGCCAGATACTGAACCGGCAACAATTTAGTATTGCCTGAGTCCAATAACACCTGTTTGAATTTCTTAGGTATCTTTAACCGTTTCATGTCAACAGGAGGTATGATATGCTTGGATTTTTTGGTCTTATCAAATAATGTCAGTTTGGTGTTTTTCAAGGGGTCAAAGTGAGGATCAAGGACAGACAATGTCTTTTCCAAACTTCCTGTTTTTTCCAATGTCTTTTTAAGATTTCTAAAAATCTTTTTATCAAATCCCTGAAGCTTGATTTCCTCTTTTATTGTATCATGAGCACAATCCTTACAAATCAATTGATTGTTGTACTTATAGGAAAATTCGGAGTTTACAATAGTGATGTTTCCCTCATATGCACAGAAGTCACAAACCTGGGTTTTCCTGACCTTGATGTTTAATGACTTGAGAAATCTTTCCACCTTTTCATCAGGAGTTGCAAGGAAAACAGCCTGACTTCGCAAAAGCTTGATGACCTCACCCGGAGGCATTAGCTTCTCATTTAAAGTTGAATTGTCATTGAAGTTATAATCTGCAACGAAACGTGAAATGGACAATGAGTCGCCGTCATGGCTGAACTTGATATTTCCAACGAATTCCGGTTCCCTCTTATGATTTAGTGCACCTTTTGGAGAACCAATCGGAAATAACCTCCACTGTTTTTTAATCTTTTTTAAAACTAGCATTATGTTTATTTATATTATTAATCGTTAATAAATTTTAAATTAAATCAACGTGACTCAATTAGTTAATGAAAACATTTAAGTATAATATGGCCCATATTTTAATTAAGATTTAGAAGGTAAAAACTTATTAAAGTTTAGCCCATATATCCTTGTCTCGACGAGGGGCGAATTAGGTGGTACATGGGTTCTTCATATCTTATTAATCTAATTTTTATATAATTCTTTAATTGTTTTATTTTTTATTAATCTTGAAAATTCATTATTGTCATGCTCAAAACTTTGAAAAATTGACCATGAAATTAAATCAGCAATTTGCAACCCCTTGAAATGCATAGAATTCACATGCTCAATAGTAATTGGTTGATTTTTATAATTGATTAAATTTTCTAGAAATTTCTGATTGAATTTGAGTATTTCATAATTTTTGTTTTTTGACTTGTCAATGAAGATAAAAGTAGGATTAGTTATAGTTATTAATTTAGCTAATTCAGAAGCCAATATATCATATAATTCCTTATTATCATATCCATATCCAATTTTATATCTGTTAATTTTTTCAAAAACAAGGATAAATGTTTCATAATTCACATTTTTTAACTTTTTAACTTTAACTCATAAGGCAAATTACTTCCTTTAATCTCATTAGAGGTTAAAAGTTTCTTTTTCACTGAACGTCTAGTTTTATTTATTACCCTATCTAAAGTTATTGGGTTTTCAACCTTAACTCCAACTATAACAAAATATTTTGAACTAAACTTTTTAGTTCCCAAATCTCCACTTTCATCAATGTAAATATATGACATTATTCAACCGTTACATACTTTATAATCAAATATTATTCTAAAAATAATATATATTTTACTATAAAGCCCAAATAATCTATTAATACTAAAATAAATCAATTTTACACGTGTAAAATAATTTTACAAAAATAAATCAATATAATACATTAAAAAAAAAATAATTAATTTTGATTATTCGATATAATCAAAATTGGTTTCCATTATTATAATAATCGCAAATCCTATAATTGCAATAATTAAACAAGGAAACAGACCTGCAAAGTTCATACCAACTGAATTTGCGATTTCAACACCAGGTACTTTTAATGATCCAAGCATTACACCAATAAGAAATGCCATGGTCACTTCTTCATGATTTTTGAGCAAATAATTCAATATTTTTGAAAAACCCAGTATTCCTATTACCGCACCGACAACAAATACAATTATTTCAGATAAATGCAATTGGTGAAGGGCATTTAACATGTATTTATATTGCCCTAAAAGCAACAGTAAAAATGATCCTGAAATACCTGGCAAAATCATTGCACAAATGGCTATCATACCTGAAAAGAATATTATCAGCAGGGAATGATTTGCCGCAATCGGATTCAAACTTACAAATATGTATGTTAAAACACATCCAATTATTGCAAATAATATATTTTTTAGGTTAATTTTATTGAGTTTTTTAAACAATATTACTGCAGAAGCTATAATTAGCCCTAAGAAGAATGAATATGTAAATGCAGTATAGTTATCCATACAAAAAGTTACAACTTTAGCAAGTGTTAAGAATGCTACACCTATACCCAATATCAATGGAATAAAAAACTTAAAATCTATTTCATCTAGCAATTGGGTCCAAAATCCATGCAAATCTCCTTTAAACAGTGGTTTTACAAATCCAAACTTAATGTTACTAATTGCTTCTACCAAATGAGAATAAATTCCAGTAATTAAAGCAATTGTTCCTCCAGACACTCCCGGAACAATATCCGCAGATCCCATAAGTATTCCTCTAACGAATATCAAAATTGCTTCCTTAAGATTTATATTCAAATTATCACCAATACTACTTTTATAGTTCATTGTTAAAAAAGTAATAGTTCCAAATGTTCACTAAAAAAAAAGAAGAAAAGAATAATTCAAAAGAATTATTCATCATTGAATGGTTGTGGAAGTTCACAGACTCCACTGTCTTTTGCAAGATATGCGTAAGCGAATGCTGCACAGATTGCACCGAGAATAGGTCCGACCAAGTATATTGGGAATAATCCCCAGAGGTTTTGACCTCCTAAAATCATATCCATTAAGTATGGTCCGAATGTACGTGCAGGGTTGATTGAAGCTCCGGTGAATGCACCTAAAACTACAATAACTGCTGCAACAGTCATACCAATTGAAATTCCAGCAAAACCAGGTTCTGCCTTTTTATCAACTGCTACACCCATTACAACCATCATAAGGAAGAATGTTCCCAGAAATTCCGCAAACATTGCTTGCATGTAACTTACACCAAGTCCAGGAGCAGTTGCACCTAATCCTCCGATAGTGACTGCTGGAGCGCCTAAGCATAGGAATAAACAAAGGCTTCCTAAACATGCACCAATCACTTGAGCAACAATATAATAGATACTGTCAACCAAAGCGATGTTTTTGGTTACAAGCAATCCGATAGTTACAGCAGGATTTAAATGTGCACCGGATATCTTACCGAATACATAAATACAAATCATTACAGTTAGACCAAATGCTAAAGCAATAGCAATCCAGTCACCAAGACCACCTAAAGGTCCAATTCCTGCAGCACCAGGAGTGATGCTTTCAGAAATTAACAAGGTCACTACAGCTGAACCTGTACCGAAAAATACCAGGAAGAATGTTCCTAGAAGTTCTGCAAAGAATTTTTTTCTTATATTACAAGTCATGCATCTCACCTAAACTGCTTCTCTCCATTGACAGTACTCGTGTTTGTTATCTACAAGTGATGCAGCAGCACAGTTTTTACATCCTCTTACAGGAGATCCTGGTGCTTCTTTATCAAGTGCAATAAGGTTTGTCATCATTGTTGCAGTAATAGGTTCTGATGTTAAGAGACATGGGTAGTCTGCTAATCTCATAAGTGAAGAGAATCTTACTGTAATTGCACATGCAGGGTAAGTGTATCTTTGTGGGTTCATTACGATTTCGTTGTTTAAGATTGGGCTTAAGTCAACGTCAAATCCTTTAATTTTAGGAACTAATTCTCCACCAAGACCTGCTCTTGATTTTCTTGCTCCACTGATTGCGTTGAATCCTCTGTAAATCATGTCCATGAAGTCACAGTTGTGCAATTCAGCAGCAGCTCCTCTTGTTGGATATTGTTGTACGAAGTTGTGGAATCTTTTGGAGAATAAGTCAACAACCATAGGTGCGTTGAATCCATCTAGTTCTAAGATAAATTCTGTTGCACATGCAGATGAACCTGTTGCAAGGTTCAATACATTGAATGGTGATTGATAGTTGTCTAAGTTTCCTCTTAATGTTGCTTCGATTACTTCAGCAGTAGCTTGGACAATCGCCAATGTTACGTCATCCTTACACATGTTGTAAGTGGATTGACCGATATGGTGTCCGATATCTCCAACACAGTATGCAGGAACAGTTACGATGTTTCCGTAGTGTACTCCATCATCCATTGCAGCTTTAACAGTTGCAGTCATTGCTTTTTTGTATTTGTTCATGTAGTCCCTTACATCAAATGAAGAGTGGTCTGCATCATCCATCAATTCTCCTTGTGCTTCAATAGGGTTTTTGTAGACATTTTGCAATGTTGCTATTTCTTTTTCGGTTGCTTCAGCAGCAGTTGCACCTGCTTCAATAGCGTTAGCAAAAGCGTCCCCAATTCCGTAAGAAGTGTTCATACCCCAAGATTTTGCAGATAAGATTGCTTGTTTGTGAGCTACTGGAATGTCTGTTTTTTGCAATATTTGATTTACTACATTACTGGTACTTCCAGGCATCAATGCAAAGTCCACTACACAAGTAGGTCCATAAAATCCACCATATCTTCTGATAGATTCTTTAGCAACAATTGCTTCATTATCAGCGATAGCCTGGATGAATTTATCTACACTGTCTGCAAAGTCACCATCTTCTTCACATAAAATTTCTAAAACTGGAGGAGTTTGGAAATGTTCAATGAACGGATCATCTTCACATTTTAAAGTATCTGTAATGGAAGATAAAATTTCAAAATGGTTTTTAACAGAGTCTTTGTGCAAGTTTATTACTGATTCAGCTTGGTTATCCAATGCAGTCATGCCAGAAACAGCATCAGCATAAGGTTTTGCATCAGTTATTTTAAAATCATTGTACCTATTTTCTGATATAACAGCAATGTCAGCTTTTTGAGCAGCCATTGACTCGTTAATCATCTTTTCATATAACTCTCTCATTATTATCACCTAAAATAACAAGTGTACTACTAATAGGCTTTAAACCAGTATTTAAAGTTAACTATTATTAGCTAATAGAAAGTTTATTCAGTAAAATATATAAATTTATTGAAAAAAATTTAAAAAAATTAAATTATATAATATATTTTTTTTAAAATATAACAATAATAATGAACATCATTATAGAGAATTTATATGAAAAATAGTAATATTGAATAAAATTATTAAAAAAAGTTATAAAAAATAATAAAATAGAAGATATCTCATTTTCCTATATCTTCTACCAATTCCTTTGCATAAGGTGTGATGTTTTCGTCAAGCATTTTTTCCAAGAACTGACCGGTGTAGGTTCCGGCCTCTGCAATCTCTTCAGGAGTTCCGGTAGCAATTACCTGACCACCCCCATCTCCACCTTCAGGACCGAGGTCAATGATATGGTCTGCGGTTTTGATTACATCCAGGTTATGCTCAATGACAACAACAGAATTTCCTGCATCGGTCAATCTTGCTAGAACCTCTAACAGCCTTTTAATATCAGCAAAATGAAGACCGGTTGTCGGCTCATCTAAAATGTATAATGTCTTGCCAGTGCTTGTTCTGGACAATTCTTTAGCCAACTTAATTCTTTGAGCTTCCCCTCCGGAAAGTGTTGTCGCAGGCTGTCCTATTTTCATATAACCTAATCCAACATCATATAATGTTTGAAGTTTTTTGGTGATTTTTGGAATGTTTTCAAAGAATTCCAATGCCTCTTCTACAGTCATTTCCAAGACTTCATAGATATTTTTACCCTTGTATCTTATATCCAAAGTCTCTTCATTGTATCTTTTACCTCCACAAACTTCACATGGAACATATACATCCGCTAAGAAGTGCATTTCAATCTGAACAATTCCATCACCGGAACATGCCTCACATCTTCCTCCCTTAACGTTGAATGAGAATCTTCCAGGTTTATAACCTCTTGCTTTAGATTCAGGAGTATTTGCAAATAGTTCACGAATGTCAGTAAATACACCAGTGTAAGTTGCAGGATTTGACCTTGGAGTTCTTCCGATAGGTTTTTGGTCTATTGCAATTACCTTGTCAATGTGTTCCAATCCTTCAATTTCCTTATATTTGCCGGCAAACATGAATTTCTTGGATAATTTACCGTGAGCTCCCTTGTATAAGATTTCATTAATCAGACTACTTTTACCTGATCCACTCACTCCTGTTACACATGTGAACTTACCTAATGGAATTTCAACATCAATATCCTTGAGATTATTTTGTTCAGCTCCAATAATCTTAATACATTTACCATTTCCAGGGCGTCTTTCCTTAGGAATATCAATTTTTTTAGTTCTTGAGATATATTGTCCTGTGATTGAATCAGGATTGCTCATTATGTCAAGAGGTGTTCCTTGAGCCACAACCTTACCACCATGCTCACCAGCACCAGGACCAATGTCTACAACATAATCCGCTGACAAGATTGTCTCTTCGTCATGTTCAACAACTACCAAGGTATTTCCCAAGTCTTTAAGTCTTTTAAGTGCTTCAATAAGTTTTATATTATCCCTTTGGTGAAGTCCGATACTTGGCTCGTCCAAAATATATAATACACCTACAAGCCCTGAACCGATTTGGGTTGCCAAACGTATACGTTGTGCTTCTCCACCAGATAATGTACCTGAGGACCTTGACATTGATAAATAGTCAAGACCAACTTCCACCAGGAAACTTAATCTTTCTTTAATCTCTTTTAAGACTTCCTTTGCAATGAAGTTTTCTCTTTCTGTAAGTTCCAAATCCTGGAAAAACTGATAAGAATCCTTGATTGCCAAATCACAAACATCAATGATTGACTTTCCGCCGACAGTTACGGCCAATATCTCAGGTCTTAAACGTTTACCGTCACAAACATAACATTTCCTGTCTGACATGAACTTTGAGAGGTATTTTCTTGAATAGCTTGACTTGGTTTCAAAGTACAATCTTTGCATTCTTGGAACAACACCTTCAAATTTACGGTTCACCATGTAGGATTTGTTCCTTCTCTTAAAAGTGAATGGAATTTTCTCATTGCAACCAAAAAGAATTGTATCCTGATGTTCTTTAGACAGCTCTTCAAATGGAGTGTCCATGCTGAAATTGAAATATTTTGATACTGCATCAAGCATTTGGAAATAGTAATTTTCCCTTTTGGCAGAGCTTGCCCATGGCACAATAGCTCCCTCATTTAATGTCAATGATTTGTCCGGAACCACCAAATCGGGGTCAATTTCCATTTTTGAACCTATTCCGTTACATTCAGGACATGCCCCTTGAGGCGCATTGAATGAAAACATCCTTGGAGTAAGCTCCTCAAAGTTTATTCCACAGTCCACACATGCGAAGTGTTCGGAATATTTTTTCTCATATTCCTTGTCTCCGTTGTCAAATAATACAGTGATTAAACCGTTAGTGAATTCCGCTGCGGTTTCAAGTGAATCCACAAGCCTTCTTTTAAAGTCAACATCCTTTCTTATTTTAAGTCTGTCCACTACAACATCAATATCATGCCTGTAAGTCTTTGCAAGGTTAATGTCCTCATCCAAATCTTTTATTTCACCATCAACGCGAACCCTTACAAATCCATTATTTCTCAAATCTTCCAAAACATCCTTAAACTGGCCTTTCTTATCACGGACGATAGGTGACAAAATCTGGATTTTAACTCCTTCACCCTCTTCAATAATGGATTCTCCGATTTGTCCGATGGTCTGCTGTGAAATTTCCTTTCCACAATTAGGACAATGAGGAATTCCTATTCTTGCAAATAATAATCTCAAATAATCATAAATTTCTGTAATTGTTCCTACGGTAGATCTTGGATTTTCCCTTGTAGTTTTTTGGTCAATTGAAATAGCAGGAGACAAACCTTCAATGGATTCCATTTCCGGTTTTTTCATCTGACCCAAGAACTGTCTTGCATAAGCAGATAATGATTCAACATATCTACGCTGTCCTTCAGCATAAATTGTATCAAAAGCTAGTGAAGACTTTCCAGACCCACTCAGACCTGTAATTACAATGAATTCATCACGGGGGACACTTACATCAATATCCTGCAAATTGTGCTCACGTGCACCCTTGATGACAATTTGTTTCTTATCTTCATTAGTCATAATAATCTCCTAAAATTAGTTATATAATATTAGAACAAACTCATTTATAAAATCTTTTAGAGAGCATTTGAAAAGTAAAAAAATAATAAAATTATAAAAAAAAGAAAAAAAGGAGATAATTATTATAAGTCAGTTAAACCGCATCAGAGCCTCTTTCGCCAGTTCTGATTCTAATTACCTCTTCGACATCAGAAACAAATATCTTTCCATCTCCAACATCACCGGTTCTGGCGCTTTCAATGATTATGTCAATAATCCTGTCCAAGTCCTCCTCATTTACAATAAGTTCAATCCTTGTTTTTGGAATCAAATCAATACAATAGCTAGAACCTCTGTAGGATTCCTTTATCCCTAATTGCCTTCCTCTTCCTTTTACAGTGGAAACATTCATTCCTTCGCATCCCGCTGCCAAAAGAGCAGTTTTGACATTTTCAAACATCTCTTCACGTATTACTGCAATAATCCTTTTCATATTACCACTCCATCATTAAAGTCTATAACCAGACTCCTCATGCAATGCGGAGTCAAGACCAGTGATTTCTTGTCTATCTTCTACTCTTAATCCTATTGTTATATCTAGTGCTTTTGCTATTAATAAACTTACCACAAATGTATAAATTGCAGTTGCAACAACAGCTATGACCTGAACTGTCAATTGAGACGGGTTTCCATAAAACAATCCTGCAGCACCATTAATTGCCGGAGATGCAAAAAGTCCTGTGGCAATCAAACCCCAAACGCCTGAAAGACCGTGCACTCCAAATACATCCAGGGCATCATCATAGCCGAATTTAGCCTTAAGATTGTATACTGCATAATAGGAAATCAGTGATGCGCCTAATCCAATGACAATTGAACCTGAAAGGGGAACAAAACCTGCAGCAGGAGTAATAGCAACCAGACCTGCAACTGCACCGGTGATTGCACCTAACACTGTTGGTTTTCCAACCTTGATTACATCCATAATGACCCATACAATCATTGCAACCGCAGCTGCAGTATTTGAAACCAGAATTGCGGAACCTGCCAATCCATTAGCTGCAAGAGCAGATCCTCCGTTGAATCCCATCCATCCAAACCATAAAAATCCTGCTCCCAAAATGGAATATCCCAAGTTATGCGGAAGCAATGATGTATCTTTCCGTTTTCCTAGTATAAGTGCCAGTGCAAGAGCTGAAAATCCTGAGTTTACCTCAACGGCAACTCCTCCCGCAAAATCAATTGCACCTAAGTTCATTAACCATCCGCCACCCCAAATCCAATGGCACACAGGGATGTAGATTAATGTCACCCATAATACTGTAAAAATCACCCATGCTTTTGTTTTCATCCTTCCAACAATTGAACCGGACACGATTGCTGCAGTAAGTGCTGCAAAAGTTAATTGAAAACCGGCAAAGACAAATGTTGGGATAGTACCAGTTAATGAATCAACTCCTATCCCCTCCATGAACAGGTTTTCCGGTATTCCAATCAACCCTGCAAGGCTGGCTGTTGAAAATGACAATTGATAACCATATAAAATCCAGATTATGCTAGCAATTGCAAATGCTATTAAAGATAAAAACATTGAGTTTAAAACGTTCTTTCTTTTTGATAATCCTCCATAAAAAAATGCTATGCCTGGAACGCTCATTAACAAAACCATAATTGTTGCAACAAGCATCCATGCAGTATTTCCTGTACTTAAAACCATAATAATCACTAATAAAATTTAACGGAACATAACTGTCGGAAGATATATTCCGATATAATATATTATAAAAAATAGTATATAAAGGTTATCAAAATTATAAAAAAAATAATAAAAATATTATTTGTCAAATCCTTTCAATGCATAAAGCTTATTTCTCAACTCAGCTGCCCTTTCAAAGTCAAGTCTTGCAGCAGCCTCCTTCATGTCTTTTTCAAGGTCTTTAATTAACAGTTGAAGCTCATCCTTAGGCATCTTGTCAACTTCAGCACCTGTGAGGCCTTTGTATTTTTCCTCTTCTTCGGCCATTTTCTCTTTCAGAGTTCTTTGAGTTGATTTTGGAGTGATTCCATGAACCTCATTGTATTTCATTTGCAGCTTACGCCTTTTAAGTGTGGTGTCATACGCCTTTCTGACGGAATCGGTCATGTCATCCACATACATTATAACACGTCCATTGACGTTTCTTGCCGCACGGCCTATTGTCTGTATCAGGGAGGTCTCGTTTCTTAAGAATCCTTCCTTATCCGCATCCAAAATAGCCACTAAAGAAACTTCCGGAAGATCCAAACCCTCCCTCAAGAGGTTTACACCAACCAACACATCAAATTTACCACGCCTCAAATCGTCAACAATGTCAATACGCTCCAATGTGTCGATTTCTGAGTGCATATATCTTACCTTAACGCCGATTCTTGCATAATAATCAGTTAAATCCTCTGCCATTCTTTTGGTCAAAGTGGTTACAAGCACCCTTTCATCTTTCTTGGCAGTTTCCTTAACTTCCTTAAGCAGGTCTTCAACCTGACCTGTAACAGGCCTGATTAAAACTTCAGGGTCCACCAGTCCTGTTGGCCTGATAATTTGCTCAACTACATTTCTTGATTTTGCAAGCTCATATTGACCAGGCGTTGCTGATACATAAATCACCTGATTTACTGATGATTCAAACTCATCAAACCTTAAAGGACGGTTTTCCTTAGCTGATGGGAGTCTAAAACCATGTTCAACTAGGGTTTCCTTACGTGCCCTGTCCCCATTATACATTCCCCTGATTTGAGGAACGGTTACATGGGACTCGTCGATTATTGTTAAGAAGTCATCCGGGAAATACTTTAAAAGGGAATAAGGCTTTTCTCCCCATTGACGTCCGGACAGATGCATTGAATAGTTTTCTACACCCGGACAATATCCCATTTCCTTAAGCATTTCAATATCAAAACGAGTTCTCTGCTCCAGCCTTTGCGCTTCGAGAAGCTTTCCTGTTAAATTCAACTCATCCAGCCGTTCATCCAGCTCTTGAGTTATCTTTGAAATAGCTGTATCCATCTTATCCTGGCCTACAACAAAGTGCTTTGCAGGGAAAATCATGTATCTTTGAAGTGATTCCTGTTTTTTTCCGGTGACCTTATCGATTAAACTGATAGCATCGATTTCATCACCGAACAATTCTATTCTTATTGGTGGTGTTCCATGAACTGGATTGATTTCTATAACGTCCCCACGCACTCTAAATTGACCTCTGTCAAATTCAATATCATTACGCTCATATTGCATGAAAACTAATCTGCGAATGATTTCTGACCTGTCATAAATGTCGCCAACAGCAATTCCAAAAGCAAATTCACCGTAATCTTCAGGTGAACCTATACCATAGATACAGCTCACACTGCTTACAACAATCACATCATCCCTTGAAAGGAGTGATTGTGTTGCGGAATGTCTCATTATATCGATATCATCATTGATTGACGCTTCCTTATCGATGAATGTGTCTGTTCTAGGAACATAAGCCTCAGGCTGATAATAATCATAGTAACTGACAAAATACTCGACTGCATTGTCCGGGAAAAATTCTTTGAACTCCTCATACAGCTGTGCAGCCAATGTCTTGTTGTGAGAAATAACCAGAGTAGGTTTTTGGACTTTTTCAATGACGTTTGCCATTGTAAAAGTCTTACCTGAACCGGTAACACCCAAAAGGGTTTGGTCCTTTACTCCATTTTTTATGCCTTCAGCTAATGAATTAATGGCTTTTGGTTGATCACCTAATGGTTTATAAGGTGATTTTAGCTTGAATTCCTTCATGGTATCTAATTTTTAATTGAAACATTGAAACTGATATGAGTATAACTTGGAGAACAGCATGGAGTTACCTTCTGGTCCCTTATTACAAGTTGCCCATATCCTTTTAAGTCCTTTTCCAAATCTCTCAGTATATTTGGAATAACTTCTGTATTATACACCTTAAGAGAACCTAAAAACACGGTTTTTGCAGCCATATTCATGACGGATACATTTTCAACCATGTTAGGTTCTGAATATTTACTCAAAATATCGTTAGATTTATCAACTAATTCCTTTTTGATAGTTTCTTTATCCATTTTATTCCCTCAGTGCAAATTAAAATATCCATCACTTTTAATCTAATTTTGTACCTAATATCCTGCAAAAGTTCTCAGTCTTAATATCTTCACTGCCACATCTCGGACAGATGCTTTCATCATCCGGGACCTCAATTCCACATTCCTGACAGATTCTCATGGATTACACCCATTTGTTTAAATAATAATTCAATAAGCTTAAGTTGATTGAATTAAATTATGAGGGTTTAATCCCTCAATGCATCTGCAATTGATTTTGCAAGAGATACACGTGAAGTATCAGAAGATAAACTGTTAGTTCCAATGATTTTATTAGCTCCAGCAGAATAAATCCTTGTAGCACCGTTATTGGTTAAAATAGGGTGTACGCAGCAAACGTCCACTGAGGATGCACCATACTGTTTTAGGATTTTAATTGCATTGACAATTGTTCCTCCTGTAGCTATAATATCATCTACAATGATTGCATGCATGCCTTTTACTGAATCCACATTAACGGTGTTTTCACTTTCGCTGTCGCATCTGACATCCACGATTTTAGTTTCCACCTTATCCGGTCCTAAACGTACTTTAGTCAGATATGTGCAGTCGCAACCGATAATTTCAGAAATCTCTTGTGCAAATCCGTAAGCACCTTTATCCGGAGCGATAATTAATGGTTTGTCACCGCCTTTCTTGAAGAATTTCTTATCCAGGTATTCTGCAATTGCAGGCATAGCGGAGATGTTCCTTGCCGGGATGTCAAAGAACTTGAGCACACATTCCTCATGAATGTTGAATGTGATGAATTCATCAGCGCCAGCTGCCTGGATTAAATTACAAACGATTTTAGCGGAAATTGTTTCACCAGGATTGAAACGTTTTTCCTGTCTGGCATATCCCATATATGGAACTACGGCCCTTACCTTTTTGGCTCCCAAATCCTTAAGATTGGAAATAATAAACAATAATTCCATCAAGTTTTCGTCTTGCGGATAACCGGTTGACTGAATAACAGTAACTTCGTCATCAATTTCGCCAGTAATTCTTAAATATCTTTCTCCATCTGGAAACTTCTTAGTTTCAACATAACATAACTCTTCTCCAAGCTCACGTGCAACATGTGCAGCCAGATCTTGTGAAGATGAACCACCTATAATCACAATATCACCAAATTTTTATATGTAAATCTATATGTTTTTGATGATTAAAAAAGTTAAGTATTAATATTTAAAAGTATTATAAAAAGTAATCATGAATAACGGAAATAAAATTATCATCATAATTGTCCTATTGGTTGTTGCATTTTTGGCTTCAACAATTGTAAGTCCAGTTATGATAGTTGCTGAAGATTCAACTGAAGATGCAAGTATAGACATGGCAGCATCATTTTCCCTTGCAGGATTCAAGTGGATTTATCCGGGTAGCTCAGTAAATGCTGAAGGACAGACATTGCACAATGTACACATTAATCATCCGGAAGACCCATACGGTGCAGCCCGTGACATCATGACATATTCATACGGCGTCACACCACATTTAATATTCAGTGTGAACAATGATGCGGCATCTGCCATATTCGGTGGAGATATTGTAGACAATATCCGTGCAAATGATGGATATTACGGATATGCAAGCAATGAAAATGTCCCTGGATCAATGTCTAGAGGCGATGCAATGGAAACTGCAATGTTTAATGGCGGAGTTAACATTTTTGAAATTCCTATACAATTACTATTGGGAAATATTAAACCGATTATTGTAT
Source organism: uncultured Methanobrevibacter sp. (assembly GCA_946541845.1). Taxonomy (GTDB): domain Archaea; phylum Methanobacteriota; class Methanobacteria; order Methanobacteriales; family Methanobacteriaceae; genus Methanocatella. The sequence continues at coordinate 38,541 of CAMNJW010000006.1, forward strand.
AGTTTCCCTTTTTTCTTTTTTTAATGTAACATCACGTAAAATGAGCAGGCAACACCTAGAAGTGAAATTACCATCATAATCAAACCGTGTTTTCTAAGAGTTGGATGTCTTGACTGGACCAAGTAAAACGGCATGAAAAAACCGAAAAACGTGAATGTTGCCATCATGCGGTTCTTTGCCAAAAGCCCAACTATGAATCCGCTCCATGATAAAAAAATAGTGACAATATATGCTGCAACCAATGCTTTTTTGTTAATTTCCGGCTGTTCACGTCTGTAAACATAAACTTGCTTAGGCTGAAGACCTTCAATTAGCGGTGTGCCGCATTTTGCGCAATAATCATAATCATCCTGATTTTCAAAACTACAATTTTTACATATTCTTGTCATTAATAAAAATTAGTTCTTCAACATATAAAACTATTTTTCTAATTTCATTGCCACTTCATTAAATGATTCATTCAAGTAGTTTACATTGGTTAAATCAGCATGATATTTGAACCCCAATTTTTCCAAAACCCTTTTAGACTGGGAATTCTCACATCTGTATGTGGCATAAATCTCCTTAACATTCAGTTCGTCAAATGCTCTTTGAATCAATACTTTTGAAGCCTCAACAGCATAACCATTTCCCCAATACTCCTCTGCAATCCAGTAGCCAAGCTCTGCTGAGTCATCGCCCCACCAGTGGTTTGTATCCGGATGGAACAACAGACCAACACAACCGATTGGAATCCCCTCTTTTACAACAGCATATGTTTCTTTTTTTGAAAAAACAGATTTGATAATGTTTAAGCTGTCTTCAATACTTTCATGAGGTGGCCAACCTGCAATAGGACCAATCTTTGGATTTTTTGCAAAGTGATATAAACATTTTGCATCGGACTCATCCCAAGGCCTCAATGTGAGATTAGTAGTTTTTAAAATCATTAAAAAGATTATGTAAATAATAAAATAAAAAAATTATGTAAACTATTTTTTACATATAAACACAATTTAATTACTATAAAAAACATATTATACATTATGAAAGTTAAAGATGGAATTATCGGTTTAATTGTTGGGGATGCATTGGGAGTTCCTGTTGAATTTTTCACAAGAGCCGAACTTGCAGAACATCCAGTTACAAAAATGAAAGGTTATGGAACCCATAACCAACCTCCTGGAACCTGGTCTGACGACTCCGCAATGACACTAGCTACCATGCACAGCATCGTTCAAAAGCAAGGCGTAAATTATGACGATATTATGGACAAGTTTGTAGAATGGATTAATAATGGAAAGTATATGCAGAGAGGTGAAACCTTTGATTTTGGAGCTACAACATCAACTGCAATATCAAGATATGAACATGGAAATCCTGCCCTAGAATCAGGATGTGCAGGAGAACGGGACAACGGAAACGGATCACTCATGAGAATTCTTCCATTGGCCTACATCAAGGACATCGATTATGAGACCATTGAAAACGTTTCAGCGCTGACTCATGCTCACCCAAGATCAAGAATTGCTTGTGTATTATACATTGAAATGGCAAGGTCAATACTTGAAAATGAAGACCTTACAATAGAAGAGCACATAGATTCTGCATGTGACAAAATTAAAGAATATTATAAGGATTCACCTGAACTTAAATACTTTGAAAAAATATTCAACAAGGATTTTGATATGATAAGCGGTAAGGGATATGTGATTTCCACATTTGAAGTTGTCGTCTATTCTCTTTTAAATACTGAAAATTATGCCGACGCAGTTCTTGAAGCTGTAAATATAGGCAGGGATACTGACACCACAGCTGCAATATGCGGAGGACTTGCAGGAATCTATTACGGTTATGACTCAATTCCTGTAGATTGGCTTAATGAAATTGACAAACTTGAAAAAGTACTCTCATTATGTGAAAGGTTCGAGGCGTTTTGTGATGAATCTTAGTGAAACCATTAAAAATATTAGGGCTACATGCGATAATTATGTAGACCCTAATTTGCTTGCTTTTATCATTGATGATGAAAACTACATGGGCACCAACAACATCCTCGAAATCACTGGTTATGACATCAATGAAGATGATTCCTACGAAGACAGACTCGAAAAAATTGCAAAAAGCGAAAATATATTTCTGCCTTTAGGAATGATGACATTCATGCCAATCTTGAATGAATGCGACATATTTTCAGAAAAGGACTATAATCTACAGCTCACCCCTGAAGAATTCGACAAGTACTCCGATAATGAGGAAAAACTATTCGGAATTCTAATTAAAAAAGGTTCTAATGAGTTCACTATTGGAAAAACAGACGTTTGCAGCTGCAGCGTTGATGCTTCTTTTGAAAAACTAGATGAAACAGACTGCGAATTTTATAACACAATAGAAAAAATAGTAAAAGAAAAAATAGTTGAATAATCCAACTAGTTAGTAGTTGGATTGTTTAAATTTGTTTGTGGAACTTTTTCTGCAACTCTAGAACCGATGTTTTTCATTTTTTCAATTAACTTATCTTTAGCTGAACCGCTAATTAAAATATTTTCTAAAACATCACTTAAGGTTTCAGTTGGAATGATTTCAATCATGTCTTCGTATTTTTTCTCAATCATGACATCTTTCAAGTTTGATTTAGGAATCAATACCTTTTTCATTCCAGCTTCTGCAGCCGCTTCGATTTTAGCGGTAGCTCCACCGATAGGCATTACATCTCCACGTACATTCAATGAACCAGTCAATGCAACAGTCTGATCGATTGGAATCTCTTCGATAGCGGAAATTACCGCTGTTGCAATACTTACACTAGCGGAGTCACCTTCAACACCATCATAAGTTTGGATAAACTGAACGTGAATATCGTAGTTTGAAATATCCTTGTTAGTGTACTTCTTGATTAATGCACTTACGTTTTGAACAGATTCTTGAGCGATTTCACCTAACTTACCGGTAGCAATAATCTGACCACCGCTTTTAGATTGAGTTGGAGCCGCTTCTGCTGCAATTGGGGAAACGATACCGCTTCTGTCACCGATTACTGCAAGCCCATTTACTAAACCGACTCTTCCACCTTCGGCGGAAACCATACTGTAATCTTTTCTTTGTAAGATAGATCTATCAGCGATTTGTTGCTCAAGAGTTCTTGCAAATCTTTTAGCTTCAAATACATGCTCTGCTGTAACAAGGTCTGCTCCTTTTTCAATAGCTACGTCTCCAGCAGATCTTACTAATCCACCTAAGTCCCTTAATCTTAAAGTTAATGCATTTTGCTTTCCGGACCTTCTTTTTGCTTCCATGATGATTTCATCCAATGCATCAGGAGCAAAGTGTGGAATTCTGCCATCGTTTTTAACTTCCTGAGCTACGAACTGAACAAGCTTTTCCCTGTTTTCAGTAGTGTCTTCCATGTAATCTTTCATGAATACTTCATAACCGTATCCTCTGATTCTGGACCTCATTGCAATGTGCATTCCTTCCAATACCTGAAGGTTTCCTGATGCTACGAGAACAAAGTCACATGGCACTGCCTGGGACCTTACCATTGCACCACTTGAGTTTTCGCTTTGACCGGTGATTGAATATTTCTTCTCCTGCATTGCAGACAACAATTCCTGTTGGGTTTTCATTGACATTGTACCGATTTCGTCAATGTATAAAACTCCACGATTTGCCTTGTGAATCATTCCTGCTTCTACACGTTCGTGTGCAGGAGTGCCTAATCCTCCGGATTGGTATGGGTCGTGACGTACATCACCTAATAATGCTCCCGCATGGGCACCTGTTGCATCCATGAATGGTGCGAATCTGGATTCTTGGTTATTAACCAATAATTTCGGAGACATATTATTAGTCTTCGGTTTAATTTGAATAGATATAAGTAAGATTAAAGCCGCTGCAATAATGGACTCAAGCAATCTTCCATACATGAATCCGATTACCAATATTCCACCGATTGCAAACATTGTAATAATTGTTTTTCTTTCCTCATGACCTTTTGCAGAACCTTTAGTTGCCTTTACTATCTTTTTACCTTCACCAGCAGGCACTGTCCTTATCAATGGATGGTTGTTGTCTTCCATATTCGGGTATACTAAGATATCTTGCAGGGTTTCATGAGGTAAGATTTGTGCCATTCCTTTAGCAAGCATTGATTTACCAACACCAGGATCACCAATGAGCAAAACATTCCTTCTTTGCTTTGCCGCTTTTTTGATTGTTTCAATGGACTCTTCATGTCCAATGACCTGATCAATTAATAAAGGAGGCACTTCAATATCTTGTGAGCTTTTAATATTATTATAATCTAACATAGGTTGGGTTTCTTCGCCTTCGTCTACTTTTTCTAAAACAGGCTCAGCAACCACATCTTCAGAAGAATCTTCTACAATTTCCTGTTCTTCAAATTTCATAAAACAAACCTCACTTCTCTAAATAAATTCATCATTAAAAAATTAAGTTTACTATACTATTTAAATATTATTTAAACTTACTATATATAAAAAGTTTTCTATTTTAGTAAATTTAAGTAACTAAAAGAATTGGCCAGATCGATATACAAAAAAGTCAATCTTCAAAAGTATCAATTACAAATACAATTCAAAAATAACCTAATATACTATTAAACTAAATATAGGATAACCTTGCAATCTTTACTAAAAAAAAGCATAAATAATCAATGAAAATAAGAAAATTGACAAGAATTAGAAATCTTCACCTTCAAAAACAAAATATTTAAGAAAGAATTTTTTCACTTTATTGGCCTTGGTATTGCTTTCGTTTTTCTTCTTTTTCTTTTTTTCTTCAATTGCATGTAGATTTTTTCTTGCCTTTACAATATCATCCAAATTAAATCACCTGTAATATATTTTTAACTTTAGGTATATCAAAAAATCTATTTAAAAATTTCGGCAATATTAAAATTATTTAAAAAAAGACATGACGCAGTGAAATTTAATCCTAAATAATTAATGATAATTTAAAAATAAGTGAAATTTGAAATTCAATGCCTACAACATGGTAAGCATGTTCGAACAAGTAGACATTGAATAAATTCATTCATTCAAAGTTTAGAATTTAAGTACCCGAAGTGTGGACTTTAAACTCTAATGGATATTATGAAATATATTGTATATAAAGTTTATTGTTTTTTAATTTATAACTTGCAGGAAGTGACCATTACAGCTGAACAAACCCAAACATGACTCTTTAAAGTCATCAATAAACAAAAGTTGTAATATTAGAAGATTCCTGCAATTTAAAGGAGAAATCAATTATGACATTGGATTAATTATATGTAACCCATATGATGAATAATGCCAAACACCACGTAGTGACAGTGTACATTAGTAACTAGTTCATATCCCATTGAATGCCACTAACCAGCAATCATGAATATCCAGTGAACATGCAGATATTTCTTCCAGAAATTCGATTAATCCTAAGTTGCATTTAATCCTCGAAACAATACCCCCCTTGGTATTTATACCAACTAAAACAATCATGAACTGACGATGAAAAATCGTGCCTTAAAAATTCACATCGATATGATATTGATTATATATCAATATTAAAAAAATTAGATATTATCAAAATATTGAGAAAAAATAAAAGCAAAATTTATTTATTTCTATTAAAATAAATTTTAAACAATAAATAGATAATATTATATATGTTTAATAACTAAAATAATTATTACAAGATTAATTTTCAATAATTAATTTTTGTTAATCGAATTTGTTTGTATGGAAATATATATATCGTATCAGTCAGTTTTTATATTAAATTAGTATTAGATAAATTGAAACCCCGGATAAGATGGTATATTTAAAATCCATACATCAAATTAGATTAATTTAAACTCATTTTTAAATTATTTATAACATTAATTCAATATATTCTATCATGACAAACTGTATCATGGTTCAAGGAACATCATCAAATGCCGGAAAAAGCATGCTCGTAGCTGCTTTATGTAGAATTTATAAAAACAGAGGATATAACGTCGCTCCATTCAAGTCACAGAACATGTCCCTAAACTCATACACCACCAAAGAGAACGGTGAAATAGGCATCGCCCAGATGCTGCAGGCGGAAGCTGCAATGATTGAACCAAGCGTGCATATGAATCCTATTCTACTTAAACCTAAAGGTGACTTTACCTCAAACGTGATCATCCAGGGAAAGTCAATCGGAAACATGAACTTTTACGATTACCAGCACAAATACCATGATACCGCTTTTAATGCAATTAAAGATAGTTTTAAGATTTTATCCGAGCAATATGATGTCATAATCATTGAAGGAGCAGGTTCCCCTGCTGAAATCAACATGCGTGACCAGGACATAGCAAACATGGAAATCGCACATCTTGCAGATGCAAATGTCATTCTGATAGCAGACATTGAGATGGGAGGTGTTTTTGCAGCAATTGCAGGAACTTATGTTCTTCTTGACGATTACGACAGGTCCCGCCTTAAAGCGACTGTAATCAATAAGTTCAGAGGCAACCTTGATATACTAAAACCTGGACTTGATAGGATTGAAGAGATTACCGGTGAACCAGTATTGGGAGTTCTGCCATATGATGAAACATTGAAGTTGCCTGAAGAGGATTCCGCATCCCTGACCACTCACGTTTTTGCAGAAGACAAGGACATTACAATAGGAGTAATCAGACTTCCTAAAATAGCCAATTTCACAGACATTGACCCATTCGAATACGAAGAGGATGTTGCACTTAAAATGATCGGCGTTGATGATGACATCGGTGATGTCGATGCGATAATCATTCCGGGAACACGTAACTCAACTGAGGACATGTATGCCCTTCGAGAAAGTGGATTGGCCCAAAAAATCATTGAAAAATCATCTGAAATTCCAATTGTCGGCATATGCGGAGGACTGCAGATTTTAGGAAATGTCATTCACGATGAAGAAATGCGTGAATCCAAGCACGGAACAATCGAAGGACTGGGGCTTTTAGACATTGAATCAAGATTTTCAAGAGCAGATAAAATCGTTACACAATCAGAGGCAACAATTCCCGAAAACCTTGACGGACTTGCAGGTGAAATCTTTAAAAACATTGCAGGAGAGACAGTTACAGGCTATGAGATTCATGAGGGAACTACAGAACTTGTAAATTCCTGCGGATTGTTAAACATTCAAAAAGGTCAGGGAAACAATGAAGATGGTGAGATTGACGGTGCGTCCAATGACAATATATTTGCAACATATTTCCATGGAATATTCCACAACTACAACTTCAGAAGAGAGTTCCTAAACTACATAAGAGTCAAAAAAGGTCTTGAAGCAAAATATGGAGATGATCCATACTCCACACAAAAGGATTATTCCCTTAATAGACTAGCTGAAATCGTTGAGGAAAACCTTGATATGGACATCATTGACAAATTGCTGTTTTCATGAAACTATTTCCTCAATAGTGCTTAATTTATCACATTCAATCATTACCAGTTTACCATTTTTCATATAATCGAAATAATATCTTGGATGAGTATTTTTTATAACCCCAGTAGATGTTGTTACAGATTCATTTTTAAATATACCATCAACGCCATTAATGGATTTATATTGCCAACTGCCATCGTTTAAATCATCCAAACTTAAATTTTCATTGAATTCACAAACTGCTATTGATAAAAGCAGTATATCATTTTGATGAAACGTCCTCTGTGATTTTAGAACCTGATGATTTGAAACATTTGCGATTTCATTTTCCAATGGTTCCTCATCCTCAATAAATCCCCATGACACAGTGAAATTGATTCCTCCAACTTCAACATCCCTCGGTTCTGGAAGATGGAATCTTGAACCCCCAGGAACAGGAGACTCATGAACATACATAAAAACTACAACCAACATTATTAAGAAAAATGATACAGCAAAAATTGTCCTTTTGTTCATTAGTTACCCTTCTGATAATTTTCAATAGTCATGTAAAAAATATCTTATACACTAATATTCAACAGTATAATATAAAAATGTTAAAAAACAAATTTAGTCATACCTAAACTTGAGGTGAAAAAATGATTTTAAAAATTAAGGCGACAAATAAAAATAGTGGCGAAGTAATTTCATATGAATTAGAAGGCGATTCCGATGCAGGATTTTTCTATGAAGGAGAACACATGCAAGAAGTAGCCGACAATAAAATCAGAGAAGTAAACAACAACTTGATTCTACACGGTTCACCAATTTACACCATCAGGTCAGGTGCAACCGAAACCCTTGACTCAAAATCCTTTGATATCGAAGTAACAGCAGAATAACTCTGCTACTTTTTTTATTTTTAAAAAAAAATAAGAAAAAAGAATGATTATTTCATTTCTTTTTCCCAGATTCTTATTGTATTTACATTAGCCTTATCAGCTAACTCTTCCATTGTTTTTATCTCGTCATCACTCAATTCAATGTCAATAGCTTCAGCTGCATCTTCAACATGATGAACTTTTGTTGCACCGATGATTGGAAGGGTTCCTTTTGCAATTGCCCATGCAATTGGCAATTGTGCAACTTTTGCATCATGTTTTTCAGCAATTTCTGCAATGGCATTGTTCAATTCTTCAATTTCTTTTAAGCTTCCACCATAAGCATTTGCCCTGTCTGATCCTTCAGGGAACGGGTGAGCTGTATCATACTTGCCTGATAATGCTCCTTGTTCCAATACCATGTATGAGAAAAATATGATATCATTCTCTTTACAGTACTCTAAAATTCCAGAGTCTTCAGATGACCTGTTAAGCAGACTGTAGTGGTTTTGTACAGCACCAAGTTTTAAGCCTGCCTCTTTTAATATTTCATTAGCTTCCTTGATTTCAGCCAAGTTATGGTTTGAAACACCAATCATTCCGATTTCATGATCTTTTGCAGTTTCAACTAATTTTTTAGTCCAATCAGGTGCTCCCACCGGATTGTGAATCCAGAAGATATCGATATCTTCAACGCCCAATATCTTTGCACTGTTTTCATACATTGCAGTTACTTCATTATCTTCAAACATCTCAGCGAGCTGAGGAGTGAATTTGGTGGAAATCACATAATCTTCACGGTCAGATGTCCTTAAGAATTCACCTAAAACCTCTTCTGATTTTCCCATACCATATACAAAAGCAGTGTCCCAAAGGTTTAGTCCTATTTCCATTGCTTTATCGTAAATCGGCTTTAAATCTTCGCTTTGATGTTCATTTCCAAATGTTCCATCGTTACCCCATGCCCAAGCACCGAGGGCAATCTTTGGAAGGTTATCTTTTAATGTCATGTTTAATTATTTCAATAACGGAATATAAAAAGTTAAAGTGACGGCTATGACACCTAAACATTAAAATAACACAAAATAGATAATTTTAAACGATGACATACTTTGATTTTGAATTAACACATTGTCCCGTTGAATTATCATTAGATATTATCAATAGAAAATGGGTTTTGCAGATTATCTGCGACATGTTTTTTGGAAAAACAAGATTCAGTGAATTTCAAGAGGAAAGGCCTGAGCTATCAAACAAGGCATTGTCCAGAAGCTTGAGGTTCATGGAAGAGCAAGGCCTGATTGAAAAGGTTGTCGATGAGTATTTCCTAACTGAAAAAGGCAAATCCTTGAATAAATTAATATACGATTTAGTTGAATTTACGTTAGACAATAACAGCGAATATTACGAAGAAGAAACCGTAATTAAAGCAAAAGAAGGATTTAAAAAGCAGCTATTAG
>CAMNJW010000007.1 GCA_946541845.1 uncultured Methanobrevibacter sp.
GCAATTTAGCAATACCATTCTCATCAGTCTTAATATTGTAAACTTTACCTAAAATTCCAATTTTGACAGTAACTTCAGAAATAGCATCATCGTCACTATCTGTTAAGGTTACCCACCATGAGGAGCCATCTTTATAGGACATGACAAGATTATCTGCAGACAAATAAGTGGAATTATCCATAGCAACTACATTGAATTGAGTTTCAACAACAGCTTCCTTATAATTATCTGAATTAAAAGTTATTTCAGCAGTATGATTGCCGAGTGCAATGTTTTCAAGTGAGACATCAGCCATTCCACCGGTTACATCAACATCAGTGGCATAAACTTCACCGTCAACAGTCACATTAATTGCTCCACTAATAGCTTTACCGTTCATATCAGTGACCTTAACATTCAAATTTCCGCTTTTTCCATAAGAATAGTCACTTACATTAACTATCAATTTGTCCGGAGCCTTTTCAACTACAAAATCAAGTATGTAATTTTCAAATTCATAATCTCCGCCCACGTTATTTCCAAATACAATATATACGGAATAGTTTCCTGCAGGCAGATTTTTTAAATCAAATGTGCCTTTCCCTTTTCTTACAAAAAAAGATCCATATGGATGTTCAGGACCGACAAGCTGGAAACCTCCAAAATTTGACAATAATGTGCCATCGGAATTTTTTAAATTAGAAATAGTTACTACAACAGTTTCACCATAGACAACATCATGAACTTCAACATCGGCAGTGACTTTCTTTGATTTCTCGATTATGAAAGTTGCATCAGAATTGATTGCCTCATTGTATTGTTCTGTTGCATTGAATATTGCCACCACATTATATGTTCCATTTTCCAAGCCAGTGATTGTCAAATCACCGATTCCCTTTGTTACATCTACAACATAATTCTCATTAGCCACATTAACAGCAACCCTTCCGTCAATAGGACTGTTTTCATCACCTACTAACTTTATTGTCAATATAACATCTGATCCATATTTATATGATTGAGCACTTGGAGTAACTGTTAAGTTTGGAGTGATTTTAGTTGCATCATCACCCAATAGTTCATCATTAACCTCTTTATCCACATGATTTAAAGAGTTACTAGCAGGGCTGTCTATCGCATTGCTTGAATCCTTTTCAATATTGTAAACTCCAGAATCACCTATAGATTCATCAGCATTAGATTCAACAGCTACATCATTAGCTTCATCAATGCTTAACTCTGAAATGATATCTGAAGTTGTATTATCTGCAGCACTAATAGCATTTAATGATATGGCCGCTAGTAAAATTATACCGATTAATAAAATCCTATTTAACTTCATAAAAATTAATCCATTCCATTTACTATATACTCAAACGAAATTGAATACATAAAATTAAATATGAAGTTGATTCTTTATAAATTTTAATTAATTTTAAAAAAAAGTAAAAGAAAAAGAGAAAAATTCTCTAATCATTGATTTCATAACCTAAAGATTGTAGGTTATCTCTAATTTTATCAGATAAATCATATTGTTTGTTAGCTCTTAACTCTGACCTAACTTCAGAAATTAAGTTAAGCAAGTCATCTGAACCTGCGTTGACTTCTTCAAGTTCAAAACTAACTCCAAAAATATGTGCAGCATCATCTAAGAATGCTTTAATAGCCATTTTATCTTCATCAGACAAATCATCCAATTCATTTTTGGAATCATTAATCAAGCCAAAAATTGCAGCAATAGCCTTTGGAGTGTTAAAATCATCATCCATACTGTCAAAGAACTCTTTTTTGTGATTTGCCAAAACTTCATAATCTGATTCAATATTCTCACTTACTTCAACATCCAAAGAATCATAGTATTTCCTGATTCTCTCTAAACTTTTTTCGGATTGGTGAAGTGAATCTTTTGAAAAGTCAATCGGACTTCTATAATGTGTTGAAAGCACAAAGAATCTGAAAGTTTCAGCTGCATAATCTTCAAGTAACTCACGAATAGTAATGAAGTTATTAAGTGATTTTGACATTTTTTCTCCATTAACGTTTAAAAATCCGGTGTGCAACCAGAATTTCACCATTGGAGCTTTACCTGAAACCGCTTCCATCTGAGTAATTTCCGCTTCGTGGTGTGGGAAAATTAAGTCAAGTCCTCCACCATGGGCATCATATTGTGGTCCGAAGTAGTATTCTGTAATAGCAGTGTCTTCAATATGCCAACCAGGCCTTCCGTTACCCCATGGAGATGGCCAAGTCGGTTCATCTACTCCTTCACGTTTTTTCCATAATGCAAAATCCTGTGGATTTTTCTTGGTGGTTTCAGCAATGTCCCTGTGAGATTCTAACTCTTCGACATTTCTGTTGGATAACTTACCGAATTCAGGGAATTTGTCAATTTCAAAGTAAACCCCATCTTCAGTTTCATAAGCATATCCTTTATCAATTAATCTTTGAATTTGATCTAAAATTTCTGCAACATGATCTGTTGCTCTTGCAAATAAGTTAACACCATTCACATTTAGTTTGTTCATGTCTTCAATGTATCTTTTTTCAAACTTGCGAGCTAATTGACTTGCCGGAATTCCACTTTCTTTTGACCTGTTGATAATTTTATCATCAATATCTGTGATATTTTGAATGTAAAATACAGCATATCCCTTGTATTCCAAATATCTTTTTATTGTATCAAATGAAATGTATGTCCTTCCGTGTCCAATGTGAGCATCATCATAAACAGTTGGACCGCAAACAAATAAATTAACCCTATTTTCATTAATAGTTTCAAAAGTTTGTTTACTACGAGTTAATGTTGAATAGACGTCCATAAAAAATAACCTCGAAAAAAAGTAATCTATATTAAAATGAAGGCAAGTAAGGGATTTGAACCCCTGTTTCATGGTCTGCAGCCACGCACCTAAGCCACTCGGTTAACTTGCCACTAAAACTAATAGGATAATAAAATATTGGTAGTTAATAGTTTATATACTTTACTATTTTTTCCAATATTTTCCTATTCTGCCTCAGAACCTAAACAAGATTGACAATCTTCACCAAGTTCAGATTTATCAATATTAAGTTGTTCTAATACATCAAGTGTTTCCACTTTCTTACAAATACTGCATGTTCTTGGAATCAATTCAGCTTTTGTAGCTTCACCTTCAGCTAATTGACGAGCAAATTCATGAATCATAGCTCTGACATTTTCATTGAGTTTAATTCCGCTACCACGTTTGTCAGTAATGTACTGAGAGACAGCCGGTTGAGTTATATCCATAAGTTCAGAAACATCTTTTTGTTTCATACCTAAATTTAAAAGTTCTTTTGCTAATTCTGACCTAATTGCAGGTATTACATACCATACTACTATTTCACATGGGGGTTTCATTTTTCATCACCAGTTTCTTTTAATAAGTCTCCAAATTCCACTTTATCACTGATTTTTTCTTCACTCAAACAAATACCATTTTTATCAAGCAAAATTTGAATAAGTTTTTCATTTTCTTCAATTTGTTTTTCTAGAGATCTTATTGCTGCTGCAACAGGGTCAGGTAGTTTATTGTGCTCCAAATCAACAACATGAGATTGATTTTTGCATTTTACAATTCTACCTGGAACACCTACACAAGTTGATTCGGGAGGAACATCTTTCAATACAACAGCACCAGTACCAATTTTGGCATATTCACCAATGGTAATATTACCCATTACCTTAGCTCCTGCACCAATAATAACTCCATTTTCAATTGTTGGGTGTCTCTTACCTTTACTAGTTGTAGTACCACCAAGTACAACACCCTGATAAATCAACACATCATCGCCGACAATTGTGGTTTCACCAACAACAATTCCCATACCATGATCAATAAAAACACGTTTACCAAACTGCGCACCAGGGTGAATTTCTATACCTGTAAGAAAACGAGAAATGGTTGATAGTATACGAGCTAACAACTTTAAAGAATGATTCCAGAACCAATGGCTTATCCTATGAAATACCAATGCATAAAAACCAGGATAACATAAGAATATCTCAATTGATGACCTCATCGCAGGGTCCTTTTCCTTAAAAGTGTTAATCTCACTCTTTAAACTATCAAACATTTAAAATCTCCAAAGTTATATATAATTAATATAATATAACATATGGTATAAATACTTTATCTTATTCAAATAACCAATCTACAGAGAGATATCTTTCACCATTATCAGGTAAGATTGCTATTATTCTTTTACCTTTGTTTTCTTCTTTTTTAGCTAAATCCAATGCAGCCCAAGTTGCCGCACCTGATGAAATACCGGAAAATATACCTTCCTCTTTTGCAAGTGCAAGTAAAGTGTTTCCAGCATCCTCATTTTCTACAGGAATAATTTCATCAATGACTTCAGAATCATAAATTGACGGAACGAATCCTGCACCTATTCCTTGGATTTTATGAGGTCCTTTTTCACCTTTTCCTAAGGTTTGTGAGTCTTTTGGCTCGACTGCAACAATTTTTACATCAGGAACTTCTTCTTTTAAAATTTTTCCGATTCCAGTGATTGTTCCACCAGTACCAACTCCCGCAATTACAATATCAACTTTTCCTTCAGTGTCTCTTAGGATTTCCTGAGCAGTGGTTTCTGCGTGGATTTTTACATTAGCAGGATTATCGAATTGACCTAAAATAATGGAACCTTCAGTTTCTTCATTAAGTTCATTGGCTTTTGCAATTGCACCGCCCATACCATCTGCACCAGGAGTTAAAACAAGTTCCGCACCTAAAATACTCAAGAATTTTCTTCTTTCAATAGACATTGTTTCAGGCATAGTCAATATTAATTTATAACCTTTAGCAGCAGCCGCAAAAGCAAGACCAATTCCAGTATTTCCACTGGTTGGCTCAATTATTGTAGCACCAGGTTTGAGTAAACCTTTTTCTTCTGCATCCTCAATCATTGCTACAGCAACACGATCTTTCACACTTCCTGTTGGATTAAAAGATTCAATTTTAACATCGACTTCTGCTTCTAATCCTTCAGTCAAATTATTCAATCTTACAATTGGAGTGTTTCCAATAGCATCAGTAATACTATCAAGCACTCCTCTTTTTAATTTTGGAATATTTGCCATGTTTTTTTCTCCTATATTATTTAATTGTTTTTAATGGTATATTAAAAGGGTTTATCTTAAAAGTTAATATAACATTCGTTATAATAACTATTGTTATATAACAATGTTTTACTTTATAAATGTTTTGGAAAAAATTAAAAAAAAGAGTGAAAATATCAGATATTTTCAGCAAAATAATCGCAAATTTCAGTGCAAGGACAAATCTCACACTGAGGGCCAATCGGCTTGCAAATGTT
Organism: uncultured Methanobrevibacter sp.; assembly: GCA_946541845.1. GTDB lineage: Archaea > Methanobacteriota > Methanobacteria > Methanobacteriales > Methanobacteriaceae > Methanocatella. The sequence continues at coordinate 5,320 of CAMNJW010000007.1, forward strand.
TTGACCGAACTGAACCATCAAATCATTTAGCTTAATCCATAACTCTACAGGAGCGATTTTACAGAGTTCAACTTCAGTATCTTCAGGGTCTTTTGTATCCACCAGACCCATCCTATTTGAAATTCTGTGAACATGAGTATCTACTGGAATCGCCGGAAGCTCAAAAGCAAAAACCATTACGCAATTTGCAGTTTTCCTACCTACTCCCGGAAGCTTAACAAGCTCTTCAACAGTGTCGGGAACCTCTCCGCCATACTGGTCAATCAAAATCTGTGAAACCTCTTGGATTCTTGCCGCCTTTACATTGTAAAATCCTGCAGGCCTAATCAATTCTTTTACATCATCGATTGGAGCTTCAACAACCGCATAAATATCAGGATATTTGCTAAATAAGTTTTCTGTAGCCTGATCAGTGTTCTCATCTCTTGTTCTTTGGGATAAAATTGTTCTAACCAGCACTTTATACGGGTCGTGGTCCAGGAATGTTCTTATCTCAAAAGTATTTTCTAATTGGTTAATAAGTTCAATAACTCTCTCTTCCTTATTCATTTTCTAACTCCAATTCAAATCCAAGTTCTGCCATAGCTTCAATGAAATTAGGGAATGACACGTCAAACACTTCCCCGTTTGTAATCTTTATATCATGCTTGAGACCTATCAATGAAAAGGCCATAGCCAGCCTGTGGTCTCCATGTGAATCAACAACACCAGATGTGACGCCTCCGATTATGCTCATCCCATCCTCTCTTTCAACCAATTTACAACCTATCTTTTCTAATTCTCTACAGGTTGTATCGATTCGATCAGTCTCTTTTACCCTAGCATGAGCAACACCAGTGATATTTGTTGTGCCTTCAGCCATTGCGGCAAGAACTGCGACAGTAATCAACAAATCAGGAGCATTGGACAAATCAACATCAATAGCTTTTAGATTGCCATCAGAGGCAATTTCAACATAATCCTCACCACGAACAACAGTGGCTCCCATTTTTTGCAGGATGTCCAAAATGTATTTGTCCCCTTGTTTTGAGTCTCTAAAGAGGTTTCTAATTATGGCTTTTCCACCGTTAATGGCTATCAATGCTAAAAGATAGGAAGCAGATGAATAATCTCCCTCAACGGTATAGTCACATGCAATGTAATCCTGTTTTGTGACTTTGAATTCATCGATTCTGCAACTTTGATGCTCCTTATCACAATTGTCATGCTTTAAATAATAGCCTTTAAGTGCCTTAACGCCAAATTTCCTCATGATATCCAAAGTCATGTTAACATAAGGCCTTGACTTGAATTCAGGCAACACATATAATGTTACGCCATTTTTGGATAACGGAGAAGATATCAATATTGATGAAATGAATTGTGAACTGACATTTCCATAGATATTTGTTTCACCGCCAACGTATCCCGGTTTGATTAATATTGGTGCTTTTTCATTGTCCTTTATGGATATTGTTTCAACTCCTAAAGGCTGCAATGCACCCATCAACAGACCCATTGGTCTAGTCTGCAGGGAATCATCACCAGTCAAGGTAACCTCATTATCGCTTAAGGCTGAAACTGAAGTCATTAATCTTAAAGTAGTTCCTGAGTTTGCTAAATCAATTGGAGCTTCACTTGAGTTATGTAATTTTCCGCCAGTTCCAACAACTTCCAGATACTCATCAGCTTTGTTGATTTTTGCTCCTAAAGCCTCACAGACTCTAATGGATGCCAAGGTATCTTCAGAATAAAGCATGTCATAAAGTTTTGAAGTGCCTTTGGCAAGGGATGCTAAGATGACTGCCCTGTGAGAATAGCTTTTGGAAGGCGGTGCTTTTACAACTCCTCCGATTTCTGAAATATTTTTTACTTTAAGAATCATTTTATCATTAATATTTTTAAATTAATTTCAATAAATACTTACCTATGAAAGAAATTGAAAAAATGCAAGCCGGTCTTGAATACTGTTATGACGATGAAGAAATATCCTTAATGAAACTATATGCAATTGAAAATGCAAACAAATTCAATTCACTACCAGAAGATGATTTGGATAAACAACATGAGGTATTGAGTGAAATTTTAGGTTCAGTAGGCGAAAAGGTTTGGATCGCTAAAAGATTCTGTTTTGATAATGGTAAAAACATATTTATCGGAAATAACTTTACCGGAAACTTCAATTTAACAATACTCGACATTAATGAAGTCATAATCGGAGATAATGTGATGATTGGTCCAAACACTACCATAACAGCTGTTGGCCATCCTTTATCCCCTAAAAAAAGACGTGAACATTTAGGACAGGCCAGCAAAATTACAATAGGAAATGACGTGTGGATAGGGGCTAATGTAACCATTCTTCCAGGAGTCACTATCGGAAATAATGTCGTGATTGGAGCCGGAGCGGTCGTTACCAAAGACATTCCCGACAATTCACTAGCCGTTGGAGTGCCTGCAAGAGTTATAAAAGAAATTGAAAACGATATTGAATAAAAATGAACTTCAAAAACTCCAGTTTAATTGTTAATTCACTGATAATAATTTTAGAGGTTATCGGATTCATATTAGTTTTTAATGAACTAGGAATAAACTCATTGCAATATTATACTGAAGACAGTAATCTATTGTTGTTGATATCTTCAATCATACTAGTTTATTACTTATCTAAAAATAAGGAATTACCATCATGGTTTAAGTCTTTTAGACATATTGCAGTCGTTTCAACAACATTGACATTGATAGTTGTTTTAACAGTGTTGTCATGGACAACAGATATGGGATTGTATCATCTGCTATTTGGCGGGTCCATGTTATATCACCATACACTTTGTCCAATCTTAGCAATCTTATCATTTATTTTTGTTGAAAAATACGACGAAATAAAAGTGATTAAAGGACTGTACTTCACAATAGTCTATGCAATAATAATGATTATTCTAAATGTTTTAAAAATAGTTGAAGGACCATATCCTTTTTTAAGGGTTTATGAACAGCCTATTTTGCATTCAATAATATGGACAATACTGATTTTAGCCATAACATATGCAATAGCTTTAATATTAAAAAAAGTAAATGGGAAAGTAATTATCTAATTACTTCCACAATCATGTCTAAGTTTTCAGACTGTAAAATATCGACTTTCTTACCGGATGCTCCGACAATCTCCTTTTTGATATTTAACATGTCTTCAGGCACAACAATTTCACCAATAGTTAATTCATGGTTTTCATCTAAAACAGCACCGATTTCATCAATATCAGTTGATTTTAAATAACCGATGATTTTACCTGCATCTCCTTTGAACTTAGGTCCGATTTGAGACATATCAGGCTCGACTTCAATGATTTTTTCATGAACTTCAGGTTTTCCGGAACTAATTTCCAAATCGTTGATTTTTAATGTTCCCTTAATGTCGGCATCAAATTGGTTGAATACATCCACCAAATCCTCATCTGAAGTATATACATTTACTTCAGCAAGTTCTGCATTCAATGGGATTTTGGATGCTGATTTGAATCTTCTTACTTCATCAATCAATTCAACTGTGGTTTCACCTTTAGCTTCCATCTCTTCACTGATTAGTTCATCATATACTTCAGGCCATAAAGTTGTGTGAATTGATTCATCTGAGAAGTATTGGTAAACCTCTTCTGTAAAGAATGGTGCAATTGGAGCCATTAATTTAAGACATGTTTCCACAACAGTTCTTAAAGTGTATTTTGCAGACCTTCTTGATTCATCTGAAACATCAGTGTACAACCTATATTTTACAGCTTCAATGTATTCATCACAGAAATCATGCCAGAAGAATCTTTCAATTGAAGTAATTGTATCTGCAAAGTTGTAATCTGCAAATGCTTGGTCAACAGTTTTGTTCAAGTTGTTGAGCTTGGATAAAATCCATAAGTCCAATGGTCCGAGATTATCTTTAACCTCTTCATATGAAACTTCTTCATCAAAGATTTGCATGCTTATGAATCTGAATGCATTCCAGAATTTTCTGAGGAATCTGTATCCGTGCTTGATGTCTTTCCAGTCGAATATTACGTCAGATCCAGGCACACTGTTTGCAGCCCATGTTCTTAATGGGTCCGCACCATATTTTTCAATGACCTCTTCAGGTCCGACAACAAACTCAGGTCTGGATTTACTCATTTTGTTTCCGTCTTCACCGAATACCATACCGTTAATTACAATGTCATCGAACGGTTTTTGGTCAGTTAATGCTAAACATCTGAGTGTAGTATAAAACGCCCATGTACGGATGATATCATGCCCTTGCGGACGGATGTTTGATGGGAAATGATTGACGTAATCCTCATCAGGCCATCCTGCAATGGATAACGGTGAAATGGATGAATCCATCCAAGTGTCCAATACGTCTTCTTCAGGAATGAATTCTTCACAGCCACATTCACATGCATGTTTAGGTTTGTCAACAGTTGGATCAATCGGCAAGTCTTCAGGCTCTGGTAAAATTACTTTTCCACAGTCTTTACAGTACCATACTGGAATTGGAGTTGCAAATATTCTTTGCCTTGAAATACACCAGTCCCATTCCATGGAATCCGCCCAGTTTACCATACGGGATTTCATGTGTTCCGGAACCCATTTCATTTCATCTGCAGCAACTTTTGTCTTTTCAATCAAGTCACGTACTGCTACAAACCATTGTTTTTTAACAAGAATCTCAATAGGGGTTTTACATCTCCAGCATTGCCCTACATTTTGGTCGACTTGCTCTTGTTTTAATAAGTATCCTTCACTGTCCAAGTCTTCAATGGTTTGTTTCTTACAGGTTTGCAGGTCCATTCCTTCATATCTTCCGGCAGCGGATGTTAATGTACCTGTTTCATCAATTGCATTAATGATTTCCAAATCATATTTTTGAACCCAACTTACGTCAGTCTTGTCCCCAAATGTACAAATCATTACCGCACCTGTACCGAATTCAGGGTCTACTTCTTCATCTGCAATGATTTTAACTTTTTGATGTGATAAAGGAACTTCCACATATTTTCCTAAAAGGTGAGTGTATCTTTCATCTTCCGGGTGTATTACAACTGCTACACAAGCGGACATAAGCTCCGGACGAGTGGTTGCAATCAAAATACCTTCATCCTTAGGGTCGGCCTGTTTTCCGGATTCCTGAGAAGATGCAATGTCATCATAGGAATCTTCAACAGCCGGAGGGAAGTTAACATAGTTTAAGAATGTAGTGTTATCAGAATATTCAACTTCAGCAAAAGCGATAGCAGTTTGACAACGAGGACACCAGTTTACAGGGTGGATTCCTTGGTAAATTAGTCCATCCTCATACATTTTCAAAAAGGAGTACTGAGTCTTTCTCATGTACTCAGGAGTCATTGTTACAAACTCGCGAGTCCAATCCTGTGAATAACCCATTGCTCTCATTTGTGATTTCATTTTAGCAATGTTATCTGTGGTTAAATCAATACAATATTGTCTGAATTGAGCTCTAGAAACATCATTCTTATTAATATTATGAGTTTCTTCAACCTTTACTTCAGTTGGAAGACCGTGACAGTCCCATCCTTGGGTAAAAAGAACATCATGGCCTTTTTGTCTTCTGTATCTTGCATTCATATCAATGTAAACCCAATTCAACACATGTCCTAAATGGATTGAACCTGTTGGGTATGGTGGGGGAGTATCAATTATATATCTAGGACGAGATCCATCTCCAATGTATTTGTAGATGTCTTCATCTTCCCATTTCTTCTCCCATACTTTTTCTTTTTTAAAGTCATAGTCTTTAGGAATTTCTTCGTTTGACATATATTTTCTCCTAAAATAATTAAGTAAAAATAATATTATTAGATATGTAGTTTATTATTTATAAAATATTAAGTAAAAACCTAAAAGATAGATAAATATATTATATACAAAAATCAAATTATTAATATTATCAAATATTAAAAGGACTGTTAAATATGAACTTACTATGGTTTTATGTTGCTATTGTATTAGCTATAAGCGATGTATTACACACAACACTCATGTGGAAAGTTTTAAATAACTTTTACATTTTGTTAGGCGGACTGATTCAGCAATCCACTCATTCCACATGGCAGACTTGGGTAGTACATGAGATTATGGAAGCGGGATTCCATTTTGTAGTGCTTTCAATAGTTTTCTTAAATCCGACCGTCGGAATTCTAGCAGCCCTGATTCATTTTGTTATAGATGTAACCCACACCGTTTTCATACGTGACATGGGTGAACTAGAACATAGAGCCCTTCACTTTGTGATTGAATCTCTATTTTTCATTTTAATCTATGGATTATAAAAAATATTTAATGGAGTTATTAAATGCCAGTTATTACATTCAAATATCAGGATTTAAAAGATTTAGGAATCGATATGGAAAAAGACGAACTAATTGACACATTACCAATGATGTCTAGCGATATTGAAGACTTTGACGATGAAGAAATCAAGGTGGAATTCTTCCCTAACAGACCGGATAACCTATCTGTTGAAGGAGTAGCTAGATCTTTTAAAGGTTTTATCGGACAAGAAATCGGTTTTCCAGATTATAAAGTTGAGGAATCCGGAGAATATGTTACCGTAAATAGCGATGTTGCAGCAATAAGACCTTACATTGGTTTTGCAAAAATTGACAATGTCGATTTTACTGGCGATAAACTCAAATACATCATGGATTTCCAAGAAAACCTTCACTGGGTAATCGGAAGGGACAGGAAAAAAGTTGCTATCGGTATCCATAATGCAGATGTTGTAGAAGCTCCATTCAAATATATCGCAACTCCAAAAGATGCAAATGCATTTGTTCCCTTGGAAAAAGATACAGAAATGACTCCTGATGAAATCTTAACTGAACATGACAAGGGAAAAGATTATGCGCATTTAATCCAAGATTTCGATAAATATCCATTAATCCTTGATAAAGATGACAATGTTTTATCCATGCCTCCAATCATTAACGGAGAATTGACCAAAATCAAAGAGGACACTAAAAACATAATTGTTGACGTGACTGGAACTGATGAAAGAGCAGTTAACCAAGCATTAAACATCATTTGCTGTTCCTTTGCAGAAGTTGGAGGCCAGATTAGAAGCATGGAAGTCAGATATGAAGATAAAACTATCGTAACTCCTGATTTGACTCCGCAAGAGATGAACGTCCATGTTGATACTGCAAACAAATTAATTGGTGGAACCAGCTTAACTGCTGAAGACATTAAAGGATTATTATTAAAAGCACGTTTTGATGCTGAAATCATCGATGACAATGAAGTTAAGGCAATCATCCCATCCTACAGAGTGGATATATTGCATGAAGTTGATGTAGTTGAAAACATTGCAGTACAATACCACATCAACAGCATAGAAGCTAAACTACCTGAAATCAATACTGTTGCTTATGAAAACAACTGGTTTAAGGCTGAAAGTACAATTCGTGAAGTGATGATTGGTTTAGGATTCCAGGAAATAATGAGCTTAATGCTCACCAATGAGGAAGCACACTATGAAAAGATGAATCAACCGGAAGAAGATCATGTACAAGTGGCAAGGCCAATTACCATCGACAGAACTATGATCAGAACCAGTTTAATAAATTCTTTAATGGAATTTTTAGAGGACAACAAGCATGAAGACTTGCCTCAAAAAATATTTGAAATCGGTGATGTTTTATACTTGGATGAAACCAAAGAAAATAAAACAGTTTCCTCTAAAAAATTAGCTGCATTAATTTGCCACTCAACTGCTAACTTTACTGAAATCAAATCCGTTGTAACAAGCGTTTTAAGCAATTTAGGCTATTCAATGGAAATATCTGACAGTGAAAACAAGACCTTCATTGAAGGTAGGGTAGCTGATGTGGAAGGAGAATCACAATCAGGTACAATCAAAGGATTCTTCGGTGAAGTGTCACCTGAAGTAATTACCAATTTTACCTTAGATTATCCTGTAATAGCATTTGAAATTGAATTCATTAACAAATGAATTCATTAACTCTTTTTTTAATACCACAATTTTCTCATTTGAACTTCAGTTTGCGAGTAATTGCTCACAACAGGAGAAGCATCATAATTATTGAAAAGTAATATCAAAATTAATAATATAATTATAATAGCTATCAAAATTATTGTCCATTTCTTCAATTATTCACCAACCATTGTCAAAGTTACTGTTCTGCCATGTCTTGGCCCATCTAATTCTATGAAAAAAACTGATTGCCATGTACCTAAGTCAAGATTTCCATTCTTAATAGGCAAACATTCGCTTGAAGAAAGTAAAAATGATTTCAAGTGTGACCTTGCATTATTATCAATTCTGTCATGTTGGTAGCTGAATTTGTCTGAAACCAGATTATCAAGCATGAATTCGAAATCGTTCAAAAGGCCAGACTCGTTTTCATTGACAACGATTGCGGAGGTTGAATGTTTAGAGAAAATTGAGACTATTCCTTCCCCCATGTCAATCAGTTCATTTATTTTTGAGGTGATGTCAATGATTTCAAAGTTTTTGTTAGTATCAATTTTAAAAGAAAAAGATTTTACTGTCATCAATAGATAATTTGTAAAAACGAGTTAATAAAATAAAAGAAAAAAAAGAAAGAAAAATTTTAGTCATAATCCTCTTTACGCCAGTACCCGTAAATCAACATTCCCATAACAGAGACAATGCTTAACACTACAAGTCCTGAGGTATCGGTTATTTCTTTTGAAATTTTGCTTGGAGGAACTAATTCATATGCTTTTCCTTCTTCAGATACTTCACCATCGCTTGCATCTCCCGCATCAATGTCTCCATTGGTTAATGCACTTTCTCCATTATCAGACGAATCCTGAAAAGTCCCAGAAGCGTTTGTTCCATAAACTCCAGATTTATCTGAATTAGCAAAATGGGCACTGTTTGAAGTTCCATTTTGTAGGTTACCGTTACCTTTAGCTGTGCCCCCTTGTGAGGATTCAGCTAATGGATAATCGCTTGAACCAGACATTCCTTTTCTACCATCTTGATTATCTGATGTTTGGGAGTCTGAATTGTCATCTTTTTCCCCAGATGCAGATTTGTACCTATATTTTACAGGTTGGCCACCAACCATCACTTCAATATCATATTCCTTATCTGGATCCAAGTTCGCTTCAACAGTAGCTCTGCCATTTACAAATTTTGCTGTATACCGATTTCCATCAACATTGACAGTTGTATCAAAGGTTCCGAACTCTTTTACGGCTTCCCCTTTTGTATCATACATCTGAAGACCAATACCATTTTTGACAGATATTGTTCCCATTTTCATTATTCCTGCAAGTAGCATTGGACAAACAAAAGTGTTTGAATCATCAGTTGAGTCAAACCAGTTGTCTCCCAATTTAAATACTGGCAATTCAGGGTTGTTTTTGGCCTGATACATTTCATTATGTGCCAAAACATTATATTTGACCTCAAGTCTTCCAGGGACTTTTTCACTTAATGTTTTAAATGCAGAACCAAATAAAATACCATTTCCTGTCTCATAGACTCCACCTGTTTCCGTAATTGATGGATTTCTACGATTACTAGTGAATGAATTTGCATTTATAATATCAAAACTTGATGTCGAATTGATTAAAATCCCATTAAGATTTTCATAAGCATTATTATGCTTAATTAAATTTCCAGAAGATTTATTCTGCAAGGTTATACCATTCAGCACATTGTGATGAATGTCATTGTAGAAAATACTATTGTTGTTTATATTGGAAGTTTCGATTCCTGAACGACCATTATGGGAAATAGTATTATTCTTTATTGAACTGAACCCAACATCCTTCAATTGAAGTCCGTCACCTGCTGATTTTGAAATGGAATTGAAGCTTACAGTCACATTATCTGAATTTTTAACCAACATTCCTGCTTTTTTGCCACCTGTTATGACATTATTGATAATCTTTGAATTGTCTGACCCGTCAACAATGACACCATAATCGCTTAAAGTGGATATTATGGTTATTCCAGATAAAATGCTTCCACTACTATTGCTTGTAAAGTAAAATCCGAAGGTTTTGTCTATTCCTAAGTCTTCAGCCTTACTGTTCACAGCTCCTGAAGTATGAACAACACTATTCCTGCTAGAAACTATATTTAATTTTTTGTCCACTACCAAAGAGATGTTATTGTATTCCTTTGAATTGAATTCAAATGTATCTCCATCATTTGCAGTATCGAACATCATTTGAATATCATCGTTGGACATCTCATCCGTAATTTGGTATGAATCACTATGTGAAGTCAAATTATTATTGTTAATATCAGTCGCATTTATAGGCAAAACCAACAATAAACTAATTAAACATATGAAAAAAAGAATAATTATCTTTTTATTCATATATAAACCCTCAATTACTTTTTAATCAAAATAAACTAAAATAACTTACAAAGTAACATCAATTTATTATTGATTAATATTAATTATATTTACATTTAACTAATATAAACTTTTTTAAATTAATTAAAAAGATAAAATAATTGTTATTACACAATTTAATATGCATTAACAATGTTATAAAAAATTAGTTTAAATATTTCAAAATACAATATATACATAATTGCTTATCGATGAAAAAGCTATAAGCAATTGCGACAAAAAATTAAAAAGATGATTTTATGGACAAAAAGAGTTTGTTTATAACTACATTTTTAGTTTTCGCAATAATTTTAAGCTCATCAGTTGTATTTGCAGAAGATACATCCGACATTACAACTGTAGATGATGTATTGGAATTACAAGAAAGCTCAGATGTAAGTGATATTATTCAAAGTACAGAAGATACAAAGTTATCTTCCAGCTATGATATTAATGCTGGTGCAGATAGTGAAACTATCCAAAGTACCATCAATAATATGAAAGATGGAGATACTTTAAACTTCAAAGAAGGAACATATAACAATATAAGTATATATGTAGACAAAAGCATTACAATCAACGGAAACGGAGCGGAATTGATTGGATATGAAAATCCAAATGTAAATACTACTCCAAATAAAATCACTACACCAACCCAATCTGGAGGATATGGAATAGGAAACTATGCAACATTGTATATCGTCAATACAACCAATGTAGTGATTAAAGGATTAACCATTGTCGGACAAAATCCGGCTTACGGACAGGCAGCAGTATTTGCTACCCAAGCAAATAACCTAACTATTGAAAAGTCAACAATAGATGGAGGATATTGGGGTATCTATTTACAATCCTGTGCAGATGGAACTATAACTGACAATACAATTAAAAATCAAGAAGCAATCGGTATTATGAACTTTGGATCCGCAAGAACTCTTATTGCAAACAACGAAGTGATTAATGCTAAAAACCATGGAATTGATGCAAGACACGGAACCGGACCTAATGTCCAAATTATAAACAACAAAGTTGTCGGATCCAAAGAAGGAATCTACTTAATGCATTCAAAAGGACATACTGCAACCGGGAACACAATTATTAATTGTACTACAAGTTCAATTACCTGTTATGGATCAGGACAAATTACCATTTCCAATAACACATTGCAAAAATCCAGAATTGGTATTTTGCTCGGTGGAGGATACTATGACATCAATATTGAAGAAAATACATTCAAGTTAGATAATTTACCATTCCCACCAACTTTCGTCTACTTTGTAGCACAAGCTAACAGCATTTACCAATCAGCCACTGACATTATCGGAACTTACACCGACAGCAGTTCAAGCGATATTTCTTACACACCTGCAGCAGACATTGCGACACCGGTTGCAGTTAATCCAGATTATGCTGCAATCTTAAATCCTACCGGAACCACATACACTGTAACCAGTGGAATGACTGGAAGTGAAATCCAAGGAATCATTGACTCCATGGCTGATGGTGACACATTATCATTTGAGGAAAATGCGGTATTCAATGACATTTCAATTTATGCGGATAAAAACATTAAGATTATAGGAAATAACGCTACTTTAATTGGATACAATAATGTTAATTCTGCAAATGTGCCTGAAAAAATTAGGAAAACTACCGAAGATGGAGGATATGCAATTGGAGAATATGCTGTATTATACATTGTCAACACTACTGGAGCAGTTGTAAGCGATTTAAATATTGTTGCACAATATCCTGGTTATGATACTACAAAAGCAACCACCAATACCGAAGAATATAAGACTGTTGGATTGCATGTTGAGAAAAACAAAAAAATCTCTGTAGTCAACTTAGATATTACTGGTGCATCATGGGGTATTTTTTTAAGAAGTTCACCTAACGGACTTGTGGCCAACAACACCATTCACGATGTATACACTACAGGTATCATGAACTTCGGTTCAGCAAATACCACAATCATGAGCAATACAATTACCAACGCTGTAAATCACGGTATTGATGTAAGACATGGAACCGGACCTAATGTAATCATATACAACAACATAATTAACGGCGCAAAAGAAGGAATCTACTTAATGCATTCCAAAGGTCACACCGTTTATGAAAACACTATAAACAATTATAAAATCAGCGCAATTACTGCATACGGATCAGGAGAAGAATCAATATTTAACAACACCATAGGTGCGGGAAGATTATACTTCTTACTTGGCGGAGGATATTATAACGTAACTATTGGAACCAACAATTATCCACCAGCAGCTATGTATTACCCATTCCCACCAACATTTAGAGAATTTATTGCACAAGCAGACAATAAATTCCAAGATGCAGAAAATGTAATCGGCCTTTACAGTACCAATACCACCACAGTCCTTGTTGCTGAAGACATCACATTTAATTCAACAGAAGGCACAATTGAAGTTACATTAACAGATGGTAATGGAAATGCAATATACAATGAATATGTCCTTTTAACATTGAACGGCGTAAACTACACTGCAAAAACCGATTCAAACGGTGTAGCATCATTTGATATTACTGCAAGATATGGAAAAAACACAGCAACATTCACATACAATGCCAAAAGTAATTTTGTAAGTTCCACCACTTCAGCTACAATCAATCTTGAAAAAATAGCAACTGCAATTACTGCATCCAAAGTTACTAAAACTTTTAATGTTGCTAAAAAATTAGTATTTACCTTAAAAGATGCAAATAAAAATGTTTTAGCAGGTAAAAAAGTCAGTCTCACCATTAATTCTAAAACTTTTTACACAACCACTGACAAAAATGGAAAAGCCACATTCTCATTAACCAATTTGGCTCCAAAAAAATATACTGCAACCCTTAAATTTGCAGGAGATGACAAATATAAAGCTGCAAAAAATGTAAAAGTTTATGTTGTGGTTAAAAAAGCAACCCCTAAATTAACTGCCACTAAAAAGACCTTTAAAGCTAAAACAAAAACTAAAAAGTACACTATTACTTTAAAAACAAACAAAGGCAAATACCTTAAAAAAGCAAAAGTGACCCTTAAAATTAAAGGAAAAACCTACAGGGCCACTACAAATGCTAAAGGTAAAGCTACCTTTAAAATCACCAAATTAACTAAAAAAGGCAAATACACTGCAGTAGTTAAATTTTCCGGCAGTAAATACTACAATGCAAAAACAGTCAAACCAAAAATAACAATTAAATAAAGAGATTAAAAAAAATCTCTTTTATTTTTTCTTTTTTAAAAAAATTAGTAATATTTCTTTTTACGATCAAAAGCCACATATATAATAAATATTCCAATTAGAATAAGAACTATTTGTGGAAATATTGCAAATGCAATAGCTGGAATTACGCCTAACTCAGCAAGCAACCATAAAACGCCATAGATTACGATTAAAACCCCAAATATAATTGCAACTTTATAACCCAAATCTTTTAAATCATATAATGGCATTCCGCCACCACGAGGGATTGGCATAAAATCACCTATAATTCTTTGGTTCCGTCTTCTGTACCCACAATGACCTTATCAACCATTTGAGAGAATATGCCGTTTTCAACAACCCCTGGAATTGCGTTTAAGTCAATTTCCAAATGAGCTGGAGATTCAATCTTGTCGAATTTTGCGTCAATGACAAAGTTCCCGTTGTCAGTTATTACAGGACCGTCCTTTCTTTGAGCCATTCTGATTTCACAAGTTGCTCCCATATCTTCAAGAGCCTGCATGACCAATCTGGATGCATCAGGCAACACTTCAACAGGTACTGGGAAGTTGCCCAATTCTTCTACGCATTTGGATTCATCAACAATGACTATGAATTCTTTTGCAGCATAATCAACAATTTTTTCCTTAGTGTGTGCTGCACCCCCTCCTTTAATCAAATTAAATTCGGAGTCCACTTCATCAGCACCGTCGACAGATAAATCTATATCATGCTCTTCAAGAGTGGTAATTGGGATATTCCATTTTTTAGCAATTAATAATGATTGGAATGATGTCGGAATTCCTAAAACATTAATTCCCTCTTCTTTAATTCTCATACCTACTTTTTCTATGAAAAAATGAGTTGTTGAACCTGTTCCAAGTCCTAAAACCATACCATCTTTTACATATTCAGCAGCTTTATAACCTGCATTTTTTTTACTAGAACTGTTACTGCTAGCGCTTTTCATTATATCACAAATCCTAAAGTAAGTTTATTAAGTTTATAACCTTTTTTACATTCTTCCTTATGTTTTCCATCATTGTTTAAAACAATGCACTTATCATTTTCCATTAATCCGTCAGGGAAACATAAATCATGGAAATCACATTTTTCATCACAATCAGGAGCATTATATGTAAATGTTGATCCTTCAAAAATATTTTTGGAAGTTGTTAACAAGTCAATTTTAGCTCTATCAACTTCAACAGGAATTACAATACCTTCATCATGAATAGGGCATTTCTGTTCGTTGTCTCTTACATCGGTGACAACATATTTCCTATTGATTTCCAAGTTGCCAACACAAGATGATTTAAACCTGCAATTTTCACATTCATCAGCAGGTCCTAGAAAAACAAATTCCTGACCTTTTTTTGCTAAATCTTTTCCAATTAATGTTATCATTAAATCACCTCAGTTTTGTAAGCTAATTCATAAGCTGCGTCTTTTGAAATTCCATTATCTCCTAAAATTGTATATCTTTCAGGCCTGATTTCATGAGCCATTACCAAAGCATCAATTATTTCATCTTCACTAACGCCAATTTCTGCAGCAGTGGTTGGGGCTTGAACTGCCTTCAATGCATTTTGAATAGCCCTCCAATCGCCTCCATGAAGGTACATCATCATTATTGTACCTATACCACATTGTTCCCCATGCAATGCAGGCTTATCCAGAATCTTATCCAGAGCATGTGAGAAAAGATGCTCAGATCCGCTTGCCGGCCTTGATGAACCCGCTATACTGATTGCCATTCCTCCACTGAACAGTGATTTCATAACAATACGGGCACTAGGTTCCAGATTTGGCTTGATGTTCGCAATATTGTCTGTAATCAAATGGGCAGACATTATTGATAATGCAGCCGCTGATTCACTGAATGATTCATTTTTGAGCCTGTGTGCCAATTCCCAATCCTTAATCGCTGTAAAGTTTGAAATCAAATCTGCACAACCTGCTGCCAGTAATCTGAAAGGGGATTGTGCAAGTATTTCTGAGTCTGCAATAACTGCAATTGGAGAGTGGGCAGTAACGGATATGGATGTATTAGGATTTTTTATTGATGCCAAAGGAGATACAATACCATCGTGTGAAGCGGTTGTAGGCATGGAAACAAAATAGACTCCCTGATTGAATGAGGATAACTTAGCCACATCAATGACTTTACCACCGCCAACACCCAAAACAGTTGTGTCATCGGTGATTAATTCTTCGACTTCAGAAATTGATTCTTCAGATGCATTATTAACTTTGATTACCTCATAATCAATATTATCCTTTTCAAGGCTTTCAATTACTGGTTTAGCACCTATATCATAAGTATGTTCCCCAGTTACAATTAAAATCTTCTTATCCAAATGTAGGGATGTGCAAATTTCCGCAGTATCCTTAATAACCCCAGGGTCAATGTAAACTTCACGAGGCATTTGTATTTTCCTATTGCTCATAATATCTCCTAAAATTTAATTATACATTCCTATATATTGCATTAGTAATTATAAATAACTTTCTTTTAAATAGATTTAATAGTCATTAAGAACAAATTAATTAATATTATAAAAAATTATTAGGTGATATGGTGGAAAATTTTGACGAATGGTTTCATGATATTTTAGAGCAAGCAAATATTACTGATTCAAGATATCCTATTAAAGGAATGGCTATATGGATGCCATATGGTTTTCAGATAAGGAAACACACAATGGCAATTATTAAAAAATTATTAGATAAGGACCACGAAGAAGTCCTATTCCCAATGCTCATTCCAGAAACAGAACTTGCAAAGGAAGGAATACATGTAAAAGGATTTGAAGATGAAGTATACTGGATTACAAAAGGCGGTCAGACTGAATTGAATGAACAACTAGCCTTAAGGCCAACCAGTGAAACCGCAATTTATCCTATGTATGCATTATGGATCAGGACACATATTGACTTACCAATCAAATATTATCAGATTGTAAATACATTCAGATATGAAACAAAACATACTAGGCCTTTAATTCGTGTAAGAGAAATAACCACATTTAAGGAAGCACATACTGCACACGCAACCAAAGAGGAATCCGATGAGCAAATCCAAGACTTCATTGAAATATATAAAGAGTTCTTTGACGATTTAGGAATTCCATATTTGATTTCCAAAAGACCTGAATGGGACAAGTTTCCTGGCGCAGACTACACCATGGCATTTGATGCAATCATGCCAAATGGAAAAACCTTGCAGGTTGGTACAATACACAATTTAGGCCAAACTTTTGCAAAAACATTCGACATTACCTTTGAAGATAAGGATGGAGAACACAAATTAGTCTATCAAACCTGTGCAGGATTATCCGATAGAGTTATTGCAACAGTCATTGGAATACATGGGGATGACAAAGGTCTCAGATTACCGCCAAAAGTATCACCAAATCAAGTAACCATTATTCCAATTCTATTCAAAAAAGGAAAAGAAGAAGTTTTAGCTAAATGTGATGAAATCAAGGAACAATTAGAATCCAAAGGCTTGAGAGTGCAACTTGATGACAGAGACATCAGGCCAGGTAAAAAATTCAATGATTGGGAATTGAAAGGAACCCCTATTAAACTCGAATTAGGTCCAAGAGACCTTGAAAACAACATCACAATAGCCATGCAAAGAGATGTTGAAGAAAAAATTGAACTTCCTTTAGATGATAATCTCGCAGATTCAGTAATTGAGTTATTGGATAAAACAACCGAAAACCTTTCATCCTCAGCTTGGAATTTCCAAGAGGAACATGTCAAATTCACTGAAGACCTTGATGAAATTCCTGAACTTGTTGAAGCAGGCAATGTCGTTAAATTCTACTGGTGCGGCGATGAAACAATCGGAAAAGAAATCGAAGAAAAAACAGGTTATGATATCCTAGGTATCCAGGAAGAAGTGTCTGAAGGCAAATGCATAGCAAGTGACAATGACGCTAAATACATTGCATTGATAGCTAAAACATACTAAGTGATTTTAATGGACGACATATATGCAATAATTCCCGTGAGTAAATTCAAAAATGCTAAAACTCGTTTATCTCCCTTTTTATCTGAAAAAGAAAGAGAAAAACTATTAAAAGTAATGCTTCAAGACGTTACTGATACCCTAAAAAAATATGTTGATAAAATATTCATCATCAGCAGGGATGAAGATGTATTAAGATACGCCGAAAGCCTTAATCTGGAAACCATTTTGGAAAATGAGGATTCCAATTTAAACAAAGCATTGACCCAGGCAATGAAATACTGTAAAGGGAAAGCTAAAAAAATCATTATCGTTCCATCTGACGTTCCTTTAATCGGTAAAACAAATATTGCAATGTTAATTGAAGCGTCAAAAACATTAGATTTCATCATTGTTCCATCAAAAGGCGGTGGAACCAATATGATAATAATGAAACCAATGGGAATACATACCAAATTTGAAGGTTTCAGTTATAAAGAGCATGTTAAAGCAGCTGAAAGGAAAAAATTGAATCCTCAAGTACACGATTCACTATTCATGGCACTTGACGTCAACACTGCAGAAGATTTAGGTGAAATCATGATTCACGGTGAGAAAACCCACACCAGAAAATACCTAAAGGAACTTAAAGTGAATGTCGAGTCTTTCCGTGGAAGTGAAAGGCTAAAAGTAACAAGGAATGATTAGATGATTGTAATGTCCATTGCAGGAGTTGATCCTTCAGGAGGTGCGGGAGTCTTTGCTGATTTAAAGACATTTCAGGCCATTGGAGTTTATGGATGTGGGATTGTAACTGCACTTACTGCTCAAAATCCATTTAAATTCTTTTCAACACAACCGATTTCTCCAGAATACATCGAAGAGGAAATCGATTCCGTTTTGGATTCATATGAAATCGAATTTATAAAAACTGGAATGCTGTATTCCCCTGATATAATCAAATTGGTTTCTAAAAAAATTAAGGAATATGATTTAAAAGCAGTGGTTGACCCAGTTATGGTTGCAACTTCAGGAGGAGACCTGACAAAAGAAGACATTGCAATAGCCTTGAACAAATATCTGCTTCCAAAAGCTATCCTTACAACACCAAATATTGCAGAAGCAGAAAAATTAACCAATTTTGAAATTAAAACAAAAGAAGATGCGATAAAGGCCTCTAAAAAGATAAAATGTGATAATATCATAACTGGAGGTCACCTGGATGGCATCAATACAATCAATATTGACAACAACATCACCATAAAAAAACAAGAATTAATAAAAACAGAAAACCTGCATGGTACAGGTTGTAATTTGTCCTCCGCCATTGTAGCTTATCTTGCAAAAGGAAATGAATTGGAAAATTCTATTTTAAAATCTTTGGACTACGTGTACGAAGGTATAAAAAATGGAAATTATGGAACATTAATAGCTAAATTATAAGCTATTATTCTCCCATATCTAATTCGTCAACAATGGATTCCTGAAGAGCAATGAACTCTTTTGAATCTCTTTTTCTTGGCCTTTCAATATCTACTTCGACAATTCTGTTGATTCTTCCAGGATTTTTGTCAAGTATTACAATTTTATCTGCGAGATAAACTGCCTCATCAACATCGTGAGTAACAAAAACAATTGTATTTTCAAATCTTTTCCAAACTCCAATCAACTGCTCTTGAAGGTTATGCCTATTTTGCATATCCAATGCAGAAAACGGTTCATCCATAAGTAAGATTGGTGAATGATTAAGCAGGGACCTGATAATTGCAACCCTTTGTTTCATACCACCTGAAAGTTCATGAGGATAGCTATCTTTAAAGTCAATTAATCCAACACTTGTGAGATATCTTTCTGCGGCAGCGATGTTTTCTTCTTTTGAACCTTTTTTTGTCATCTCCAAACCAAAAGTAACATTCTGAAGCACAGTCAACCATGGGAACAATGAATATTGTTGGAAAATAACTGCCCTGTCTCCGGACGGTTTTTTGACAACTTCCCCATTTGCAATAATTTCACCGGAGGTAGGTTGATCCAAACCTGCAATTAATCTTAAGAGAGTGGTTTTTCCACATCCGGATGGACCTAGAAGACAAACCAATTCTCCATCCTCAATTTTTAAATTAATATCCTTTAATACTGATAAATTTTTCTTTTTACCCTCAAAAGATTTATTAATATTTTTAATTTCAATTGCCATCTACTACACCTACCAGAATATTCTTTTTTCGGCCAATCCGAAAACATAATCTAAAATTAAACCAATTAAACCAATTACAATCATACCGACAACAGTTGTACCTGGATCAAAACGACTGGTAGCCTGTAAGATCATATATCCTAAACCAGAGCTTGAACCAATCATCTCTGCAGAAATGGTACACATTAAAGCGATACCTACACCCACTTTAAGTCCGGATACAATATTTGGGAAAACTGACGGTAAAACAACACGGGTGAGAACATTCCTATCACTGGCACCTAAAGTTTGAGCAGACTCAATCAATACCTTATCTGTTCTTTTAACCCCATCAATTGTATAAACTAGAATCGGGAAAACACAACCCATAAAGATAATGAATATTGCAGGAACGGTTCCGATACCAAACCATAAAATAGAAAATGGAATCCATGCAATAGGTGGAATTGGCCTTAGAATACTTATTACAAAGCTGCATAAATCTTCCAATGTTTTATACCATCCAAGCAAAACACCTAATGGTATTGCAACAACAGCCGCAAGAATCAAACCACCAAATACCTTAAATAATGAATCAATAGTATTTCTTAAAAGTTTTCCGGATACTATTAAATCCCAAGCAGAAGTGCAAACTTCAATTGGGCCAGGTAAAATATACGGATTTACTAAATGTAATCCTTCAGTAATTAAATACCAAAAAATAATTATAACAATTGGTAAAATTAATGAAATCAATATTTTTCTATAATTCTTATACATTAAATCACTTGACAAAATTTTTATACAATAGTAATTATTAATTTAATAGTATAAAAACTTTAAAATATAATTGAAAAAAAGAAAAAAATTATGAAGCATCAGCTACTTCAATAGCTTCTACTTCAATATCATTTGTGAAATCTCTATCTTTTAAAACAGATTTAGTACTCATTGCACCAAATAACATTGTAGATAAGTTATGTACCAATGAAGATGTTGTCGGTGGAATGACACCCATTACACCTAAAACCAAAAGGGTACCGTTTACTGCTACAATATTTCTGTAGTTGGAATTGATTTTATCGAGCATTCCAACACTTAGTTTTCTAAGTGTTACAAGATCATATAAATCATCGGATAACAAGGATATGTCTGCCACTTCACGAGCAATATCAGATGAATGTTTCATTGAAACAGATACATCTGCTGCCGCAAGAGCAGGTGAATCATTGATACCGTCTCCAACCATAATGACAGTCTTTCCGTCAGCCTTAAGTTCTTCAACAATTCTTGATTTATCTTCTGGAAGCACTTGTGATCTATATTCTGTGATGCCCAATGCCTTAGCACCTGCCTTAGCACCGCTTTCACTGTCACCAGTAAGCATTATGACATTTTCAATACCTAATGATTTAAGTTCTTCAATGACATATTTCGCTTCTTCACGTACAGGATCATCAATACATATAAGACCTTCAAGTTTTCCATCAATAGCCAAGTAGACAACGGAATGTTCAGCTGCTTCTTTTTCAACTTTCTTCTCTTGAGCTTTGGTTAATTTAACCTTTTCATCATCGAACAGGAAGTGTCTTGAACCAATAACAGCACGTTTACCATCATATTCAGTGACAATACCATGAGCTACAATGTATTCAACTTCACTGTGGTCTTCCTCATGTTTAAGGCCTTCTTCTTCAGCTTGTTTTACAATAGCTGTAGCGATACTGTGTGCAAAGTGTTCCTCTATACATGCTGCCATCCTTAAGATTTCATCACGTTTGTATCTTCTGGACATCGGAATGACTTCAACAACCTTAGGGGTTGCATTGGTCAAGGTTCCGGTCTTATCAAATACAATTGTATCAGCATTTGCATAAGCTTCAAGGAATTTACCTCCTTTAACCATCATTCTGTTATCAGATGCTTCACGCATTGCAGAAATTACAGATAATGGAGTGGTTAACTTGATTGCACATGAGAAATCAACCATCAATACAGATAATGCCTTGGATGCATTCCTAGTAAGTAAATAGGTTAAAGCTGTTGCAAGGAAACTGTATGGAACTATTGAATCTGCTAATTTTTCAGCTTTACTTTGAGTTTCAGCCTTAAGATCTTCTGAGTTTTCAATCAAATCAATAATCTTGTTCAATCTGGTCTCTTTGTTCATTGAGTAAACTTCAACAATGACATTTCCTTCTTCAATAACAGTACCCGCATGAACTGTTTTACCCTCTGATTTATGTACAGCTAATGGCTCTCCAGTCATGGAAGCCTCATTGACCATAGCTTCGCCGTCAACTACTTTACCATCCACAGGTATTACATCACCCATGTGAACTTTGATTTTATCTCCTTTTTCGATGTCTAAAGCAGAAACTTGTTTTTCTTCGCCATCTTCATCAACAAGCCATACTGTATCAATATTTAAAGCTAAACTATCTTTCAATGTACTTTTAGCTTTTTGTACAGTATAGTCTTCAAGTGCATCAGAAATGGATAACAGGAACATCATAGAACTTGCCGGAGCAAATTGTCTTTGCATTAAAGCACCAGCAACTGCAGCACCATCCAATAAAGCCACATCAACACGGAAGTCAGTTAAACTATCCAATCCTCCCAAAATATATTTGACAGAACGATATACAGTCAAAATATTTTTAATACGTAATGGTAAGAACCATCTTCCAAGTAACCTGTAACCAATCATTTTTGCCAATTTTAAATAAAAGTCATCTGTTATCTCTTTTGAAACTTGAGTTTGTGTCGGTTCAGCTTCAAAAAGATCATCAAGTGTGATGCCATTTAAAATTGAAAAAATCTTTCGTTTGCTTTCAACTTCCCCATCATAGTATATCAATATACTACCGTTTCTGTGGGATGTATAAACATCATGAATAAAATCTTGTTCTAAAAGTAATGAAGCGAGGCCATATCCTTCTTCTTTAGTGAAAGCCCATTGGCCAGCGCGGACCCTTAAACGTGGTCCATTATCATGCATTACTTTATATTTCATATTATGACCTTAAATAATAGAAAAAATCAATTTATTCTTTTGCTTCGATGTAAATCTCTTTTTTGTCTTCTTCATGAGCATCGACAACAATGTCTTCAGCATTTTCTTTCATGTCTTGGAAGCATTCTTCAGCGTCTTTTTTAGCAGACATGACTTGGGCCATACCTTTGGTTGCAGCATCTTTAACTGTTTTGGATTCTAATATTTTTTTACCTACAAGAGCAGTTGCAATACCTGCTGCAAAAATTAATGCATGTTTATGTTCTACACAAGTGTTAACAATATCTTCACGTTTCATTTCAATACCATCCTTTTAATTATTTAAACTAATCGTGAAGTCAATAATAATACTTCAACGATACTAATTTATCTTTTTTGATATATTTAAATTTTAGGTAAACCTAAAATTCAAGTTTTTATCACTGGAAACAAAACATTCTCCCGCTCAGCATAGAAGATATTTGAACCTGATCTCAAAACTTATGCAAACCTAAAAACAATCATTGATTTACATAAGCCATCTGACATATACTATTAACTAATTCCTTATATTTAAAGTATTCGTTTTTTAAAGCTTTTTTAGGCCAAACAAAGAATTTTTATTTAGTTAAACTAAAAAATAATTTACGTACATCAAAATAAAATTTAGGATATCAAAAAAATCAGAAAAAATAGCATAACAAATAAAGGTAATAAATTAAGCCAGTCAAAGGTGTGTGTACTTGAGGTAAAATCATGTAAAAAAAACATGAAGTGACGGACAAAATTTAAAACCTCTATTGGTATAAGTTTTGATTATACAAATAAAATATAACTAGTTTCTTATATTTAAATTAATTGATTTAATGTTCAGTCATGCCTAAAAAAGATGTAAAAAAGTTTAGACAGTCCTAAAAATGTATATAAAATACTGAACAGTTTAGTCAAACCTAAAAAAAAAGAATTTGATAAAACTTAAAAAAAATCTTAAAAACAATATGAAATAATTAAGGAAAAAAATTTTAAAATGTTAAATTATAGGCGAACCTGTGTTAAACAGCGAGTTGGACAAATCATCACACATCTCAGACATTGTGTACATCGCCTATTGTTCAAAGTCCAAGTTTGATTATGGCGACTTACGGTTATCGCATTTGCATGACATGCAAATTCACATTTGCCACACAAATTACATTTTTTAATGTCCACACCTACACGCCAGCGAGCCTTATGCTTACTAGCCAATAATTCTGAAAAAACAAATTTACCAATTTCAAGTCCAATTGATGAACCGCCATGCCTATGCCTCAAATACAACCCCTCTAACTATTTGTTAATTATTATTTTATTAATAGTACAATATAAATATTTTGGCACACCTAAATTTTTAAAGATAAGATTAAATAATATTAACATAGAAATATTGTTAAAAAAAGAAACTGGTGAAAAATTGAACATAAATGAAAAATTCTTCTCAAGAATCGGGTTTAATTACTTAATATATGCAATTGCGACAATAGCAATCCAATTTGTGATATTAAATCTTCTTGGAATCATAGACATCAATTTATTAAATGATTTTAATGTTAAAACAATAACAAGTGCAATCTGCAATTACATATTGCCATTTCCACTCTTATTTTGGCTAATGAATAAATTGGACTCTGAAAAGCTTGAACAGAAATCCCTGAACATCAAAACGTTCCTTCTATATCTCTGCATTACATTCACATTAATGTGGATTGGAAACCTCATTGGGCTTGCAATAACAGCCGCAATAGGAAACGTGATCCAGTCAGACATCGCAAATCCCGTTCAAACATTAATCAACAATACTGACATTTGGCTAAACCTTATAATAATAAGTATCATAGGACCAATTTTTGAAGAAATATTTTTCAGAAAGTTATTGATCGACAGAACCATCAAATATGGTGCAAAGGTTTCAATAATAGTATCAGCACTACTGTTCGGGTTCATGCACGGCAATGTTAATCAGTTCTTTTATGCATTCCTGATGGGAGGATTTTTTGCATATGTCTACATCAAAACAGGAAAAATCATTTACACAATCATCTTACACCTGTCAGTTAACCTAATGGGTTCTGTTGTCAGCCTGTTTGTCATTGAAAGTGCAAATGCAATAGTTCAAAACACTCCCACACCTTTTGACATAGGTATCGTATTGATTTATGTATTAATATTACTTGCAATGCTTTTATTCGGATTGATTGGGCTCAGCAAATACAAACAAGCTAATTTAGAAGAATATGTTCCAAAAATAAACTTAGAAAAACCTCTGAAGACAATAATCATTAATCCGGGAATGTTATGCTTTATCGGATTTTGCATATTAGAGATGATATATGTAATAATCGCAATATAATCAACATAGCCTCAGATAAGTCAAAAATAGATTGTTAATATTTAAAAAAATAGAAATGTGAAGTTAGGTCATGTCCTAACTTTCAATATTATTTGTTCGAATTAAAAACAAATGAAAAATAAGCTTTCAAATCCTAATAAGAGATTTTAAGCTTTATCTTCTCTTTCTTCTTCAATAGCTTCTGTAACGCTATTTAAAATTTGAAGTGATTTGGAAAATGCAGGCATACCGGAAGTTAATAAGACAACTCTTAAAACATCAACAATTTCCTCTTTGGTAATGCCCAATACTTCAATTGCACTTCTTATCTGTTTTTTGGTAGCTCTTGGATCTGCACGGGAAGCTGTGATACCAATAGCTATTAACTTTTGAGTTTTGTAATCTAAAACTTTACCGTCCCACACAGTCTCGTTAATGTTGGATACTAAATCAAATAAGTCAGGATGACTATCTTTTAGCTCCCTTATACCTTTTCCGTAATATACATCGCCTTTCATATAACTCTCTCCAAATTATAATTAATTAATAGTTTAATTTTTAAATTATATATAAATAGCTATCCAAACTAGTAATTACAACTACAATTTCTATAATGGAACCCAACCGTTAATGCTAAATAGACATCATATGCTATTACTTAACATTTATGAACTCTAAAGAATAGATGTAGAAATACAAGTAAACCAACCTCATGAATTCATATAAACAATAGAAAAATTTTATATCTATGAACTAATATACAAATTAATAGAATTCTAAATTTATGATTTTAATAAATCGGATTCTAATTTAATGCAATTAATAGTCCTATGGTGTAATGGCAATCATGCGAGTCTCTGGAACTTGTGACTCCGGTTCGACTCCGGATAGGACTACTCCATTATTTTTTTGAAAAAAACAAAATAGTTTACGATATCAAATGATATAACATTTGTATAAAATTTTTGTAAAGAACGTTTTCAATGGGACCAGTAGCTCGGTCTGGCAGAACACTTGGATTTTAACCTTGTTGTTGCGGTGCAATTCCCGTCGGACACCCTTTCTAATTTTGAAAAACTTTGATTTAAGAACTGATTAAACGACATAATATGATTTGTAACATTAACAAACTTCGATTATTTGCAATACAATCGCATTAATAAAATGTTTGTGACATTAAATTATATAACCTGTTGAAACACAAGAAAATAATAGTTATAACTTAAATCGAAATCCTTTTAGTGATAAAATGAACATCAAAAGCATAATTGGGAAAAATGTAATTGACAAAAGAGCTGAAAAAATCGGTAAAATAGAAGACATGGATTTGAATACCGAAACCGGTAAAATCAATAGCGTGTTAATTGATTTGAAAAAGAATGTTCGCAGCCAGGGAAAAATCATAGTTGAATTTAAAGATGTGACTGCAATAGGAGAATATGTTTTCATAGATATAGAAGTTGAATAGGAATGTTATTTGGTTACTGAAACATTCCCCTCATATGTACAACCCTGATACTTGCCATTGCCTGCAAATGTGAAATCACTATAACAATTAACATCACCAGAACCGGATTCCACGTTAAGAATTTTGAATTCCCCATTTTCATCGGTTGTTACATTAACAGTCTCATGATTTGGAGTCTGATAGGAAACTGTCTGGTTTGCAACACCATAACTGTAAGCGTCCATCAATATACCTGCAAATGATCCGTTTTCGGGAACTTCAGTTTCATTAATAATCATGACGGTAGCAACATCATTGTTGAATTGGTAAAAAAACACTCCAGCACATACAACCAATGCAACTAATAAAATTATTAAATAATAGCTTTTCCTCTCCATTATTTTCACCTTATGGATATATTGGAAAATACCTAAAATAAAGTTAACTTAATTTTTTTCAAGAATAGCTTGACGAACCTTGTCAACTGCAATCTGTTTTTTTGCAGGAAAAGCAGCAATCTTAACTTTAAGGTGAATTGCATCCCCTTTATCAAGAATTGTCCATTTTTCATCTAGAGCGTCAGCTTTATCAAATCTTAAAAACCAGTTACCCTTTTCATCCATCTTACGCTCTAAATCTGCATTTAATTTGTCTAAATCTGTCCATTCAAGGAGTGTATTAAAAAAAGTCTTTGTGTATCTTTTCTTTGATACGACACCAGATAAAATTATTATTTTATCTTCAAGTAATCCTTCAGCCTCTTCAGCCTCGATTTCGGCTTCGGGAAGTAAATTTAAAATAGCCTGAGTAATCTCATCTATGCTCTCATTTTCATAAACGAAAGCTCTGAACTTAATATTATGAATCATTTTAATCAAAAAAAGGAATGAAGAAAATTTATAATTTTCTTCTTCTAGCTTGTTCTGAGCCTTTTCCTTTAGATTTGATTCCACGTCCTTTGTTACCAGCACTGGTTAAGCCTCTGAGAGCTCTGTTAGTGTGTTTTTTGGAGCAAATCCAATTGATTTTTTTATCGTTAATGATAGAAGGACTTTGTGGATCTACTAAAATTACTTCGTAATATTTATGTTTTCCTGTAGACCATACCCAGTAAGAGTTTAAAACTTCCAAGTTAGGGTATTTTTTAGCTACACGTTCTTCAGCAATTCTTTGAATTGATTTAGCTTGGGTGATTTTGTTTACACCCATTCTTTTAGGTTTACGACCGTTGAAGTGACGGGTTTTCCTTCTTCCACCACGTCTTACTCTGGCTCTTACTACAATAAAACCTTTTTTAGCTCTGTAACCTAAACTTCTAGCTCTGTCGAGCCTGGTAGGTCTGTCAATTCTTTGAACTGCTCCTTGTTTACTCCATTTAGGAGCTCTTTGCCACATGAGTTCACGTACGTAGGACTCATCTGGGTTTTTCCATGCGTCTCTAATATATTTATACATAAATAACACCTTTTTGTTCAGCCACGAAGGCCACATCCATATGGGAACTTATCCCAAAAAAAGTAATTTATCACTGCTATAAAATAACAGTAATTAAATATTTTATTTTATTTATTTATAAAAGTATCGTTGAAATTTATCTTTCAATGTCAATCAATACGATTCCAATTTCATTTAGAAATTTACAAAGGTGTTCCTTTCTGTTTTTTTCATCATCTTCAGTATATCCTATTGGAGGTTGCCCCTCATAACTGTACTCCGCAGGATACATTGGAATGCCCCCACATTTGTATACTGGAATAACATATTCTCCTTCATTAACCATTTAAATCAACTCCTTTTTGGTTAAATGCAAAGCAATATCATTCATCTTTTTATCAATACCATTTAATAAATAATTACTTATTACTTCTTCCGTTTTTTCATCAATTTCAATTACATTACATGTTAATTTAATAATCAACATGACTTCAGAAATACTTTTTCCAAGATTATATTGAAAAAATCTTCTTGAGGATTCATCAACATTCCCCTTAAATTCAATTAACCAAAATGCACGTTCTGAAGTGATTAATTCATAGTCTTCGAAGTCATTTTCCAATATGTCAAAATTATCTGGAGATGGAAAAGAATAGCATCCTTTGGGATGGGAATGAATCGAAGCTACTTTTCTTCCCATTAAATAAACTTTATTGAAGTTTCCTCCAGACCGATTTTTTTCACCACTCCAACAATACAACACCTCACCAGTTTCATAATCAAAATACATCATCCATTCAACTTTCTCATCTACTGTTTTTCTTCTAAATTCATCAACCAACCTGCATGCAGCATCACAAAAATCATTGGGCAAATCATCAAAATCAATAGATTTTAAAGAATTATTCACATTTAATGAATTATATTTTATCCAATCTTTATCTTCAATGAATATTTTATCAAATGACAAGACTAGACCACCATATTGGTCATCTAGACATTTCCTAACACTTTTTAAAGATAACATGGAAGATAAAAAATGCATGATTAATAATATCATATATCTAATATTTCTCAAATTCATAAGAATACATCTAATTTAAGAGCATATAAATCATCTAGTATCAAAATAAAGCAATTTAACTGCATTAAAACAATTTTTTTAAATAAAATCAATTTTTAAAAAAAAAAGTTTTATAAAACATTCTACAAAAATAATTTTGAGGAGTGAAAAGTATGAAGATGCCAGAAGAATTAAACCCAAAATTACTTGCACCATGTGGAATAAATTGTATTAGCTGTGAAAAATATCAAAATCCGTGTGCAGGCTGTTTGATTAGTAATGATGGCAAAAGCAAAGCAAGTTTGAAGTGCAAAATAAAAAACTGCTTTAATTCAAAAAATTTCAGCTATTGCGGACGCTGCAGCGAGTTTCCATGCCCATTAATGAAAAAGCATTCAAAAAAATACATCAAAAGGCATGGTCTGGACACATTAAGTTCAGCCAAAAGAATCAAAACCACAGGAATCGGCAGGATGATGATGCAGGATCGTGAAAGATGGCTATGCCCACAATGTGGCGGAGTCATAAAATTCCAAACCAGAGCTTGTTGCGAGTGCGGATTTAAAGTTGATTAAATTAAAAATCTGATTAATTATTTCGATAGTAATCATAAGAAACATCAACTTAAAAATAGATTTAATTATTTTAAAAAGACTTATTTTAAAAATTGAACATTACTCTTCAAGTAGTGTATATGAAAAAATAAAAAAAGAATAAATATGTATTAAACATATTTATTTAAGCTGGAATTTCACTTTCAGGAACTTCATATGTTGAAGTGATTTTAAATGTTCTGTATGTTGAATCAAGCAGTGAACCAACGGATATTTCGATGACATTATTTTCCGCATTGTAATTTGCAGCATCGAACTTGAATGATCCTACGCCATTCACAACATTAAAGTTTACTTCAATTTCATTAGCGGTTCCCCTGTTTAATGTTGCAAACATGTCAAATTCAGGAAGGTTAGATGCAACTTCCCCATTTTTATAAAATACAATGCTGTAACTACCCGGAGAATTATATACAAGACCGTCAAACTTGATTGCGGTTGTACTGATTCTAGGACACATTGTTCCATAACCTACGACACCTGTGTCAATGTCCCATGTCACAAGATTGTTTGTACCGTACCAGTTCGGATCCAATTTGAGCCTTAAGGATTCGTTCCATTGTCCTGGACCATAGATTCCTTCCGGATTTGCACTCATTTCACCTAAAATCATCATACTTGGACCTACCGCATTTCTGTATACTGCATTGTCTGTGACTACAGGTTCAACGGCATTTTCAGCCAAGTCATATCCCGCATTAAACCTCATGCCCTCCAAAATATTGTCAGTTATTGTATTTTGGGTTATTACAATTCCTGTTGAGTAATTTGCATCAAGGGAAATTCCCAAGTGGTTATGTGCAATGTGGTTATGGTTAATTGTTACATTAACAGCAGAATTGTTTAGGAATATTCCGTAACCTGTTGGACCTTCTGGAACAGTCATGATGAACAGTCCAGTCTGGTCTGAAATTTCATTGTTGATTATCTTGGTGTTTGCAACTCCAAATCCATATTTGATACCATAGTTGTTTTCCCTTAATGTGTTGTTATCAAATATCAAATCGTTTGAATATTGAGCAAAAATTCCGCTTTCAAATAATGAAATGTAATTTTCCACTAGTTTAACATTTGATGCATTGGAAATGTTTATGCCATATCCCGGCATGTTTACTGTTCCGTCAACATAGCTTTCAATTTTTGACTCATCCAAATGGTTCATGATAGAATTATTAAATAATACAACATTTTTAGAATTTATAATATCTACAGCATCGCTTGAATTTCCACAAATGACAAAATTTGTAATATTAACGTCATTTGATAGAATTTTTATAGTCGGATTGTTTAAAGGAGCATTTAAAATTGTTTTGTCATTAGAGTAAATGTTTAATCCTTTATTGATTTCCAATGCAATGCCAAAGTAGTAATCTCCTAAAAATTCCACATTTGAACCTTCTATTGCAGAATCTAATATATTTTGAATTTCTGAATTTGGCAAGTCCTCATCAACAAATACAACGCCAGTTTTATTTAGGACAGTGATTTTGTTTGTCGCTGAGCTTTCCTTATATTTGTCATTTCCTGAATAGCTTATAACTATATCAAATGAAGAGACATCACTATCATTCAAGGCTATTTTCATTTTACCGTTTTCATCAGTTGATTTGGAGTATATTCCTCCGTTCATTACATAGATTAAGGTTTGGTTAGCCAATGGCTTTCCGGAGGTATCCTTTAGGGAAACTTGATAATCTTTCTGTGAGTCGATTGAGAATGTTCTGTTGTAGCTTTCAATGACTGTGCCTAATCTGGCAACTTTGATTTTTCCTGTGGCTTTTGATGCCTTATAAACGGCAGTTCCCTTATAATTGACAACCACAGAGTATGCCTTTTCATCAGATAACTTGAATGATAAACTTGCTTTACCCTTTGCGTTAGTTGTTTTGGTGTAAGTCTTACCGTTTAGCTTAATGGTTACCTTTTGTTTGGCCAATACTTTGCCAGCACTGGTCTTTAAAGTTACAGTGTAAGTTTTTGCCTCTTTTGGAAGAGATGAAACTGTAGGGGCTGTAATCTTGGTTTTTGTTTTTGCAACTTTAATCTTACCTGTAGCTGAAGCTTTCTTATAGATTTTGCTTCCCTTATAGCTTGCAGTTACCTTGTAATTTTTCAATGCAGTGAATTTGACCTTAATTTTAACCTGACCTTTTGAATTTGTCTTTTTGGTGTAAGTCTTACCATTGATTTTTACAGTAACTTTCTGTTTTGCAATTCCTTTGCCGTTAGCATTTTTCAAGGTCACAGTGTAAGTTTTGGATGTTTTTGGAGGAATTGTAACAGTAGGTGCAGATAATTTTGCAGTCTTTGAGGAATATTTAACAACTATTTTCTTTGTTTTTGAAATTGCCTTATATTTGTTTGTACCAGCAAATTTGATTGTTATTTTGTAGGCCTTCTTGTTTTTGGAGAATTTTAGCTTGACCTTTGCAACACCTTTGCTATTTGTAGTTTTGGTGTAGGTCTTTCCGTTGACCTTGAAGGTTACTTTTTGCTTTGCAAGGGCCTTGCCTGAAGCATCCTTTAAGGTTATGGAATAATATTCAGCCATTTTTGGAATCATGTTCAAATTGGATGCAGTCATTTTTGTTGATGTCTTTTTGACAACGACTTTTGCTTGGGCACTGCATCCTTCATAATCCACTTCATCTCCAGCATAAACAACACTTGCGGTGTAGGTTCCTTCCTTTGCAATATTTACTTTGACTACAGCACGGCCGTTAGCGTCAGTTACAGGAGAGTATGTTGCAGATCCGATTTTAACCTTTACTGTTTCTCCAACAACTGCATTGCCAGCAATATCCTTTAAGGTAACTGTGAATTGCTGGTTTGACTTAGGATATGTGTTGAGATTTGAAACTGTCAAAGTTGTATTTGACGGAATGCCCGGAATCGCTTCATCATCAACGGCAAATGTTTTGGAAACCTTATCATCAAAGTTAACACCGTTGGTTGGGAAAACAGCAGTTACGATGTTTCCGGTTTCTGCAAATTCATCCTGATAGAACCTTACGGTTGCGGTTCCATTCACCATCATGACAGTCTTGTAGATATCTCCTTCATCAGGATTAACATGTTTAGTGGCTTTGTTAAGGTAGAATGTTACAGGAACAGAACTTAAATCCTTTGCGATGTTTCCATTCTCATCAACGATTGAAATGGAATAGATTCCTTTCTTGACCTGCTTGATTTCACTAAGCTTAAGTTCATAGTTTCCGCTTAAGGACCACTGGACACCGTTATCATAATTGAAGAAGATAACCGGACAGTTAACGTTTTTATTTATTTCAAAGACATACCTTAGGAAAACCGCTCCCTTGTTTGATATGTAATCTCCCTTGTTGTTGCCAACATATTTGAAGACATCATTAACGGAATCATATGAATAGTCTCCTTTATTTGTACCCCTATATTCAAAGGTATTTCTGAAAACTGGCCTTTCTTCCTGTGCTCCTTCAAGACCAACCATGTAATTGTTATCGATGATTTCCCTATCAGGATATCCAATTCTTTTGGCTGAATTTACCAGATTTCTAACCCTGTAATCATTTAAAATCTCATACATCTTATTCTGGTTAAAGAAGTTACCCTTAATCTCAATTCTAGTTACATTGCAGTTGACATAAACACCATGGGTGTTGTAAGCGATGTAGTTGCTTAAAACATAAACATAATTAGATGAAGTCAGGTTAACTCCTACGCCGTTATTTGTGAGATTGTTGAATTTGATTGTTGTAGTTTTACTTGATCCTTCAACTGAAACAGCGGCAACCTTGTTGTTTTTAATATCTGAATTCTTAACAACAACATTGCTGGAGTCCTTAATTCTGACACCGCAAACTGCATCTGAAATGGTAACATTATCAATTGTTGCACCATTTGCATTTTCAAGCCTTATAGCATCTGCACTGCCCATATCAGAGAATGTACAGTTTCTAATAATTACATTGGAAGCTCCTTTAATGAGAATTCCATAGTCTCCATTACCATATAACATGCCATCTCCAATGAAGTTAAAACCTTCAATTACAGTACCGCTGGCTTTTGAAGTCAAATAAAATATTCCGTGATAACCAGAATCAGCTGAACTGGAACAAGGACTTAAGACAGTCCCCACTTCACTTTTGATAGTTACCTTTTTGTCTATTGTAACATGAACATGCGCATAATTTTCACCATTGACAACTATGGTGTCACCTGCATTTGCGGATTGTATAGCATTCCTAATGCTATGCTCATTCATTTCGTTATGATTTCCGCCGTTTTCATCAACGACAACATTTTTTGATGCAGACAATACTGAATCGTCATTGGCAACACTTAATTCATTCAAATCAGAAACATCCCCTCTTTCAAGTTCAGTACTGGATGAATCTGATGTTAAATTATCATTATAATCATCACTAGCTACAACTGAACTCATGCACAGCAATGCAACAATTAAGAATGATAAAATCATAAAAATTTTTTTATTTTTCATCTTTTCCCCACAATTTCGTTTATAACAATTGACTTAAAAACATCAATATTAATAATTATACTATCGATATATTTAATGTATTTCGGTTTATTTATATGATAATATAGAAAATTAAAAAATTTTAATTAAATGAAATGAAATAAAATACATATAGAATATACTCATTTTGAGGGGGATTTGAAAATTAAAAATAAAATAATGATTTTAAGCTTGATTTTATTGATTTTAATATCAGTATCCTGCGTAAATGCAACACAAAATAATGATACAGAAATAACATTAACTATTTCAGATAATAACACGGACAATCTTTTGAAAACCACATTAAATGATTTTTCAAGCCTAGATAATGAACTTAATTCATCAACACAAACAAAAATATTAAACTTGACAAAAGATTATGCATTTAACTCTGAAAGTGATGATTCATATTCCAATGGAATAACCATCACTACTGACAATTTAATAATTGATGGACAGGGCCATACGATAGATGCCAACAATAAAGCTAGAATATTTAATATCAAATCAAATAATGTGACATTGAAAAATTTAGTGATTACAAATGGTTACTCAGACTCAAACGGAGGGGGAATATATTGGTCTGGACAAAATGGACAGATTTTCGCATCTACTTTTAAAAATTGTGCATCTCCAAAAATTGGAGGTGCTGTTTACTTTGAAAAATCTGCCACAATCATTGATTCCAAATTTACCAACAACTCCGCATTTTTCGGAGGATCTGTTGACCTACAAAGTAAAAGTACCATAACCAACTGTGAATTTGACAGTAACTTTGCAAAATACCTCGGAGGAGGAGTATTCTGCTGTGAAGATACAAAAATATCAAATTCAAGATTCAGTAAAAATACAGCATCCGACGGAGGTGGACTTTATTTCTTCTCAACAGGATCAGCTGAAAACTGCAGTTTTGAAGAAAACATTGCAATCGGATATGGCGGAGCAATAACAAGTGAAGGTGGAATTTCCGTTGAAAACTCAACCTTCCTGAAAAATACCGGTGCATTCTCAGGAGCAATATGCTTCAAAGGAGATGGTATTATAGACAATTGCAAGTTTAATGAAAACTCTGCTACCAGAACAGCAGGTGCAATTTCCACTGACAGTTATAATACTTCAGTATTGAATAGTGAATTTAACTACAATAATGCGGAACAAGGAAACTCCATCTACATCACCAATAAAAATGTAAGGCTTGAAAACATTACCTTCAGCAATAATCCCTCATCCTATGAAATAGAGCTCTATATTGAATGTAACAACAAAACATTAATCAATTTAAATTTCAATAGTGTTGCAAAGCAGGAACCAACAACTCCCAGCAAGAATGTTGTAAAAACAGTTACTAAAAAAGTAACCAAGAAAAAAACAGCAATAACTGCGAAAACCAAAACATTCAAATTAAAAACAAAGATTAAAAAATACACAATAACACTAAAAACCGGAAAAAAAATTCTTAAAAAGAAAAAGGTTACAATTAGGGTAAAAGGAAAAACATATTCCGCAAAAACCAACTCTAAAGGAAAAGCAACCTTTAAACTGAAAATTTCAAAAAAAGGAAAATTTAAAGCAATTATTAAATTTGCAGGAGATAAAACCTATAAAGCATCTAAAAAAACAGTTTACATTAAAATCAAAAAATGAGGATAAATATTATCCTCATAATCTATTTTTTAACTTTCAAAGTTGTCTTGACTTGAGATTTCAAGTATTTTACTATAACTGAATATTTACCAACTTTCAAATTCTTAAAGCTAACAGTAGCAACACCTTTTTTATTTGTTTTGGCACTGTATGTTTTGCCTTTAATTTTGAATGTTACTTTTTTACCCTTGATTGCCTTACCCTTGCTTGTTTTTAAAGTAGCAGAATATTTAATCTTTTTAGATTTTTTTACAGTTTTACTTTTAGCTTTAAGGACTTTTTTAACTGTTATGGTATTTTTAACTGTAGATCCTTTATATAAAGTTGTGATTTTATATTTACCTGGAGTTAAGCTAAATGTCTTTGATGCATATCCTTTAGCATTTGTTTTAACTTTATAGGTTTTTCCAGCTACTTTCATTAGAACAACTTCATTTTTGCCGACATACTTGCCATTGCTTCCTATAACTCTAACCTTAAATGTTACTTTGCCGTTATAATCCTTAGCGACATTCTTATTGCCAGTGATTTTTGACGGATTTTTAACCGTTTTAAAATTGAAAGTTTGACCGTTTATTTTGGCAGTTATGGAACTTTTTGCAGGAATTACAACTGATTTTGAAATAATTCCATTTTTAGCATAAATATTCCCAATATTTGACAAGGTTATCTTGATATTAGGCAATGAATCCAATGCAGAAACTGCATTTTTGCTCGCCATTTTGAAACTAATGGTAAAACTGGCCTTTTCATATTGCATCAAGGAATTCTTATTTTTCAAATTGATTGTAATCCAGTCTGAAACATTCCTATTGACCAATTCATCAAAGTTAGGGTTATTTGATCCCCACCAGTTAGTGGTAATATTACTATTAAGATTATTTACATAAATCGCACTGCCTGAAGATGCTTTATTGCCGAATAATGAGGAGTAGGATAAATTCATGTCTTTTCTTGCAATTATCGCACCACCTTCGCCACCTGCAATATTATTTTCAAAGATTGACCCTACAATATTTAAAATATTATTATTGTCAATAGCACCACCATTTTTTGTTGCGACATTATTTGTGAAGTTAGATTTAATGATAGTTAAGTTTCCGCCATTATCAATTGCTCCAGCACCATATGCCTGATTTTTATCAAATAAAGAGTTCATAATGGTTAATTGACCTGCATTATCAATAGCTCCACCATAACTCAATGCCCTATTTGATGTGAACTTTGACTCATCAATCAGAACAGTTCCTCCATTATTAAATATTACACCACCTTCATCTGATCCTGTGTTTGAGTTGAATGTGGATTTAGAGATATTGACATTACCATTAGCTACATTAATTACACCCAAACTATGAGTTACAACATTATTTTCAAATTTGGAGTTTAAAATGATTAAATCTGCACTAGTTTGAATAACTGCACCTCTAGTAGCCTCATTATTATTGAATATGGCATTGTTTAACCTGACAAACATACCTGCATTATAAATCACACCTGCCATGAAAGCCTCATTTGAATTGAATTTAGAGTTGTCCACACTTAAATTGCCAGCATTATACACAACACCACCATAATTGTCTGCATTATTGGTGTTTATGACTGAATTCTTAATATTTGTAACTGCATTATTGTAAATTACTCCTCCTTCAGAAGCATGATTTGAATTTAAGTTGGAACCGCTTACATTTAAATTGGCATTGTTAAATATTGCCCCTCCCTTAACTGCATTATTTAAAATTAAATTGGATTTATCCAAAATAAGATTCTTTACATTATAAATAGCACCATTAGTTGCATTATTGAGAAGGATATTTGAATTAGTCAATATTAAAGTTCCTTTGTTGTAAATAGCTGCACCGTTTTTTGCAGAATTAGCCTCAATAGTAAATTTGTTGAAGTTCAAGTTTCCAGAATTGTAGACTGCACCACCTTCAACTGCTGAGTTATTAATCAGGGAAACATTATAAAATTCACCTTTTACAGCTCCTAGATTTAATCCTCCACCATATTCAGCTGAATTATTGATTAAAAAAACATTTTTAAGATCGCAGACAAACTGACGACCCGCATGAATTCCCAATGTTGAAGTAATTCCACCACCACCACTTTTTGCCACATTATTCTTAATAATAGAATTGCTTACGCTCAGATTACCGCAGCTACTTGAAATACCTCCTCCAAAATCAGCATGATTGTTTGCTATCACAGAACCTTCAATTATCAGATTTCTACAAAATGAATCAGATATTAAACCGGCTCCCTCTTCAGCAGTGTTATTTTCGATGACACAATTAACAACATTCATGATAAAATCAGAAATATAAACTCCACCACCATAACGTCCGACATTGTTGCGGATGTCACTGTCATAAATGTCACACATTCCCCAACTTTTGACACCGCCTCCCAAATGTTCAGCAGAGTTGCCATTGAAAGTGGAATTCCTAATCAGCAGATATCCCCTATTATTATAGATTCCGCCTCCTCTTTCGGCAGTGTTATTGATGAATTTTGAGTTGATTAATTCAATGTCACTGAACCTATTGTAAATAGCTCCACCTTCATAACCATAATTTTTAAGGAAAGTACAGTTTATTACCTTAGTGTCAGCGTAAAATGAATCAATTGCAGCTCCACCACCTTCCGCTCTATTGTTTTCAAAAACGGAATTATAAACAGTTAAAGTAGATCCCTTTGATCCCCTTATGGTACCATAATCAGCATCATTATGAATGAATTTAGAATCATGGATTGTTAAAATACCCAGACTTTCAATTGCAGCACCATTACCAGTGGTTTTTCCGTTGGCAAATGTAATTCCACAAATATTGACATGCACATTTTCAGAAATTACAAAAATATTTGATTTTGATTTTGCATCTAATATAGTAGATGATGAATCGGCCCCATATATGTTTATATCCTTATCAACACTGATCCTGGAACCGTTACCGACATATGTTCTATTTTCAAGATGGATTGAATCGCCAGGTTGAGCTTCATCAATCAAATTTTGTATTGAACTAAAGTCATCACCTAATGTTGAATTTTCAGTTACATTGCCTTCAGCATATACTGTAGTTAATAGTAACATCGAAAAAATTAATATTAATAGAAATATTAGATTAAATTTAAATTTTCCTATAATATCCCCACCTATAAATATGTTTTAAGTATATTCAAATAAATAACAGACCAATTTTAAATAAAAAACATATATTTAACAGATTAAAAATTATCGTTATAAATTTAATTGAATAACATGATAATTGATATATTAAAAATAATATTTATACATTGTTAAACAATGCTAAAAAAAAGAAGAAAAAATAAGCAATAAAATTATTGCTCATCTATTTTTTAATAGTGAATTTAACTGTTTTGGATGAAGATGCTTTGTAAGCACTGTCACCAGCGAATTTGAAGGTTGCTTTGAAAGTTCCTTTTTTAGCAACTTTTACGCTGATAGTAGCTACACCTTTAGCATTGGTTTTAGCAGAGAAGGTTTTACCGTTAACTTTAATGGTTACTTTTTTACCTTTGATTGCAGTCTTACCAGTTTTTAAAGTTACTTTAACTTTAATAGCTTTTTTAGCTTTACCGGTGACTTTAACTTTTGCTGCTTTTAATGTAGTAGCTTTTTTAACTACAGTGATTTTAGCGGTAGCAATTGAAGATCTGTATAAGTTACCTTCACCTAAGAATGCAATAGTTGCATATTTGGTGGTTGCAGCTGCATATTTAACTGATAATGTAGCAACACCATTTGCATCGGTTTTAACACCATTGATTTTACCGTCAATAACAATAGTAACATCTTTATTAGTTAATGGAACACCATTGGAATCTACTAATTTAGCTTGTAATTTACCATTGTTACCTGCGTAAACTTTAAGGTTAGCTGCAGTTAAAACAGTATCGTATAAAGTAGCTGCACTGTATACGTGGTCAGCATCTAAGGTTTCATTTAAGTATGCTTCACTAGCTGAGAAAATTTCATTTCCATCGAAGTTGATTGAAATACCTTTTACTCCATCTTCAAGAGCATTATCGGAAATGTTAAGAGGTGAAGTAACATTTAATGAAGTAGCATCCCTAATTAAAACGTTGAATAAAGTTACAGTAGTTGCGTCAACGTCAGCACTGTATTTATCTACAGTGTTACCAGTAATGTTAATGTTACCGATAGGAGTTGGGAAACCGTGTGCTTCGTTACCTTTTTCAGCTGCAATTAAAACATTACCGTTGATA
Organism: uncultured Methanobrevibacter sp.; assembly: GCA_946541845.1. Classification (GTDB taxonomy): domain Archaea; phylum Methanobacteriota; class Methanobacteria; order Methanobacteriales; family Methanobacteriaceae; genus Methanocatella. The sequence goes on from CAMNJW010000007.1 coordinate 45,356, forward strand.
ACTTTGAAAGTGTTATCAGTAATAGCAATGTCATCAGATGCTTTTTGGATACTGATTACAGGTAAACCTTTCCAATCGATGTCTCCTTCTTTAAAGAAACCACAGTTTACAAATGTGTTTCCGGAAATTAAAGAACCTGCAGTGGAAGCTCCACCGAAGTAGATGGAGTAACAGTTACCTTCAAAGTAGTTGTCTAACACATAGTTAGATCCACTACCTTGTGCGATAGATACACCGTCAAGAATAGGTCCAACGAATCTGTTACCTTTTACAGTCACACCAGAAGATTGTCTGTAAATGTTTAAGGATTTAGAACCTTGTTCTTTGTTTACAGTAGGATCATTTGCTAATAAAGTAGAATATCCACCAGTGAAATTGTTGTTTTCAATTGTAAATCCTTCAGTTTGCATTACAACAATAC
>CAMNJW010000008.1 GCA_946541845.1 uncultured Methanobrevibacter sp.
TCCATTTCATCTTTTTTACCTTTACCAGGTGCGTCACCGATGATGATAGCAGGAACATCTTTTTCGGATAATAATTCTCTTGCTCTAGCTGGACCAGGTGCTCCTGGGTTTGGGCTAATGAAGATTGCGAAGTCAGGTTCGAAAGCGTCTATTTTAGGTACGACGTCTTCAACTTGTTCTGGGTTCATTTTTGCTCCAGATCCAAAGGTTCTTACATCGATATTTGGTCTGTCTGCTCTTTCGTCTAACAATAGGTCAATTACTGGTGAAGTACCAATATTACCACTTTTAATAATAGCAATTTTAACTACCATAATTAAGTCTCCTTTTTCGATAGTTATAATTTTAATTAAGAAACTATTTAAATTTTATTATTTAGGATTTTTAATCAGTATACTAATTATTTTGATGAAAATTGTTCAGTATAATATTTTATTTAATAAAAAGGTATACAATTTAGTATTTTTTTAAGAAAATATTGACTAAGTTATGGGTAAATATCGTAAGAATAAAGTAATAATCCACTAATTAAATAACGAAAAAGTCGACTAAAAACAAGAAATTTCAAAATAAAATTAGGAGTGGTTCCGACGAGATTCGAACTCGTGATCCCCTCCTTGTAAGGGAGGTATCATACCACTAGACCACGGAACCAACAAACAATATTATGAATTTTCTATTATATATAGTTTTCCATTTTTAAAAAAAATTAAACAAAGTAAGTTTAATATATATAAAAAACATAAACAATTATCATATAAAATTATAAGAAGTGATAAAATGGCTTGGGACGATAAGGAAACTAAAGTTTGGATGGACGGAGAATTCGTTGAATGGAAAGATGCAAATATTTCAGTACTTTCTCACGTTGTTCACTATGGTACTAGTGTTTTTGAAGGTATTCGTGCATATGAAAACGAAAATGGTGTTGCTGTATTTCGTTTAAAGGAACATGTACAACGTTTATTTGATTCCGCTAAAATTTATAAGATTGATATTCCATTTACACAAGAGGAAATTGAGGAAGCAATTTTAGAAACCCTTCGTGTTAATGATTTAGGAGCATGTTACATACGCCCTATCGTATTTAGGGGATATGGTGAATTAGGAGTAAATCCGTTAGGCTGTCCTGTTAATGTAGTTATTGCTGCTTGGGAATGGGGATCCTACTTAGGTGAAGAAGGAATGGCAAATGGTGTGGATATTGGTGTATCTTCATGGAGAAAACCAGCACCGGACACTTTCCCTGCTCTTGCAAAATGTGGTGCAAACTACATGAACTCCCAATTAGCAAAACTTGAAGCTATTGACAATGGATTTGATGAAGCAATCATGCTTGATTATGAAGGACACGTTTCTGAAGGTAGTGGAGAAAACATTTTCTTGGTTGAAAATGGCAAATTATTTACCCCATCAATGTCTTCATCAAACCTTAAAGGTATTACAAGGGACTCCATCATGACTGTTGCACGTGACTTAGGCTATGAAGTGGTTGAGGAAATCATTTCAAGAGAAAGATTATACGCAGCTGATGAAGTATTCTTCACCGGAACTGCAGCTGAAGTTACCCCAATCCGTTCAATTGATCACAGAACCATTGGAATTGGTAGAAGAGGCCCAATTTCTGAAAAGTTACAATCCACATTTTTCGATATTGTAGAAGCTAAAGTTGAGGACAAATACGGTTGGTTATCATATATCTAGTGGTGTAGGCTATGAATATAATTCAAGGAATTATAATTGGTATCGTTCAGGGGTTAACTGAATTTTTACCGGTTAGTAGTTCAGCGCATTTAGTCTTTATTCAAAATATATTGGGTGTTGAAAGTTCTCTTGCTTTCGATACTTTTCTTCATTTGGGAACCTTGATTGCTGTTTTATGGTTCTTCCGTTGGGATATTATTAAAATGCTCAAATCCTGGTGGTTAAGCATTGGCGATATTCTTCAAGGAAGATTCAGGCAAGGTTTTTATGATGACCCATATAAAAGGCTTGCATGGTATGTTATTTTAGCCACCATTCCTGTAGGTATTGTTGGTGTATTGTTTGAGGACTCCATTGATGCTTTATTTTCAGGTGCTCTTTATGTTCCAGCATTCTTTTTGTTTGTAACCGGTACAATCCTTTACTTATCCCAAAGAATGAACAGTGGAAATATAAATTTACACAATATTTCTAAAAAAGAAGCATTATTCATGGGTTTAGGTCAAGCATGTGCAATATTGCCTGGGCTTTCAAGGTCAGGTACCACTATTGCTGCAGGTCTAACAGCAGGTCTTGATAAGGAATTTGCAGCTAAATTCAGTTTTATATTATCTATCCCTGCAATTCTTGGAGCATTTGTTCTTCAGCTAAAAGACATCGGTTCTGCAATGGATGTAAACTTTTTACCTGTATTTTTAGGGTTTATTGCAGCTATTATTGCAGGTTACATGGCAATTAAGTGGATGTTGGATTTAATTCAAAATAAGAGTTTAGACATCTTCGCTTATTATTGCTGGGTGGTTGGTATAATAGTGTTTATGGGCTCAATCGCTCACATATTTTAAAATTTAAAAAAATAGAGAGTAAATCTCTATTTACATACTTTTTCTATTCTTTTTCTTAATTTTTCAACAGAACTTCCTAAAACAAGTGCTGTAAACATTGCCCCTCCGGCTCCAGCTCCTTCTTTTACAAATCCTGTCAGATAATTTTTCAATCCCTCATGCTCGGAATCTTCAAATCTAGGGTCAACAACATTCACGGTAATGTTATCATCAATCTGTTTTAGAATTCCGAACAAATCAGCAGTCTCATCAGCAGCAACAAACACTGTTGTTGCTAAATTGATTCTTGAAAAATCGAAATTTGGCTGAATGGATTTAATTACTGCACAAGTAGCTGCCATTTGGGTTCCGCCTGCTAAGATAATTGGAATATCAGAGCCTAATACAAGTCCGGCTATTGCTGGTATTGTTGGATCTCCTACTGCGGCAATTGCTTGAATTGCATCAGCTTCTCCAGGTACGATTCCAGCATTTTTCAATCCTTCATCAACTGTTTTTTCCTTTAAGTCATGAGGGTTATGTGGCATACTTCCACTAACTTTTCCATTAGCTTCATAACCTAATGCTTTCAATACTCCATATGCTGTTGTTGTACCTGCAGGTATGCTTTCTCCGATAATTAGCATTTCATGCCTTCTTGACAGTTCAGCACCTAAATCCTTTCCGTTTTCGAAAATTTCTAATGGATTTAAAATACCTTTTCCGGTTCTTATGTCTCTTCCGTATTCTTTTCCGAAGCTGACATATTCAACATCAGGTTTAATTTTGGAACCTGCATCAACAATAATGAATGGGATATTTGCAACTTGAAGTGCTGCTTTTGTGAGTCTTGCAGGGGTTGGTGCCGCAGCACCGTCAACAACTGTTTCAGCTGCAGTTTCAGTACAGCGTACTTCTCCTAAAACCATAAATTCAGCATCCGCAGCTGGGGTGTAAACGGTTAGTTCAGGGGTCGCACCCGCTCCGGAAATTCCAGGAATCTTTGAAGTTTCAGTTGTTCCAATAGTAACTATAAATACTGGGTCATCACATTCTTGTAATTTTTCGATTAAATCAGTTGACCCGTAAGTTTTTATTCCATCAATCATCTTTTTCACCTAATTTTTTCAACTGTTCTATGATAATTTTATTTTGATTAATAATCTTTTTATTTTGAACCATGATTTTCTTTAGCATTTCCCTTTCGGGTAGCTGGTCATCAGTATAGAATTGCTTTCCGTCTCTTGCTCTTGGCGGAATTCTGATTTGATCTTTTGGAGGAAGTGAAGTTTTTTCCTCTGGTTTTGGTGTAACGTTAATTTGATTTTGGGGAGTTGGTTCTTTCTCGTCAGACCTTGGAGGTATAACTCCTCTTGAGGCACTGTCTTCATTGCTTATGAAGTCAACATATCTGTGCTGCACTTCATTTTTCCCCCTTTCATCAAGCAATTCCATTAGTCTGTCATCTACTTCTTTAACACCGTGAAGCTGTTCTTGTTCCACTTCATGAATTAACCTTTTTTGAATGTTATAGGCATTGTAAATTGGTATTCCCCTTATTTCACATTCATTTTTGAACATGTCACTGATGTTAATGTCTCCTGTCAATTTTTTAACCCTTTTCTGTTCCGGAGTATTAGCACTATAAAATCCCATATTTTTACTATTGTATTTTAAATTTAAAAAATATTTTTATATTTCAAATCGAAATATACTAATTAATTAAATTTTTTAGATGATTGATTTGATAAGTTTAGGAATTGAAGGAACAGCAGAAAAGACAGGTGTGGGTATTGTCGATAGTGATGGAAATATCTTAGCAATGGCTGGAAAACAGCTATTTCCAGAAGAGGGAGGTATCCATCCAAGGATTGCTGCTGAACATCATGCCGAATGGATTCCTAAATTAATTCCTCAGGCTATCGAAGAATCAGGGCTGTCTTATGATGACATTGACTTAATCTCATTTTCACAGGGTCCGGGTTTGGGACCTGCTTTAAGGATTGTTGCAACATCTGCAAGGTCTCTTGCGTTGTCACTGAAAAAACCGATTATCGGCGTTAATCATTGTATTGGACACGTTGAAGTTGGAAAGCTTGACACAGGTGCAGTCAATCCGGTTTCCCTATATGTAAGTGGGGGAAACAGTCAGGTAATCGCTTATGAAAGCGGAAGGTATAGAATTTTTGGTGAAACATTGGACATTGCGATTGGAAATTGTCTCGATCATTTCGGTCGTGAAACCGGTCTGGGACATCCTGGAGGTCCGGTCATTGAAAAATTGGCAAAACAAGGTTCCTATATTGATTTGCCTTATATTGTAAAAGGTATGGACTTTTCATTTTCAGGATTGCTTTCTGCAGCATTAAGGGAGGCTCAAAAAGGAACTCCAATGGAGGATATCTGTTTTTCACTTCAGGAAACTGCTTTTGCAATGCTTGTTGAGGTAACTGAAAGGGCTCTTTCACACACTCAAAAGGATGAGGTCATGTTATGCGGAGGGGTTTCAGCCAATTCAAGGTTAAGGGAAATGCTCAGGACAATGTCTGAAGAGCATGGCGCCAAGTTTTACATGCCTGAGATGAAACTCTGCGGAGATAATGGTGTAATGATTGCATGGCTAGGTCTTTTGATGTGCAAGCAGTTCGGACCGATGGACATGTCCCAAACTGAAATCATACAGAAATTCAGAACTGATGAAGTTGATATTCCATGGATTGACAACACTAAAACCTATTTGAAATTGAGTGATGACTTGATAGCAAAGGGAGCGGAATCCAATATTGTAAAATCTAATTATTTAGGCGAAAAGGCGGTCTTGAAGGATAGGATTCCTAAAAGTTACAGGATTTCTGAAATCGATGATAAAATCAGAAAGGCAAGAACCAAGGAAGAAGCCAAGCTTTTATCCGATGCAAAACGTGCGGGTGTCAGGACTCCAATATTGTATGACATAGACCTGGAAAACAAATCAATATTGATGGAAGAGATTGATGGCACCATGCTTAAGGATGTCATTGATGAGGATTTGGCATTCAGGATTGGCCAGGATATCGCAAGGCTTCACTCAGCGGACATCATTCATGGTGACATCACCACATCAAACATAATGCTTCAGGATGACAAGCTGGTTTTCATTGATTTTGGCCTTGGCAGGTACTCTCCTTTGGATGAGGATAAAGCAGTGGACTTGCTTGTTTTGAAGAAATCACTCCAAAGTATAGATTATAATTTGGCTTTAAAATACTTTGATTGTGTTTTAAGAGGATACGGTGACGATAGTATAGTTAATAAGATTGCAGATATTGAATCCCGTGGAAGATACACTCACTAATTTTTTGGATTAACTATATAAAAAAATGAAATCATAATAAGAAATATGATAACATTTATAACTGGTAACGAACATAAAGTTAAAGAAGCAGAGAATATTTTCAAGGATTATGACATTAACTTGGAGCATATTGATTTAGGCTATGAAGAACCCCAAGGAACTCTTGAGGAAGTGGCCATATCAGGCGCAAAATATGCTTGTCATGAACTTGGAAAACCTGTGATTGTTGAAGATGCTGGTTTATTCATTAAAGCTTTAAATGGATTTCCTGGGACTTATTCACATTACGTTCAAGATACCATTGGAAATCAAGGAATTTTAAAGTTATTAGCAGATACTGATGACCGTTATGCCGAATTCAGGTCAGTTATTGGGTACTGTGCCCCCAATTCTGAGCCCAAGACTTTTTTAGGCAAGGTGTCAGGTGAAATCGCAGTTGAAGAAAAAGGAGATTTAGGATTTGCTTTTGATCCGATTTTCTATGTTCCTAGTCTGGATAAGACATTTGGAGAACTTACAACTGATGAAAAAAACCAATTTTCACATAGAAAAAATTCTTTAGAAAAATTTATAAAATGGTATTCTTCACAAGAGTAGCATTATTTTTCTAATAGTACTAATTGGGCTTATTTAAGATTTAAAAAATTTAAAGAGGTTTATATTATGGCAAGACCAGAATGGGTAACTTATAGTGATGAAGAAATTGAAGAAATGATTTTAAAATTTAACAGAGAAGGTAAAAGTACTTCCGAAATCGGTATTATCTTAAGAGACCAATACGGAATTCCATCTGTTAAAGATGTAACTGGTGAAAGAATCACCCAAATCTTAAAAAGAAACGGTCAAGCTGGAGACTACCCAGAAGACTTATTAAACTTAATCAAAAGAGCTGTTAACATCAGAGATCACTTAGAAGAAAACCCTAAAGATTTACACTCTAAAAGAGGTTTAACTATTATCGAATCTAGAATCAGAAGATTAGCATCTTACTATGTAAATGAAGGTGCATTACCTGAAGGTTGGAGATATAATCCAAAAGAAGCAGCACTCCTTGTTAAATAGAGCTAGTGAAGCTACTGATGTGCTTAAGGAGCACATTGAAAAGGATAGTGTTATAAGAATAATTTCTCATAACGATGCTGATGGAATTTCCGCAGCAGCAGTCATAGCGAATGCTTTAGCTGAAGAGAATGTTCAATTCCACACTACAATAATTCCTCGTCTTAAGGAGGATATTGTAAATCAGTTAAGGCATGAAAAATATGACTTATTCATATTTTCAGATATGGGCAGTCCGTTTATTAAGGAATTCAATACCTATAAACATGATGTCATTGTTGCAGATCACCATCAGGTAAATGATGCCGAGTCCGAAAGCAACGTTGTCCATATCAATCCTCATTTGTTTGGCATTGATGGTAGTAAGGACTTATGCGGTGCGGGTTCAAGCTATTTGGCTATTCGTGACCTTGACAAAAAGCATTTGGCTTACTTTGCTTTAGTCGGTGCATTTGGTGATATGCAAGGCCAAGACGGTTTTACAGGTGTTAATCAATTGATTTTAAATGATGCTCTTGAAAGTGGAACTTTAGAAGTTCATGAGGGTTTAAAAATTGTTTCTAAGGCATCTGAACCTATTTTTAAGTCTCTCGCTTACACTTTTTCACCTCCACTTCCTAAAATCAGTGGGGATTTGGATGGTGCACGTGAGTTTTTAGAGCGCATGAACTTATCTTATGGAATCAAATTCACAGATTTGGAAGATGAAGAGAAAGACCTATTGAAGGATGCTCTTATTTCCATTAATCCTGATATTTTTGGCGATTGTTACACAGTTCCAAAAGAAGTGCCGTTATTGCGTGATTTAGAGGAATATTCATATATTCTCGATGCATGCGGTAAAAATAAAAAGCAAGGTTTAGGTTTAAGCATTGCATTAGGTGAACGTGAACAGGCTCTTGATGCCGCCTTAAAATTGCAACGCCAATATCGTGACCAAATTGTTAAGGGTTTGGAATGGATTAAAAAAGAAGGGGCTCAACAGCTCAACAGTATTCAATATTTATACTCTGAAGATAAGGTATTGAAATCTGTAATGGGTACTATTGCAAGTATTGGATTGTCTGTTGAATTATTGGATGATTCAAAACCGGTTATTGGTCTTTCAAGACTTCATAAAGATATTAAGATTTCAGGTAGGACCACTCGTGACATGGTTGCTAAAGGGGTTAACCTTGGTAAGGCTCTACAGGATTCATCAAATAATTTCGGCGGAACCGGTGGAGGTCATGACATTGCTGCTGGCGCTATGATTCCTTATGAAAGCAAAGACAATTTCTTGCATTTAGTTGATGAAATGGTTGAATATCAATTAGCAAATGATTAATATGTTTTTAACAAAAGAAGAAGAACAAATGTGTGATGGTGAGTTTGGAGAAACCATTAGAAAAAGCATGGATATTCTAGTTGCTTTAGGAGATATCTATGGCGCTTCTAAATTGGTTGACATAACCTCTGCACAGGTATCTGGTGTTTCATACAAAACTATTGGAGATGCCGGTTTAGAATATTTACAAGATTTAGCTAGTGACGGTTCAGGTAAGGCGACTATTAATGCTTCATTAAACCCGCCTGGAACTGATTTGGATAATTGGAAAGAGTTAGGATTTCCGGAAGAGTTTGCTATAAAGCAAAATCAAATTGTAGATGCTTATGCAAATCTTGGTATTTCTAAAACATGTACTTGTACTCCTTACTTGGTGGGTAATGTTCCAAGATTCAGGGATCATGTCTCATGGTCTGAATCATCTGCTGTTGCATTTGTAAATTCAGTTATTGGCGCTAGAACTAATCGTGAAGGTGGACCTGCTGCATTGGCTGCAGCCATTGTTGGAAAAACTCCATTATATGGATTCCACTTAGACCAAAACAGAAAAGCCAATTTGGTCGTTAATGTTAATTGTGAACTCAGCGGTGCTGATTTTGGTGCATTAGGCTATATCATTGGTAAGTTTGTCGGCGGGGGAGTTCCTTACTTTGTATTGCAAAACACTCCTACTAATAATGATTTGAAAACATTAGGTGCTGCACTCGCTTCATCCGGTTCAGTTGCACTTTACCATATGGAAAATGTTACTCCGGAATATGCTGTGGCAGGTAAGGAAGAAGTGGAAGACAACATGTTCATTTCTGAAAAGGAAATCATGGAAACTCGCCAAAAATTGACAACCACCGACAAAGAACCTGATTTAATTTGTTTAGGATGTCCTCATGCATCTTTAGAAGAAATTAAACAAGTAGCTAACATTGTCCAAGGAAAAACTATTAAAAATAAACTCTGGATTTGCACATCCGTTAGTGTAAAAGCAACTGCAGATAGGATGGGTTACACACAAACAATCGAACGTGCCGGCGGAAACGTCGTATGTGATACTTGTATGGTTGTTGCCCCTATCGAGGAGATGGGCTTTGAAGTGATTGGTGTAAATTCAGCAAAAGCAGCAAACTATGTTCCATCAATGTGTGGACTTGATGTTGTTTATAATGATGTAGAAAACCTTATTCAATTCGAATAAGTTTTCTAAAATTCTTTTTTTTAAATTAATTCTTTAAAATTAAATAACTTATTTTCTTATTAAACTTTAAATTAAATAAAGTCTATAAATTATAAGTAATGAAATTGTGAGGAAGACTTTTTATGAATTATTTAGTTGTTGGTGCTGGAAATGCTAGTAGGCCTGTTGCAAGACTACTAAATCATTTAGGTCATGATGTTGTCATCACTGATTTAAAGGATATCTCTGAATTTAAAATTGAGTTTCAAAGAAGTTTAATTGAAATGGAAAAGGAAGGTGTAACCTTAGATATGGCAAATAAAGATCCGTCTGTCGATGGATTTGATGCTGTTTATATGCCGCCTACATTACCGGAATCCGCTCCAATAGCTCAAAAAATTGCAAAGTCTGACTTAAAAGTTTTAACTAATGAAGAATTCTCTAAAATAGTGAATGATTTGATTCCTGTTGACATTATCGGTATTACCGGAACCATGGGAAAAACAACCACCACTTTCATCACAACAAGCCTGTTTAAACAGGCGGGATTTAAGGTATGGTCCTGTTCATCTCTTGTGAATAACTTAGTTTCAGAGGCAATCATCGATGGGATTGTCAAGGGCAAGGCTGATGATTGTGATGTTGCCATCTTTGAACTTCCTCATGGTACAATCGGCCTTTTGAATAGATTGGACATTAAGATAGGTCTTTTAACTAATATTGCAGAAGACCACCTGTCCGAGTTTGGAGGCTCACTTGAGAAATACCAACAACGCAAATTGGTCTTGCAGGCCATGAGCGAAACATTTATAGCAAATAATTCCTGCAGGGACATTATCGAAGCAGTTAGGGATGATGCAATATTTTACGCCTTGGATGAAGATGTGGACTTTAAGGGCACTGTCGGCGATAAATCATTAACTATCAAATATGAGGATGACGAATTTACCACTCCATTTTACATGATGAGTTATTTCTTTGAAAACTCTGTTGCGGCATCTGCTGTCGCTCTGACATATGGAGTAAGTAAAAATGATATCATTGATGCATTGACAGAATTTAAAGGTCTGCCTGCTCACATGGAAGATGTGGGTGACTATAATGGCAGAAAGGTAATTTTGGATTCTGCATTTTTATATGATGGAATGAAGATAACATTGGATTACTTTAAGGATGACAGTGTTGTTTTATTCCTTGATCACTTTGATACTTTGTCTGTGAGGGATAAAGCTGAAGTTGGTCAATTGGTAAGTGGTTATGACATTAAGGTTGTAATTGCTAGCGGATTTAATGAGGTTACACAATGTGTTGAGATGGAAGCGGCACAGGAAATATTAGATGCAATTACAAATCCCAACATTGAAAAAGTTGCTGTTGAAACAATTGAAAAGGCTGCTGAGCTTACATTTAAATATTCAGTGCCTGGCGATATTATTTTGCATATGGGACCACTTATAGCATATGACAGATTGACCACTGTTGATAAAATCATGAAAGGATTGGAAATAGGAAGTAAGAAATATGAATAAAAATAAAACCTTCGGGGTTATTGGTGTTTGCGGTGCAAATGGTAATTTGATTGCAAGAATCCTCAAGCAAAGGGGATACAATGTAATTGGAACAGATTTATCATTTAAAAAGGATTGTAGATTTGCAAAAGCTTTAGAAGGCTATGATATTGATATTTTTTATGGAAAAACTCCTGAAGCTTTCTTTAAAAAAGCGGATTATATAATTCCTCCGGCAAGTTTATCTAAAGATTCTGAAATATTAAAAAATTGTGAAAAACCTATTTTAGAGTTATGTGACATTATTGATATGATTCAGCCTGAAAAGCCGGTATTCGGAATTACAGGTACAAACGGCAAGACAACCACAACCACATTGCTTAAAAAAATTGCATATGATAATGGAATAAAACCATGCGAACATGATTTGGAAGGAATGCAAGGAAATGCCGAATTTATTCCAATCCTGCAATCAAGGCTAGATGGAGACGTTGCAATTTTGGAGGTCGGAACCTTTGGAGTTCCGGGCACCGTTGGAAGAATCGTGAAGAACACTTCCATGTCCAATGGTTTAATAACAAATATCACTCCTGATCATTTAAATGATCTTGGAAGTTTTATGGACTATGCAAATGTTAAGGGCGAGTTCATCACTGAATTGGGCCTAGGTCAGCTGATTGTCAACGGTCATGACCCTACAATTATGGGGCTTTTAAGGGAACTTGACTTTAAAGGTGAAGTTATTACATTTGGTGTTGACGAGCTTCCGGATTCCGTTGGAATGAAGGAGTGTGTTTGCGGAAATGAAATTGCTGTTAAGGAAATCATATCTGGTTGCGGTTATTACTTCTGCAAATGTGGAATTACAACCCCTCAGGTGGATTATATAGCAACTAATGTTGATTTAAAAAACAGGACTTTTGATTTGCACACTCCAACTGAAAAGTTGACTGTTAAAATGGGTGTGGATGGACTTCACAATGTTTACAATTTAACTGGAGTAATCATTGCAGCTCATGAATTCCTGGATTTGCCTTATGAAAAAATATTACCTTCAATTGCAAGTTTTACTGGCGTAAGCGGTAGAATGGAAGAAGTGGGAAAGGTCAAAGGCAAGGACATTTTCGTTGATTATGCACATAACCCTGCAGGTGTGGAAACAGTCTTGAAAGAATTTAAAAAGCTGTTCGGAGACTTCACAACTGTAATTACCGTTTCATCCGAATCCGGATATGTAGGGGATCTTGATATTTTCAACAGTGTATTGAAATTTTCAAAATTCATTGTTCCAGCATCCGTTGCATCCCAAAAGATTGCTGTAGAAAAATTAAGGGCAAATCCTAAATTGAACGATAGGATATTTTTAAACCATGTAGATGATTTTGAAAAGGTTGGAACCCTAGGGGCTTCAGAAGAAGAAGTCAAAGATGGTCTTAAAAAGGCTTTAAACTTGGATTGTGAAATGGTAATAGCTATTGGTGAGGCTGCCACCAAGTTCAAGTCAATAGTCTTTGATTTATAATTTTTTTATTACTTTTCAAATGCTCTCACAATCCTTTTATAAATATCAAGTTTAATATTAATATTAGGGTTGGGTATAATTTTTTTTTAAAAGATTTATCTGATTATTTAAATTATGGGTTTTTATTATGGCTAGCTACATTAATCATCCTCTATTGAAAAAGGATGCGATTGAATCAAGGTTATACCAACAGATTCTTGCAGGGGATGTTTTAAAAAAAGGTAATACTATGGTTGTTGCACCGACTGCTTTAGGTAAGACAATCGTAGCTATTTTGGTTGCTGCTGACAGGTTACATAAGGTGAAAAACTCCAAAGTGCTTGTTCTAGCTCCTTCAAAACCGTTGGCAATTCAACATGAAGCTAGCTTTAAGGAATTCATTAATCTTCCCTGCACCTCCATTACCGGAGCTGTAAAAACCGATGAAAGGTTAAAAAGATGGGAAGAGTCCAGAATTATATGTGCAACACCGCAGACTGTCGAGTCAGACCTTTTGAATGGACGCTATGACTTGAGCAGCGTTTCATTGATTGTTTTTGATGAATGTCACCATGGTGTTGGATCTTATTCTTATGTTTATCTTGCATCCCGTTATGTTCAGGAATCCAAATTCAATCTGATATTGGGTTTAACCGCATCTCCAGGTTCAGACAAGTTCAAGATTAAGGAAGTTTGTGAAAACTTATACATTCAAAACATTGTTGTTAAAACGGAGGATGATGCTGATGTTAAACCTTACTTTAATCCTGTCGAAATCGAATGGGTTAGGGTAAAGATGAGCACTGAACTTGAAAAAATCAAGTCTTATGTTGACAAGTCCCTGAAGGTTCGACTCAAGGCCTTGAAAAATATGGGAGTCATTAGGACAGTGTCTGTCGGTAAGGTTGATATCCTAAAGGCCAGAGGTAGAATTCAAGGCGAAATTGCAAGGACAACCAATCCCGATAAGGACTTGTTCCAGGCTATTTCCATATTGAGTGCGGTTATTAACATCCAGCATGCCCAAGAGCTCATTGAAACTCAGGGCGTTCAGACTTTCAACAAATATGTCGGAAGGCTGCGCAAGAAAAAAACCAAGGCCGCAAGATCATTGATGATGGATGATAATTTTGGTCGTGCAGTCAAAATGGCTAAAGAAGCCGAAAAACATGGTTGGGAACACCCTAAACTTAAAGAAATTACTAAAATTCTTAAAAAGGAATTGGGCGCAGGTGATGGTCAGACTAAACTTAAAACCACTCGTTTTGATGATAAAAGCGATGAGAATTCATCCAAGATAATGGTATTCACTCAGTACCGTGACACTCTTGAAATGATTCACCAAAAACTTGAAAAAGAGGGAATTAAATCTGCAAAGTTCTTTGGTCAGGCATCAAAGGATGGTGAAAAAGGATTGACCCAGAAACAGCAGAAAGCTATTATCAAATCATTCAGAATGGGTGAATATGATGTGTTGCTCTCAACCAGTGTTGCGGAAGAGGGTATAGATATTCCTGCAGTTGATTTGGTTGTCTTATATGAACCTGTTCCGTCTGAAGTCAGGATGATTCAAAGACGTGGAAGAACCGGTCGTAAGAGAACAGGTCGTGTTAAAGTCTTAATAACCAATGGAACACGGGATGAAGCTTATTATTGGTCCAGTGTCAGAAAAGAAGACCGCATGAAAAATCAATTGATTGACCCTGATGTTCTAGAGGAGTTAAATGCATCTGCAATTGAAAGAATGGAAAATGAAAAAAAGGTTAAAGTAGTTGAAAGACCTAAAAAGGAAAATAATTTCCCAATTGTTTATGCAGACTCTCGTGAGGGCAACTCTAAAGTGATTAGGCATTTGACTGAAATGGAAATCGATGTTAAGGTTCACTCAATGGCTGTCGCTGATTATCAGGTTAGTGATGAAGTTGCAATTGAAAGAAAAACAACCAAAGATTTCGTCGATTCCCTGATTGATAAAAGATTATTCAAACAGGCTAAGGAATTGTCCGAAGAATTCAAACATCCTTTAATGATTTTGGAGGGTGATGACTTGTATAGTGGAATGGTCAATCCAAATGCTATACGTGGTTCTCTGGCTTCAATTGCAATCGATTTTGGTATTAGTATTATTCCAACTAGAAATGCGCAGGATACTGCAGCCATGATAAAAAGAATTGCAGTAAGGGAACAAAATGGCGAGAGAACTCCAATTCAAATAAGAACAGATAAAAAACCGGTCAGTCTACTTGAACAGCAACTGTTTATCGTCGAGTCATTGCCGAATATTGGACCTGTGAATGCCAAAGCATTGCTTGAACATTTCGGATCCGTATCTAAAATATTGAATGCTTCTGAAAGTGACCTTATGGAAGTTGAAGGTATTGGGTTAAAAACAGCTCAGAACATAAGGCATGTGCTCGATTCAAAATATCTTTATTTTAAAAATGAAATTAAAGAAAAAAGACTTCTTTAGAAGTTTTCTTTCATATACTTATAACTTTTTTCGATGGAATCGTAATCATTTACTTCGAGTATGTAGATGCCATCATAATTATTTTTCTCTAAAGTGTTGACTATGCATTTTAAATCAATAGCGCCTTCACCTAATGGTAGGTGTGAGTCATCATCACCAAAATTATCATGGATATGTATGTGTTTAATTGAATCAAAATACATTGCCTCTGCGGGATATCCGGCATGGTTTGCATGGCCGATGTCAAGTGTCATGTATAATTCATGTGAAGTTAAGAATTCATTTAATTTTTTCATATCGTTAAAAAGCATGCTTTCGAATGCAGGCATGTTTTCAAAGGTTGTTAAAACTCCCAGATCTTCACCATATCTTCCAAGTTCCACCATGGATTTCATTGCAAACTCATTGACCTCTTTTTTAAAGAACTTATTTGGCAGATATGAAGTGACTCCAGGATGTATAACAACAGCTTCTGCATCAATTTCATTGGCCAAATCAATTGATGATTTTATTTGCTTTATTGAGTTCAATCTGCTTTGGTCCTGTAAACTTGCAATGTTAACGTCCATGAACGGTGCATGTATTGAATATTTCAGATTGTAACTTTCTAAAAGTTCTGCATCTATTACCTCGGATGGGAACTGATGCACTAACTCTGCATATTCAAGCCCAAGGCCTTCAATAAAATCCAATGCGTTTTCCAAATCATATTCTATTCCTGCAAGTGTTGATGCTCCAATTTTCATGATATCACATTTTCTGAACGGCAGTTATATCCAATTCCATTTCAATAGCTTCAATAATGAAATCAGATAGTTCTATACCTCTTTTTAATTTAATTTCTCCTTTTTTGGAAGTTGTTGCAGTAAGTAAGTATTCGCCACTTATGTAAATGTCAAAGTTCTTTCTTCCGTTATCCTTTCCCAAATCCAAAATCAATTGCTTTTTAGTGTGGATTATATCAACTTCAAAAGGTGCTTTGTTAATTGGCTTGTCTTCAATGACTTCCACTCCAAGACTTATTCCGATGGATTCCTCTATCTCAGCAATGCGCTTGCCGTTTTTACCGATTATTTTTGGAATGAACTCTTCTGGAATGTAGATATTTGCCCTTTCCGGTGAGATAACTTCAACATCAACTTTAGATTTTTTAGGAAGAATCTTTTTAATCTTTCTTAAAATTTCCTTTTCAGCAATCCTGTCAACTGAAGACTTGTAGTTTTCATCCTGTGAGCTGCCATTAACCAGATTCATGTCCATGACTATGGTCTGCTCACCATATGTGTAGATTTCGTTTTTAAGTTCGCCGGTCTCGAAGTCCCTAACCTCTATAACTGGTCTTGCAAGGTCTGCCTCTTTCATTCCTGTCGGGACCTTAACGGTCATCTTGGTTTCATAAACACTTGTGACTTTCCCGTTTTCAATGTAAATGCTTGTATCGACAATTGATGGAATCACTCCCAATTCAACCCTTGAAGCTATTCTTTGGATTGCATCTATCGGGCGGGTTGCATGAACGACCCCGATCATTCCAACACCTGCAAGTCTCATGTCTGCAAAGATGTTGAAGTCGGTGTTTTTCCTGAGTTCATCATAGATTGTGTAGTCAGGCCTTACAAGCAATAGCACGTCAGCGGTATTTTCCATACTTCCCTCAAGCGGTGCGTATTGTGTAATTTCATCCGGAAGTTGCAAATCCCTAGGGGATTCCATTGTCTTTACAACCTTGTTTAATTTTGATGAGTAATATTTGGCGATGGCCTGTACGAATGTTGATTTACCTGCTCCTGGTGAACCTGAAATCAATATTCCTTCTGCACTGGTTCTGATTCTGTCAAGCAACTTTTCGGATAGGTGATATTCGTCCAAATCGATATTTGCGACAGGCCTTACTACTGTGATTTCTAAAGCTTCAGCGAATGGTGGGTAGGCTATTGAAATCCTGTATTCACGGGACTGAACGACAAATGAACCTTCCTTTTCACTTTCTAGGTAAGTCTTAGGGTCACTTTTTGCCTTGTCAAGAATCTCATCAACGATCTCTTTAAGTTCCCTGTAAGAGTAGCGTCTTTCATTCAATACTTCAAAATCAATGTGCCCAGGTATTCCCTTTTTGGCCATTGGAACTACATTTTCCTTCAAATGTATGGACATAGTATTTTCATCAAAGAATTTTTCAATTGAAAGTGGTTTTTCAACATATTCCTGTTTGTAAAAGTAAACTGGTATTCCTTGAGCCTTGGCAGTTTCTGCCTGCACCTTGTCATTGGTTAGAAGGGTTCCCATCTCGCTTCTTGCAAGGTCTCTTATGATGCTGTCAATTTCTCCGCTTTTGGCATATTTGATGTCGTAGTTTGTTGGCCTTTTTCCCTTAAAACTGACTGACAATTCTCCTTCATACTGCAGTTCTTGCAATTTTTGAAGTTCTTTCAAGCCTCTTCTGCCTTCTGACCTATTTGCATTGGCCTGGTGTTCAAGTTCACAAACAACTGCTTCGGGCACAATAATTTCAGGATAATCCAAGTCCTCTTTTTCCATCAATTCGCTTATTGCACCAATGATAACAGCGCTTGTATCAGGTATTATGCATTTCATTTTAATACACATCATCTGGGTTAACTAATCTTTCTAAAATAACTTCTAAATTTTCATCTTTCAAATCGTCAATGTCAACTTCATTTTCGGTGTTGATTTTTCTAAAGAAACATGAACGGTATCCTTCATGGCAAGCTGCACCAATTTGGTTAATTTTTAAAACAATGGCATCCATATCACAGTCTACAAGGATTTCTTTAACTTCTTGGAAATGACCTGAACTTTCTCCCTTAAGCCATAGTTGGTTTCTTGAAGTGCTCCAATAGTGCGCTTTGCCTGTTTCAATTGTTTTCATTAATGCTTCTTTGTTCATGTTTGCCAGCATTAGTATTTGGTTTGTTTCAGCATCTTGTGCAATTGCAGTAATGACCTTAACACCGTTGATTTCATGTCTGAAGTTTATTTCCATGTTCATTCCTCTTTTAAATACTCTATAATGTCATCAATGTTGACCAGTTCTTGGTCTCCACTAATCATGTTTTTAACGGTCACCTTCCCTTCAGCCAAATCGTTTGCTCCGATAATGATGATTTTTTCAACTTTGATTTTGTCGGCATAATTCATCAGTTTCTTGAACTTTTTGCCGTTCAGATCAACATCTGTTTTAAATCCATTCTTTCTTAGAAGCTGTGTTATTTCAAATGCCTTTGGCCTTACGTCATTTGAAATTGGGGCCACATAAACGTCAAGGTGAGAAGGCAATTCCTCCTTGTCTGTAAGCTCTTCCACTGCATTCATGAGCCTGTCGAAACCTAAAGCAAAACCTGTGGATTCCACTTCTTGGCCTCCAAATAGTTTGACTAAACTGTATGAGCCTCCACCGCAGATTTGTTTTTGGGCTCCGAGTTCCGGAACATATATCTCAAACACGATTCCTGTGTAGTAGTCCAGGCCTCTTGCAACACCAAGGTTTAGTGTATAGTTTTCAACTTGGAATGCATCCAACAGAGAAATCAATTCTTTTAGCTCTTCCAATGCTTCCTTTGGTTCATCATAAGGTGCAATCAATTTCTCAACATCTGAAATTATGGATTTGTCTCCTACAAGATCAATTAATTTTAATAATATTTGATTTAACTCGTCATTGTCAATTACAGGATTTTCTCCGCTCAATGATTCAATCAATAAGTCCTTATCTCCTTTATCGATTACAACCATTATTTCCCTTTGGGTTTCTGTTGAGATGTCGAAGTGTTTGAAAAGTCCCCTGATGATTCCTAAGTGGTTGATATTGACATCAGCTGTGGTGATTCCTAAGGAATTGATTGCATCTGTACAAAGTGCAATTACTTCAGCTTCGCCCTGAGGTGTTTTGGCACCTATCAGTTCACAACCGAATTGCCAAAACTGCCTAAATCTTCCTTTTTGAGGTCTTTCATATCTGAAACAGCTTCCATAGTAATAAAGCTTGATAGGTTTTGTAGCGGTTTTTTCAAGTTCATTCAGGTATAATCTAGCAACAGGAGCTGTAATTTCTGGTCTTAATGTCAATTCCCTGTCTGATTTGTCCTTGAAATTGTAAAGTTGGTTTACAATTTCTTCTCCGGATTTTGTTGTAAATAATTTTAATTCTTCAAATAAAGGTGTTTTGATTTCTTGATAACCGTAACTTTCGAATACTTTTCTTAAGGTACTTTCTGCTTGTTTTCTTTCTCTCATTTCTTCAAATAAGAAATCTCTTGTACCTCTTGGTCTTGTAAATTCCATTTTTACTCTCCTTGTATATGATATATTATAATTAAAATTTGTATATCCAAATTTATATAATGTTTGGTAATAAATTAAATATTATATGAATATTAAAGGCAGTACAAATATTGTGGGATTAATTGGCCATCCTGTTGAACATAGTTTCTCGCCGCCAATGCACAATGCGGCATTTGAGGCATTGGATATGGATTACGCTTATGTTCCTTTTGATGTTGATTCGGGTAATTTAGAATCAGCCATTGAAGGTGCAAGTGCTTTAAATATTAAGGGATTTAATGTAACCATTCCCCATAAGGTTGAAGTGATGAAATACCTCAACGAATTGGATGAAGTGGCCAGTTTAATAGGTGCAGTCAATACAATAGATTTCAAGGATTTGAAAGGATATAACACTGATGGAATCGGAGCTATAAAAGCAATTGAAGAGGAAACTTCAATAAAAAATAAGAATGTTGTTATTGCAGGTGCAGGAGGTGCATCAAGAGCAATCTCATTTTATATTGCTAAATATGGCGCTGAATCCTTAACAATTCTAAACAGAAATGTTGAAAAGGCAGAAAGTTTGGCCGGTGATGTTTTGGATTCCGGTTTGATTGGTGAAGTTAACTCAGATTCGATTTCTGAAATCGGCAACTGCTTGGCTGAAAGTGACATATTGATTGATACAACACCATTGGGCATGCATCCCCACATAGATGATGAACCCATTGCATGTGCGGAGGATATGCATGAGGATTTGGTTGTTTTTGATGCGGTTTACAATCCTAATGAAACTTCACTTTTAAAAGAAGCAATCAAAGCCGGTGCAAAGTCAGTTTATGGAATTAAAATGTTGCTTTATCAGGGAGCTGAAAGCTTTAGGATTTGGACAGGAAGGGATGCGCCAGTTGACGTAATGGAAGACGCACTAAAAAAGACACTTAATTTAGAATGATAATATGGATTTAATATTTGATGTTTCAGGTTTAACTGAGGATAAAGAGGAATTTACTACATCTAAAAAGGATGTTTTGAAGTTTTTAAAGATAATAGGTGTGGACAGCAGGTTTATTTCATACACTCCCGAAAAAATTTACATTAACAACTTAAGGTTTTCAAAGTTTTCAAGAAAACGCGAAGCTACTTTTAATAAGCAATATCCTGACATTGAAGTTGTAAGGAACTCATTGTTTCAAAAGATATGTTCAAAGTCATCCAGACATCTTGCGTTGGAAATCAAACCAAACTCCAGGATATTAATGCCTAAAGATGATTTCATGATTGAGATTCTGATGGAGCCGTATACTCGAAAATATGGAGTTAAGTTGGTTTACGATGGTGAATACGATTTAGTTGTAAATCCTATAATTCTCGATGATGAGGTTAACACAATATTTGAAGGTATTTTTAAGGGTGAAGGGCTGAATTTTGTTAAGAATGAAAATGAAATCTATCCTTTGGCAAATGTATCACTGGATTGGATCAATTCCTTTTTAGAAATGGATGGCAAGGATAAAATTGAAAATAAAAATAAGAATGAGTTAGCTACCTCTTTCAGTGAATTTTTAGAAGATGTAGCTCCTCAATATAAGGAAAATGTTGTAAAAGCCGCCGAGTTTATAGAAACTAAACTAGAAGCTGAAAAGTGAAACCTGTTTATCGGTTTTCTTTTTTTCTTTTTTCTCTGTTTTTTCTGGGATTTTTTCCTCAACGGTTTCTTCTGTTTCTTTAACAGGGTTTTCTGGGATTTTTTCCTCAACGGTTTCTTCAGGTTTGGAAATTTCCTCACTTGTTGTATCAATTCCCGGAATCTCAAACGGCAATGCATTCTCTTGAGGTTCTTCAACCTCTTCAATAACATTAATCATTTGATTTTTAAGCTCTTCGGCACGCCTGTCACGTTCTTCGACTCTCATTTGAGCTTTTTGCTTTTCCATTTTAGTTATAACTTTTTTAGGTATTTTTTTCTTTCTGAATACTTTGATTAGTTTTTCAGTTTCTTTTTCATCGTCTTCATCAAAAAAACCTAAAAAGTCGGAAATTTCCCATGCAAGCTCATCATTTTGAAACATTATTTCAAGATATGGAAACATTGAAACGGCAACTCCACTTGAAACATGCATTTTTTCAAACATTTTTTCAGTAATTTTGTCGCGTAAATTACGTTTTCCACGAGTGCGTCCCATCAGTCCGAATGTTGAAGGGGTCTGGATTTTGGTGAACTTCTTGTAGGTTTCATGCTTGGAGTTGCTTACACCTATTCCCATGAAATCGGTTGCATATTTCCAGTAACCGTAGTTCCTGCTTCTGTTTGTTCTTCCAAAGAATACGTCAGCCTTTGATATGTAATCATAAGCCTTCTTGATTTCGTCCTTTTTCTTGTATTCTCTTGGAATGTTTTCCGCAATGTATTCCATGACAAGTGTAGGATCTTCTTCAATCCACATTGCATCTTTCACGTGTGCGGGGGTTTTACTTTTCAAAACAGCAGTGATTGCGTTGAATATGTCTGAACGGGTGTCTTTTGTAACCATGTTCTCCACATCGCTCACTTCCAGGACCTTGTCCTTGTCAGCAAGTGCCTGGAGGGTATTGATTGCTGACCTGACATCCCCTTGGGACTTGACTGCAATCTCTTTTAAGGCTGCAGGTTCCGCTTCCACACCTTCAGCTTGAGCTATTTTTCTTAAAAGCGCTGAAATTGAGTTCCACCTTGATTTTTTCATCTTGATTACAGTACATTTTGGTTTGATGGATTGCAATCTTTTTGAATAGAAATCATTTGCGATTAAAATCATTGGATGGCGTGAATTCTTGATAATGTCGCCTATCGCTCTCACTCCTCCACGGTCGTTTGTTCCGTGAATACCGTCAACCTCGTCCATGATGATTAGCTTGTATTCGTCTCCGAACAGTGACCTGCTTGATGAGGACTCTCCTATTGTGCTTTTGATGACATCCTGTGAACGCTTGTCACTGGCATTCAGTTCAATGTATTCTGAGAACTCTTTTGCGATAATAAGTGCCAATGTGGTTTTTCCAATTCCTGGAGGTCCAACTAGAAGCAGTGGAATTTGTGGATTGCCTTTTTTCCACTCTCCAACCCAATCTTGGATTATCTTAATCTCTTTTTTGTTACCGACCACCTGTGACAGTTCCTGCGGTCGATATTTGTCAGTCCATAACATTTCTCTACCTTATAAGAAGTGGGTCAATAGAGCTTCAAGTTGTATTCTTGGGTTCGCTCCTTCTCTTATTCTAAAGTCACATTCCGCTATTGCTTCAATTAAATCCATGTAAATGCCTGCGTCCATTTTGCCGTCGAGAGCTCTTTTTGAAACATCCTTGTAAATTTGAGTAACCATGTCCTCTCCGCTTGTTCCCTGAAGTACCATTGTATCTCTTAGGATGGTACGCGCTCCCATGAAGTCACCCATGAGTGCCTTGTTTATCATGTTTCCGATGTCCTGTGGTTTTGCTTTTGAAACGACCTCATAAACGGAATCTTCGGTAATTGCCTCTCCTTCTGAAGCAGCTGCCTGAAGGACATTCACTGCCTTACGCATGTCTCCTTCAGCAAAATAGACTATGCTGTCCAGTCCTTCATCGGTGGATTCAAATCCTTCATTGTTGCAAATGAATTGCAGACGTTCCTTAATTTCTTCCCCTTTCAATGGGGCGAATCTGAATATTGCACATCTTGATTGGATAGGATCGATGATTTTTGATGAATAGTTACATGAAAGTATAAATGAAGCGGTTTTAGTATACATTTCCATTTCACGACGAAGAGCGTGCTGTGCGTCTTTTGTCATGTTGTCTACTTCGTCCAGAAAGATTATTCTGAATGGAGCACCTACTGGTTTTAGTCTACAGAAGTTTTTGATGCGGTCCCTTACTGTATCGATTCCTCTTGCATCGGACGCATTTAATTCTAAAAAGTTTTGTCTCCAGTATTCTCCTAAAATAGATTTTACTAAAGCTAAGGCTGTGGTTGTTTTACCGACACCTGCAGGACCAGTAAACATTAAATTAGGCATGCTTGATTCGCCTACATATTTTTCTAATCTCGCTACGATTTGCTTTTGTCCTACAATGTCTTCTAATTTTTGTGGTCTATATTTTTCTACCCATGGTCCGCTCATTTAATCACCATTTCTTTATAGTAACATTTATGTATTATGTAATTAAATTATTTTTTGCTTAACTTTTAAAGTATATGAAATCTAATAGATATATAATTAAAGTGAGCATTTGATAACTAATGTTTACAAAAAAATTTAAGGTGTTTATAATGAGAGGCACATGGAAACTTAAGTTAAGAATGTGGTTGACTTCAATTTTGATGTTTACTATTGTGTATTTCCTTGTCATGCTTGCAGCATGGTATTTAGGCATTCGCAGCTATTATGTCTGGCTATTTGTAAGTTTGGTGATTACATTTTTACAATATTGGTTTGGACCAAGCCTTGTAAAACGTTCAATGAATGTAAGGCCATTGTCAGAAGCTGAGGCTCCTCATATTCATAAGATGGTTGCAGAACTTGCCCAGGAGGCAGGGATTCCAAAGCCGGAAATCGGATTGTCTGAAATAGATATTCCAAATGCATTTGCATATGGAAGATCAAGCAGGAGCGGACACATTGCAATAACTCGTCCAATTTTGGGATTGCTGGATTATGATGAACTCAAGGCAGTATTAGGTCATGAGATGGGTCATATCAAACATAACGACATGATTGTCACTTCTGCTGTAAGCGTAGTGCCTATGATTTGTTATTATATTGCAATATCATTCATGTTTTCAGGTGACCGTGAAAATCTTGGTGCAACAATTATTATTGGAATATTGGGTTATTTATTCTATTTGATTGGACAATTGCTGGTTTTATTCATCTCAAGAACCCGTGAATATTATGCTGATGAGGCCAGTGTGGAATTTGGAAATCGTCCGGCAGCATTAGTTTCAGCATTATATAAGTTGTCCTATGGTGCTGCAAGATGCAGCGAACAAACAATTTCCGATTTGAATACAAACAGGGCATTCTTTGTAAACGACATTAACAATGCGCAACATGATGTCACAGACTTTAGACAAATTGACTTTGACGGAGATGGAAAAATATCTGACGAGGAGTTAAGAAGACTCGTTTCCGCAGATGTTAAAATCTCTAGAAAAAATGGGGTAATGGAAATATTGTCCACCCACCCGGATTCCTTAAAGAGGGTAAAAAGATTGGCAGAATTAGAAAATTAGGTGTATTATATGAAAATGATTTTAGATGAACGTGGTAAGAAATATGTCTTAAAGCCAGGTGAAGACTTTCAAAGCGACCTGGGGATTGTTAAAGCTGAAATTTTAGATAATGCAGAAGTGGGTGATGAAGTAAAAAGCCACTTGGACCACACATTTAAAATCATGAAACCTAACATCAACGATTTCATTGACATAATGGATCGCAGATGTTCAATTCTAATTCAAAAGGATATTGGACAGGTATTGGCGCACACCGGTTTGGGCTATGGATCACGTGTGGTTGATGCAGGAACAGGTGCCGGCGCTATTGCACTCAATTTTGGAAATGTGGTCGGTCCTGAAGGTGAGGTGTTTACCTATGAAATCAGGGAGGACTTTGCTGAAGTTGCTGCTAAAAACATTGAAAGATTCGGAATAACCAATATTCATGTCAAAAATCAGGACATCAAAGATGGAATCGAAGAGGATAACATTGATTTAATCTTTTTGGACTTGCCGAAGCCTTTTGAAATATTTGAGGATGTGATGGAATCTTTAAATGTCGGAGGTTGGCTTTGTGTTTATGCGCCTTACATAGATCAGGCAGAAACAGCTTATCGGGTTGCTAAAAAATTAGGATTCTTTAATCTTGAAATATTTGAAACATTGGAGCGAGGCCTTGAGGTTCGCCAACAAGGTGTCAGGCCAAAAACACGCATGGTTGGCCATAGCGGATATTTGATGTTTGCAAGAAAATTATAGCTATGCATCTAATTAATTTTAGCTATAATTATTTTACTATTTTTTTATTTAATTTTAATTATTTTAACTATATTTTGAATTTGGTGTAATATCAAAAAGAGTCTAATCATTTTTAGTTAGGTGATGTGGATTTAAAAAAATAAAAAGAAAGATTATTTTTAAAATAATCTTATTTACTTATCTGCTGACTCGAGTATAGATTCAAGTACTTTTTCATCAGGAGTAAATATTTCAACTAGTTTTCCATCTTTGAGGTAGTCAAAACATACGCCGTCATTGAATTCTTCAATCCAACCTTTTTGGCCTGCAATCTCTTTTTCTACAGCATTATCAGTAGGAGTGTATTCATCTATTTTTTCATCACTGAAGACGGCTTTGATGATAATTGAATCATTTCCGTTTATGAATTGTGCAGTAGTAATTTTGCTGCCTTCAGGCATTGAACTTTGGTTAACGTCATCGCCAACTACTCTGTAAGATTCATTTTCTTTGTATCCGTCAGGTATGGTATAGTTCAATCCTTGAATTTGTAACAAATTATTGGAGCCAAAGGAAAATGCTCCTCCTTCGGAGTTGCTGCTTTCTGAACTGCTGAAGTTGAAACTCCAACTATCATCAGCGCTAACTGCACTGATAGAAACACAAATTGCGAGTAAAATTACTCCAATCATTAATATTTTTCTCATTTTTTTCACCTTTTAATGTATTTTCCAATTATATTTTTGTATTAATAAATTAAAAAGATATACTATTTTTTACATTTGAACTTATAAAATGAATCAATATCAGATTATTTTTCTTCAATAAATTAGCAGAAAAATGAATGGTTTTAAAAAAAATTATAAAAAACAAAAAAAGTTGGAATAGAAAATCTATTCCATAAAAATAGCTGGTTTGTAAGGCATTGCGTTTCTTGCCTTGTTTTGTGGGTCGTATGAGTCATCGGTGTGAATAATCACTTCATTTCCACATTCCTCTTTGATGTAGTCTAGGGCATCATTGAGAATTTCTTCCTCGTTGATTTTACCGATGTATCTTGTCTTGGTAATTTCCTTACCAATCTTTTTAGCCACCATAGCTATTTCCTTTTTGTCATCGTAAATTTTAGCTCCGATAGCTCTGCCCATAATTTGACCGATGTCAGGTTTTCCAACTTCATCAGCTATCTTGTATAATTCCCATTTCCAGTCAGGGGCAAGATAGATGTGAACTTTTTCGATTTCATCCCCAACCATCTGTTTGATGTGTGCGATGTCCTTGATGATGTTTTCAACAAGTCCTTCGGATTTTTCAATTTCAGCGCTGATTAAACTTTCATCAGCTTCCGGCCAGGATGCCTCGCTTACAAATCCTTCACCGCCGTATGCGCTCCATAGTTCCTCGGAAGTGTGTGGAGTGAACGGTGCTAAAAGCCTGATCCATGCTTCCAGAACGGTTGATAAGACATAGATTACTGCAGGGTCTTTATCATCAATGATATGTTTGACACGGTATATGTAGTGGTCAACATCTTTTTTAAGTAAGAATAATGCATCTTGTAAAGCCTGTCTTGTTTGGAAGACTTCTAGTGCTTCAGTTGACTTTTTGATGTGCTCGTTAAGTTGGCTGATCATCCATAAGTCAATTGTTCTTGTAAGTTCAACCTCTTCGATATTGCTTAAGTCTAATTTTGAGCCTTTGATTTCTTCTACTCTTGCTGCAAATTCTCTAAACCATTCAAGTCTTCTTTTGGTTCCAAGAACTTCTTTTTCTCTCCAGTCGAAGTCTTGCCATGGTTCAGCTGAAGCCATTAGGAAGAGCCTTACGACATCAGCGGTGTAATCGTTAATCGCATCTTTTAAGAGAATGACATTTCCTTTTGATGAAGACATTTTGTTTCCTTCTAAAAGACCCATACCAAATACAACGGTTCCTTTTGGCCATTTTGCTTCAGGATAGATTGCACTGTGTGTAAACATTAAAAAGCTTAAGTGGTTACCTACTAGGTCTTTTGCGGATAATCTCCAGTCAAGAGGGTACCAGTAGTTGAATTCATCCTGGATTTCCTTAACCTTTTCTGCAGGAACGGTAATGTCACCGGAATCCTTGTCTAAAAGCACTTTATCGAAAAATGCTTTGTTCAAGTCATCAGGATTCATGTCTCTTAAGTATTTTGCAATTGAATAGTATGACATGTAGATTGTGGAGTCTGTTAAAGGCTCAATCAACCATTTGTTGTCCCAAGGGAGTCTTGTTCCAAGTCCCACTTTTCTGGAACATGCCCAATCGTCCAGCCAGTTGATATAATATTCAAAATTGCTTTTAAGTTCTTTTGGTATGATTGTTTCGCCTTCAAGAACTTTCAAGGTTTTTTCGGTCCACTCTTCGTTACCGTATTTCATGAACCATTGGTCATCCATAATCTTGACAACACAGTTGTTACCGCATCTGCACACAACAGGCCTTTCAGCAAAGTCATACATGATTGTAGCCATATTGTCTGCAATCAATTTTTCTTTTAGTTCTTCACGGGCAAAGCGGACTTTCATTCCACCAAAGCCAGGGATTGAATCAATGATTTTACCTTTACTGTGCTGTTGTTTGTATAATTCATTTGTAGCTTCATGCAATTTTTCATCGTTCTGGTCGGTAATTCCAAGTCTTTCGATGATGTCTGCCGCAGGAATTTCGCCGTATCCCTTGAGGGTACAAACTGGAATCGGTTCTACATTTTCAATGATGCCTTTTAAGTTGTATTTAGCTATCAATTCATCATTTTTCTTGAGGTCTTGAAGAGCGATGTAGTCAGCAGGTGCATCTGCAGGTTCTGAAAATACGACACCGCTTCCGTAAGATGCGCTTACAAAGCTTGCTGGGAAAATTGGCAATTCATCGCCGGTAAACGGATTTATTGCCATTTTACCAATTAAATCATTAGGATTAATCTCTTCGATAATATTTAAATCTTTGATTTGATTGGATAAGTTGTAGTGAGCTTCTTTTGTAATTACCCAGTTTTCACCTTCTGCATCAACCAATACATATTCCACATCTGGATTTAACCAGATATTGGTTGCTCCAACGATTGTTTCAGGTCTTAAAGTTGCGGTAACTAATATTTTATCTCCAATAGGGAATTTTAAAAGAGTCAATTCGTTAACGCCAACGCCTTCACCTTCAAGCAAGTCGTGGTCTCCAACGGGGTTGTCACAGTTTGGACAGTATTTTACAGGGTGTTCTCCTTTTTGAACTAATCCCTTTTCGTATAATGTGGTTATTTGCCATTCTATGAATTTTTTATAGGTAGGGTCGATTGTTCTGAATTCCCTTCTCCAGTCAATAGAATAACCCATCTCTTCCATCACTTCATGGTATTCGGTAGAGAAGTATTTCACGATATATTCAGGATCTTCAAGTTTTGGTAAGGTTTCCTTTGGAACACCGTGCACTCTTTCATATAAGTCAAGTGTCCATGGGTCTTTTCTCTGAATCCTGTCAGCTATTCCGATAACGGGTGCGCCTGTAACGTGC
The DNA here is from genome assembly GCA_946541845.1 of uncultured Methanobrevibacter sp. Taxonomy (GTDB): domain Archaea; phylum Methanobacteriota; class Methanobacteria; order Methanobacteriales; family Methanobacteriaceae; genus Methanocatella. Next base: position 28,688 of record CAMNJW010000008.1, read on the forward strand.
CATGCCATTGGGAAAAGTACGTTGTAGCCTTCCATTCTTTTAAATCTTGCATAAACGTCAGGTACGGTGTATGTACGTCCGTGGCCGATATGCATTGCTCCACTTGGGTATGGAAATGCCACTGTAAGGAATAATTTTTCTCGTTCGTCAGGGTTAGATTCAAATAGCTTTGCATCTGCCCATTTTTTCTGCCATTTTTTTTCAATATTTTCGCTCACTAAATCACCATTTATAATATTGTTTTTTGAGGGATTTCAGGAACTTTACTTTTGTGTTCGCTCCTAATAATTTTTGTAATAATCATATCAACGTCATCTACTAAAATATCTAATTTTTCAGCTATTTCAGTATTTTTCAAGTCTTTTTCTGTGTATAAATAAAGAATTTGATCAAGTAAATTGTAGCCCATTCCAATCTCATCCTCATCAGTTTGACCGTTCCACAAGCCTGCACGTGGAGGCTTTTCAAGGATTGCCTGTGAAATGCCTAAATATTCACTTAATTTGAAAACTTCAGTTTTGTACAAATCTCCAATCGGTTCCATATCACATGCACCATCTCCATGTTTTGTAAAGTATCCGATTAGGATTTCGCTTTTATTGCCTGTTCCACTGACCAGGTAATTTTTTTGATTTGCAAAATAATAAATGATTGACATTCTGATTCTGGCCTTCAGGTTTCCAATAGCTAAAGCATTTTCCTCTAGTTGGGTCATTGATAAAAATTCATTTAAAATGCCGTCAATGGCTATTTTTTTATATTTAATTCCTAAATTTTGCGCTATTTTAATGCCATGATCTGTATCTTCAGTTGGTGTTGTAGCAGATGGCAATACCAGTCCAAACACATTCTCTTTTCCAAGAGCTTCGCAAGCCAGATATGCTGAAAGTGTGGAGTCAATTCCCCCACTCAAGCCAACAACAATTCCGTCGGTTTTTGACTCGCTAACTTTGGATTTGATGAATTCAACAATGTTGGTTTTTGTTTTTTCTAAGTTTATCTCTGGAATTATGCTAATGTTTTCACCAACTTTAATCATTTATACATAAAATAATATGTACTTATTAATTAATAAATTATATTATGTCAGATGTAGAACTTATTTCCGAAAAATCATTTTCAGATATTGACAGCGAAATTATTAGTAGGTTTATGGAATTTCAACAGGCATTAATTGACAAGGATGAGGATAAATTAAATGAGATTCTAACTGAAAAATATGAGCTAATACATATGTCCGGTAAAAAACAGACTAAACAGGAGTTCATAGGTGAAATTATGGATGGGACTCTAAACTATTATAAATCTGAAATTCTAGATCCAACAATTCTGTGGGACGATGATGAAAGACCAACATTGATTGCGGATGTTACCTTAACCGCTAAAGTTTATGGCATCAACGGAAAATGGACACTGGATACAACTGTTGATTTTGAAAAGATTGATGGAAAATGGTATTTTTCAAAATGGGATAATTAATTTTTTTATTTAATTAAATACTTTATTTTTTCATCATATTTTTTTTACTTTTAGCCCATTATTTGTCTTAATTATATCAGTAACTAAAAGTAGGTAGTCTGATTTTCCTATACTAACCATTTTTCCGCTGGACAATTCGTAAAATAAACTATTTTTTTAATCAATAATAAATATTTTATGTTTGTGCGCGATTAAACAAATCATATTTCATATACTGACCTATAAAAAAACTAACACCACTTAAAATCGTATAGTAACCATTAAAAACTAATTTAAGGCATATTTATTATCATATAATCAATACTTTTCAAATGGTCTCTAATTTAATTTAAATAGGATTTTCACTAAAAATATCATTATCAATTAAATTATTTATATGATGTTCGTCTTACTGATTAGTTTTTCACATGATATTATGAAATGGGGATACTAAATTAAAGGAGAAAGAAAATGACTGATGAAACAAAAATTAAGTTATTTCAAAATCAGGAAGTAAGACTGAAATGGGATGATGAAATAGGAGAGTACTATTTTTCAGTAGTGGACGTTGTTGGAATTCTTAGTGGGAGTAAAAATCCAAATAATTATTGGAAAGTATTGAAAAAAAGACTTAAAGATGAAGGTGTTGAGTTGGTTACAATTTGTAACCAACTGAAATTACCATCACATAAAGATGGTAAAATGTATAAAACAGATGTTGCTACTGCAAAACAATTATTCCGTATCATTCAATCAATACCTTCACCAAATGCCGAACCATTTAAACAATGGTTAGCTCAAGTGGGCAGTGAAAGACTTGATGAGATAGCAGACCCTGAAATAGCTATTGAAAGGGCAGTTGCCACTTATCGTGAAAAAGGATATAGTGAAGAATGGATCACTCAAAGATTAAGGGGTATTGAAATAAGAAAGGATTTAACTTCTGAATGGGATAGGTCAGGTGTTAAAAAAGGAAGGGAATATGTAATACTCACCAATGAGATTAGTCAGGCATCTTTTGGTATTACAACAGGTGAACATAAAAAGATTAAGGGATTAAAAAAAGAGAACCTTCGTGACAATATGACTAATGCGGAATTGGTAATTAACATGTTGGGTGAGTTGGCAACTACTGAAATTAGCAAAACTGAAAATCCACAGGGTTTTGAAGAAAGTAAAGCAGTTGCAAGAGATGGTGGAAGCATTGCAGGCAATGCTTTAAGGGAATTGGAAGAGCGAACTGGACGAAAAGTTGTGAGCAGTAAAAATTCTAAAAATCCAAGGTTATTGGATGAAAATTTAAAGTAGGGACAATTTGAATTTGTAGTGAATGTGGATTTTATCTATTATGATTTTTTTTAGTTTGAATAACTAAACTTTATATACTATAAAAAATTAAAATTACATTTAGTAACTAAAAGTAAGTTTATTAAGGAGGTAATTTATTTGGCGTTTAAAGATTATTTTAAGTTTAATAAAGATAAAACCACATTCATTTTTGTAGGTGGAAAAGGTGGAGTTGGAAAAACTTCAGTTTCATCCGCTACAGCATTATGGTTAGCTGAACAAGGCAAAAAGACCTTGATCGTATCAACTGACCCTGCACATTCATTGGCTGACTCACTTGAAGTGCCGATTGGAAGCTATCCAAGGGAAATAAAAACCAATCTATTCGCTGTTGAAATTGATCCTGATGAAGCAATGGCTCAAAAACAGGCACAATTGGAAGCTCAAAAAGCAGCAAATCCGGACGATGGTGGATTGTTAGGCATGGACTTTTTATCCGACCAGTTGGACATGGCATCCTCTTCTCCAGGGGCTGATGAAGCTGCTGCATTTGAAATGTTCATGGGTGTAATGAATTCTGAAGAATATGATGTTGTTGTATTTGACACTGCACCAACAGGACATACATTAAGGTTATTATCCTTCCCTGAAGTCATGGACTCATGGGTTGGTAAAATGATGATGCTTAAAGCGAAACTCGGAACCGCAACTAATGCACTTAAAAAAATCATGCCGTTCATGGATGCGGTTGATGACCCTCAAACTTCTGAAGACTTGAAGAGAACAAAAGAGCAAATCGACAAGGCAAAAGAGGTATTATCCGATCCTGACAGAACCACTTTCAAAATGGTTGTAATTCCAGAAGAAATGTCCATTTATGAATCAGAAAGGGCATTAGAGGCATTAGGCAAATATGATATCACTGTTGACAGTGTTATTGTAAATCAAGTGATGCCTGATATCTGTGACTGTGATTTCTGCCATTCAAGACACAAATTGCAGCAAAAACGTTTAGCTTTAATTGACCAGAAATTCCCAGACCAACACATAGCTGAAGTTCCTTTATTCAAGGATGAAGTTAAAGGTCAAGAAAAATTATTGAAACTGGCTCATATCTTGTATGATGATGAAGACAACGATGAGGTTGTTCAAGAAGCTATTCAACTGTAAAAAATTAAAAATAAGTTAAAATGTTGCCATTTTAACTTTTATCTACTTTTTTTCTACTAAATATTATATCCAGTATTATTGTCAGAACCAATAATGCAGTTGATATAACAAGATTGTTTCCAAAATATACTTCGCACAATCCGATTACAATTGCCAATATGAATGCAATCTTAACAGAAATATGTATTTCACTCAATTTTTCCTTTAATGGCTTATTATCGGAATTGGATAATGTTCTAATGCTCATATAAAAAAGACTGATCCAGAACAATAGATTCCAAATCTCTCCATACTTTGGATAAATCAAGGTTGTTGATAGAATTATTAGAAACACAATAACAACTGGAAGTATAATTTTTAAGTCTTTTCTGTTAATTTTAATCACCTTTTCCAGCTTTCATCCCAATATTTTGTAGGCATGCTAATCGGTGTCCAGTAGTCCTCACTGAAATATAGGTATGTTTCAGCTTCTGTTAGTTTCTTTGTTTTTCCATGACTAATATATGTTACATTTGCCCTATTCAATGTCAGGTCATCATTGATTTTGACTTCTATATAATCATACCCTCCATTCTTGTTGGGGATGTTGTATATCTTTTTTCCTTGTAGATATCCAGGTCTTGTAAAAGTTGCTCTGTCCATTAGGTTATGCCAATCCTTTTCATTTACCATTTTATCCCGATATGTTGTTCCAATGGTTTGCACAACTGTCATTAATGTGAATAGTTTTGTGGCTGATAATGCTGCACCTTTTAGAATATATCCCAGTCCTAATTTTATGCTTTGGTATGCTAAAATGGAAAATGGATGTATTTTTTCTAATTTGTCTGATAGTGCATAGATTCCTGGCGAAAACATAGATATTGCATCTTTAATTCCGGCAATAATGTCTTTTGGTATTATTCCAACACTGCAACAGTCTTTTGTTGTGGAAATTGATGACCCCTTATATGTTGCATTGCCATTAGACATTATCACGCTTGCAACACCACTGGTGGCGTTAAATGTTATTGCGCTGTTGCTTCCGTCTTCTGCAAACAAATAAATCATTTCTCCAAAGTCTACAATGCTGAATTTGCCGCTGACAATTGCTGAGGATATGCTGTCAAATGAATTGCTTGTATTGTCCAGATATCTCGCCGCAATTTTTGATAGGGCATAATCTTCCAGATTAGGTAAGTTTATTGAATTCATAAGCTTGAATAACAATTTGTCTGTTTCGTTGTTTCCCTTAACTTCCATTCCCATGTCGGCATTTAGGATATCAATGTAGGTATCCTTTAGGTTAATTCCTCCAAGCAATACAAGTGTATTTTTTCGATTCCAGTTCACATTAAATTCTTTTGAGTAGCTATCTGCAAATGCATCGGCAAGCCAGGTTGTTTCAAGGCTAGCCAAATGCATTCCATAAACGTTCATCACGCCAAATCGGTTTAAATACTTTGGATTTTTATCAATCCATGATTCCAATATATTTTTTGTAATCTTTTCGTTTATTATGCTGTAGGACTGCAGAACTTCAAATCCCATTGAATTTCTATAATTTTCATCAAGCCCATAGCTTATTGTTTCAGGCTTTTGAAGTTCCTCCTTCCCTTTCACTGAAAATTTGGTGAGTATGTCTTCTTTTGAAATGTATCCTGCAATGGAATTTCCAAAGTAGCTGAATGTCACAGGTTTTCCTGTATTTGTGAATCTTATTGAAGATGCATCATGATGGGTTATTTCATCGTAGCTTTTATAGTTGAAATCATAGATTGTTTTTCCATAAAATTTTGACAGGCTATATTGCAGTCCCAATTCATCGAAATTTAAGGTCTGAAAGCCGATTTTTGCAGTTATCCTGTCATTTTCCATGTATGTTAGGAGTTCACTTTTGTCCAAACCTTTGGCTGCATAAAATCCGAACAATGAAGTTGGATCTTTACTTTTGCTTTGATAATCAATCTGCGTAAAACCTTTGATTTTACTGATGACTATTCCATCGGAAGTCAGTTTACTTTTATCGCTATTGCTGATAACTTTGCCTCCGTCAAATGGTATCAAATAGGATTTGTAGTCCAATACTGTCGAATTAATACCATTAATCCTTTTGGTTGTAAAAACATGGGAATTTGAACCAATCTGTATTGTGTAAATTTCGTTTTTTGGCATTTTTATGATGCCGTCGATTCCAGTTTTAATCGTGTATACGGAATTATAAAACGCATATCTTGTTGTAACATTGACATAGTCTGGAATCAATGCTGTATGGACAAAGTGGGTGGGAACGATTGGCTTGTTTACTGTAATTCTATTCGAATTTTTAAGGCCGCTGTATTCTGTGGTGATGCCATATTTTCCAGCCTTTAGATTCACGTTCAAGGTTGCAATTCCATTTTTATTGGTTGTTTTTGTATATGTCTTACCGTTAACTTTTATGGTAACCTTTTTATTTGAAGAAGCCTTTCCATTACTGTTTAGGACCTTCACATTGAATTTTCCACTCTTTCCTTCATCCATTGTCATATCATTTGTTTCAATCAGTGATTTTATTGTGACAGACTTTGTAACGGATTCTCCAGTTTTAGGATTTATTGATGAAACGCTGTATTTTCCAGGCTTCAAACCAACAATAAGTTTTCCTTTTCCCTGTGCGTTTGTTTTAACGGAGTATGTTTTGCTGTTCAATTTGAATTTGACTGCGGTGTTTTTCAATAGATTTCCTTTCTGGTTGTAAAACGTGGAATAATAGGAAGCGGTATTTTTATAGTATTTGGTGAAATCACTGCATTTTATTGTGCTTTTAACTGTAACGGTGCTTTTGATGGATTTTGCATTGAAATTCTTTGTTTGAGCAAAGCTTGTCAGGACTATATAACTTCCGCTTTTTAGGTTTAGATTAAGCGATGCCTTGCCTTTGCTGTCAGTTAATCTGTTGTAGCTTTTCCCATTAATCGTGATGTTGATTTTTGCTTTGCCTATCGCTTTTTTGTTTTTATCTTTTAGGGTTACAGTAAACTTGCTTCCGTCTTTGTAGTACATTTTAACATCGGGAGCCTTTAATGTAACTTCCTCTTTTTTAACTGTAGCTTTTTTCACGCTTGTGGTAACAGCCTCCAGTTTCTCATTTTCAGTATCGCTCAGTTCAATTTTCTCTTCGCTGTTTTCTACACTTAGTTTGCATAAATCCTGGTTCGGATCAGGTTGCTGAATACTTATTGTTTCACTTTCATTGTCTGCCGCCGAAACGGCACAGATTAAAAAAAGAAACAGGAAAATGAAACATATGGTGTTTATTTTCTTATTCATAGTATCTACCTTAATGTCAATTTTTATCGCAATCGACGATTAAGGTATGATATCTTAAATATTTAAACTTTGATTTTAAAAATAAATAGTAAATGACTTTTAAAATGAATTTAAAGGATAAATAATCTTAATATATGACCATAATGCACATATAAGTAAATTCACTCTGTGCAATCTCTTTTAAAGTTGCCTCTACAATTTTTTCATCCGGATAGCTTAACCTTTCACAGACTACAACTTTACGGTCTTCATCAACGCCATTGTCAAGCAGGAACTGGGCCATGTCCTTCACTTTTCTTGAAGGAAGGGCGATTGTGGTTTTGCCGTTGTTGATTACAGGCAATATGTCCTCTATGTTTTCCCTGCCATGGAAGGTCATGACATTCGCATTGTCCCATTGGATATGGCATTTTGCAGCCGCAAGCTGGAGGGAGCTTATTCCAGGTATGACCTCGATATTTTCCTTGTCAAACCCTTTTTCACCGGATATTCTCAGCACGGTATTTAAAACGCCTGAAAAACCAGGGTCTCCTGTTGACAATATTGAAACGGTATTGCCGCTGCAAGCTAACTCGACGCCCTCTTCCAATTTGTCAAGCAGTTCCTTGACGTTGAATGCAATCTTGTTTTGAACATCATCGAACAGGTCTATTGCCCGTGTGCTTCCAACAGTATAGTCACTTGATTTAACTGTATCAACTGCTTTTTTAGTTAAGTATTCGCTTGCTCCAGGTCCAATTCCAATAATATAGATTTTTCCAGTCATTTTAATCATCAATGTTTAATGTCTCTCTGAAAGAGTTTTTCAGGTTGTTTTTTGTTTCCTCTGAATAAACCTTGTCCTTCTCGTCCTCTAAGGTAAACATGGCCAGTTCATAAATGATTCTGTTCATTGACTTTCCATATTCGGTGAGGTAATATTCGGTGCTGACAGGTGTTGTATTTAAAACATGCTTTTCGATAATTCCGTTTTCTTCCAATTCCTTAAGGCAGCTTGACAGTACCTTGTTGCTTAGGTTGGGTTTATCTTCCTTGAATTCCTTGAAATGTTTTTTGCCGAAAAACAGGTCCCTTATAATCTGAATGCTCCATTTTTTGTTAATCAGACTTAAGGTTCTGTCAACAGGACAAACGATTTTTTCGCTATTCATAATTATAGTTTATTTATATGATTATTAATCTTTTTCTTAGTTACAATGAGGTAACCTCGTTTCTTTTAGGTTACAAAAATCATTTAAATACCTAAATTCTATTAATAATTAACAAGACGGAGGGGATTAAAATAAACGCAGAAGAACAATTGGATTTTCTTATTAATTATTTGATTGACGAAAGAAATGAGGCAATTGACATTCCAACTAACTATCAAGATAAGCGAAACTTGCTTCGTGCATTAATGAATATCAGAATGCCTGGAAAAGTTTCTGATGAGTTTTTAAAAGTTCAGGATGAATTCTTGACTGCTGAAACATCAAGCAAGGAGTTAACTTGCGTTGAAGATATTGGTGAGGTTGAGGGTAAAATTGCTCTATGGCAAGGTGACATTGTAACCTTAAAAGTTGATGCAATTGTTAATGCTGCAAATTCAAAGCTTTTAGGATGCTTTATTCCAATGCATAACTGCATTGACAATGTCATTCACTCCGCAGCAGGGGTTCAATTAAGAGAAGAATGTAATTCCATAATGGAAGTTCAAAGACGTGATGAGGATATCGGAGGAGCCAAAATCACCAGTGCCTACAATCTGCCTTCAAAATATGTGATTCACACTGTTGGGCCCGCAATACCTCAGGGGTCTCTTCCGACTCAAGAAGATTGTGACTTGCTTGCAAGCTGTTATAGGTCATGTTTGGAACTTGCTGATTACAATAACCTCAAGTCAATCGCTTTTTGTGGTATTTCAACAGGTGTTTTTAATTTCCCTCAAATGGAAGCTGCAGAAATTGCAGTAAATACTGTTAATGAATACTTGGATTCCAAGGAGTCTACCAGTTTGGAATGTGTAATTTTCAATGTATTTTCAGATGAAAGCTATTTAACTTATAAAGATTTATTGTTTGGTGATATTCGTGAATAGGTTTGTTCAAAGATTAGATAAGGCTAAAGAAGTTATAGATAATGCGGATTATATTATTATAGGTGCAGGTGCAGGTTTATCAACTGCTGCAGGCATTGATTATGGATTTGATAGATTTAGTAAGTATTTTCAGGATTTTATAGACAAATATCATTTTGAAGATTTGTACACTTCAGGATTTTATCCTTTTGAGACTCAAGAGGAGAAATGGGCGTACTGGGCAAGGCATATCCAAGTGAACAGGTACGATGTCGGAAAAACAGCTCTTTATCAAAAATTACTGAATCTGGTTAAGGATAAGGATTATTTCGTATTGACCACCAATGTGGAGCATCAGTTTTGGATAAATGAATTTGAAGATGAAAGAATTTTTGCAACACAGGGAGATTACGGTCTATTGCAGTGCAGCAAGGCATGCCATGACAAGTTGTATGATAATGAAAAGCAGGTCAGTGAATGGATTGAAAAGACTGTGGACTGTAAAATTCCTTCAGATTTGGTTCCAAAATGCCCAGTATGTGGGGCTGATATGGAAACTAATCTCAGAAAGGATAATCTCTTCGTTGAAGATGAAAAATGGCATGAAATGAAGAAAAATTATGCTGAATTTTTAGGAAAAATTGACGAGGATGAAAATTTGGTATTTCTGGAATTGGGAGTTGGATTCAACACTCCTGTCATCATCAGATATCCGTTTGAACAGATGACATATAATAATCCGAATGCAACATTAATCAGAATTAATAAGGATTATCCTCAGGCAATACCTGAAAATGAAGACAGGACAATCAGTTTTGATGAGGATATTTCAGAAATATTTGACTATTGGCTTTCAAGAGTCTAAACTTTCTATTTCTTTTTTTAAGAATTTATAAATGGATTGAGATCCAATCAGTTCATCCGGTGCTTCCCATTCTGATGGGTATAATATGAATGGTTTGGTTTGGTCTCCTCCAAGACCTCCATGGCTGCCGATTAATTCTTCGAAGGCACAGACTTCGTTATTTTTTGCATCATAAAAACTGTTCACTAAAATGTCAGGCATATTTTTGAATGAATTTTGCCTTTTCAGGTGTCTTGCAGCGTTCCGGCCAAAGTCTTCAAGTGGATTTTCACCAATAATCTTGTCAGTGTCTAAATAATAAATTCCATTTTGACCAATAGCCATTCCACCATTTGTAATTGAGTTTACCATGATGAATCCGATTCCAGAATGCTTTACAAGTCCTGGAATTAAATCAGGAAATAGCATTACTATTTCTTCGTATGTTAGGCGTTGTTTCCATTGTGTTAAGTATATTAAACCAAGATTTCCGGAACCCAAAACAATCAGTTCGGAATCTTTTGCCTTTTTGGTGCTGTGCTCTATGCTTTCATGGCCGGTGATGTATTCTAGGCTATTGGAGTATTTTTCCCTTAGATTTTCATACTGTTCATTTTCAAATATGATTGCAGGTTTTCTCTTGCCGATTCCATCTCTTAAATTTTGCAGGGATTCATTATCTTCAAATAAATCGTCACGGACAGTTTCAACTCTTTCTTTTATGCTTTTCAATTGTTTATTTTCCGGAAGAAGTGCGTCTCTAAAGTGGTCTATGTTATATTCGCTTTTAAACATTTTCAAGTCATCCGGAAGCAATCTTCTCACGTAATTTCCCAATGTGATTCCGTATCTTTGCTTGAATGTTGCACCATTACTTTGGCCGTGATCTGATAGGATGACTAACTTATAATCTCTTTCACTCATGTCTATTGCAGATTGTAATCTGTTAATTTGGATATCAATTTGTTTTAAAACGCCCCATACATCGTTATCCTGGACTCCTGAGTGATGCGCGATTTCATCATAGCCCATGTAAGTTGCATAAGCAGTATCAATATTAGCAGTCAATATCTCGCTTGTTAGGATTTCAGTTGTCGCTTCCCTTAAAACGACATTAGCTCCTGCTCTGACTGCAGCATAAACAACTGTTCTTCTAAGTCTCGGCTGGATATTTTTTAATCGATGAATGATTTGGGATTTAAATTCAACTAATATGTCCCATAAAAACAATACAAATATTCTTTGAAAATTGTATGCATCTAAAAAGACAGTATGCAATGTTTTATTATATATCCGGGATATTCCTCCCAGTTTTGATGAGGTCAATGCTGAATATTGGCTGTCTCCTGAAAACATGTTCGCTATGCTTATTCCGTTCACTAGCAATCCTTTCCCGTCTGTAATCTTTTTTTCAATTTCAGGAGCATCGCTTAATTTTCCGGAAACTATGATTTTATTGTTGTTTTCCTTTTCAACCCATCTGTATGCAACAATGTTTTCATTGTTTCCATGCAGTATTCCGGCTTGGCTTGCTCCTGTTTGTGAGGACAGGTCAGTTTCCCATTGCTTTAGGTTGTGTGTTTCATTGTCAATCCATGATTTGATTGTTGGCATCATGCCTTTGTCAATTGCTTTTTTCAATGTATTGATAGATAAACCATCTATTTCAATCATTATGACTCCGGAGTATCGTTTCTTATAAGGTGTTTTCTGCTTAACTGCATATTTCAGGATATTTTGAATGTAGCTATCATAGTAATTTGTGTTTGTGATGTTTGTTACAAATGTTGTAGCTATCGCCATCATTATTGGGACTTGCCAGAATCCGTAAAATCCCATTGAAACTCCTGGAATGAAATATGAAACGATATAAAATATTATGGAGTTGATTAGCAATGCTCCAATACCGAATGTCAGTATGATAAATTTCATTAAAAACCTTCTAAATATTGGCCATAATAGGGAGTTTGCAATTGATACTCCGATAACAATGATGAATGAATTATACCATGGCCCCAATGTAAAGTCGGCACTAATGTAATCAACAAAGATTACAATTGCCATGTTTGCTAAAACCAATAACACTGTTGTTATTGCAGTTTTCATTGAGGAAATAATTTTAGATCTATTCATTCTATCGGTATTTTTTGTTTGTTTTTACTTTTTAAGGTAATAATTGTGATTTCAGGTTTGCAGTTAATTCTCAGCCTAAATGAATTTGTCCCAAGCCCTTTGCTTGTGTATTGAATCATGTCTCTGACTTTATAAAGCCCAACAGGGTATTTTCTAGAGTTTGGTCCTCTAAATGGTGTAGACTCAAATTTTGGAATGATAAATTGTCCTCCATGGGAATGGCCTGAAATTTGCAGGTCAAATCTATTGGTCTGTGAGGATTCCTGTGCAAAGTCGGGTTCATGTGCCAGCAGGATGCTTGGGATGTTTTCAGGCATTTTGGCCAATACCTTGTCCAAGTCATCTGCACAGACTGTGCAGCTGTCAACACCGCAAATGTTTAGAAAGTCCCCTTCCTTTTCAAGAGTGCAGACATCATTGCTCAAATCGATTATGTCTGCATCGTTGAATATTTTCCGGATTTTATCAGCGCCCATCCAGTGGTCATGATTTCCTAAAACTCCGAATTTGCCGTATTCTGCACTCAGCTTCTTAAAAGATTCTTTCAATGATTCCTCATAACCTTCAATAACATAGGAAAAATAATCTCCGGTCAGCGTTATCATGTCTATATTCAATGTATTTACGTAATCAACGAGGTCATCCAAATATTCGGGATTTATCCATTGGCCCAAATGGATGTCTGTTAAGTTCAAAATTCTGAAGTTGTGAAAATTCCACCCTAGATTATCCAGTTCTATGTCAACTTCAACTAAATCAATGTTTTTCTCACTAAACTCCTTATCCGGGAGCGTGGTGGTCATCGCATCCTGTATGGATTGGCGGATTTTCATTCCCTGTGGTTTGTCAATGTCATCATTTTTCATCAAGTATTAATTAATTTCTGAAACTATTTATAATTTTAAATACATACAATTAGATGTTATTATTGATTAAGTGATTATTATGCTTCAAATTGCAGTTTGTGGAAAACCAAATGTTGGAAAATCATCTTTTTTCAATTCAGCAACAGCATCTGGTGTAGAAATGGCAAACTATCCATTCACAACCATTGATGCCAATAAGGCAGTTGCTCATGTTATTAAGGATTGTCCATGTCAAGAGTTAGGAGTTACATGCAATCCTCACAATTCAATCTGTATCGATGGAAAAAGATTGCTTCCAATAGAGATGATAGACGTTGCAGGTTTGGTTCCTGGAGCGCATGAAGGAAAAGGATTAGGTAATAAATTTTTAGACGACTTAATGCAAGCTAAAGTATTTATCAATGTTATTGATGCTTCAGGTTCAACAGACCTGGAAGGAAACCCAGTTGATCCTGGAAGCCATGATCCATTAGATGATTTGGAATTTTTGGAAAATGAGATTGTAATGTGGATGTATGGAATATTGTCTAAAAATTGGGTCAGGCTCATAAGAAAAGTGGGTGCTGAACACTTGGATATTTCAAAAGTACTGTTTGACCAATTGTCCGGTACAGGGATAGCTATCGAAGATATCATCGAAGCAAAAAGGACAATTGAACCTGATTACAATAAATGGGAAGAGGAAGACCTGATTGAACTCACCCGTAATATCCTACACATTGCAAAGCCAATGATGATTATTGCAAACAAGGCTGACTTGCCGACTTCCGCTGAAAATATCAAAAGAATCCAGGAAAAGTATCCGAATGTGATTCCAACTTCTGCAGGCTCTGAGCTTGCACTTGTAAAAGCGGCTGAAAGCGGTTTAATCAGTTATTTGTCTGGTGAAGATCATTTTGAAATATTAAAACCGGAAGAATTGTCTGAAGCTCAAAAGAAAGGTTTGGAATATATTCAAACAAATATCTTGGATGTTTATGGCAGCACTGGTGTTCAGGATGCATTAAACTATGCAGTTTTCGAGTTGCTTGACAGAATTGTGGTGTATCCTGTTTCAGATGAGCACAAATACACTGATCAAAAGGGCAATGTCTTGCCTGACGGATTTTTAGTTCCAAATGGTGCAACACCAAAAGAACTGGCTTACATTGTCCACACAGATATCGGGGACAAGTTCATGCATGCAGTTGATGCAAGAAAAAACATGCGCGTTGCCAGTGACTACGAGCTAAAAGACGGAGACATTATCAGTATAATAACAAGAGGATAATTCCTCTATTTTTTTTATTTTACTATGTGTAAAAAGGAAGCTATAAAACACCTATTAAAGCTAATCATCATTTAAATTGTCGGTTTATTAAATTAGAAAATTTTGGATAACTCCAAACTAGGCTTCCTATTTGACATCATAGATTGTTAGCAATTAAATAAGTTAAAAGCCAACAATAAGTAGTAACTTGCCATGAAGAAATAAGAGATAGCAAGCACTAAATTTTCAACTGCCATATGCATGTTCTCCAATTTTTATTGGAGTGTTTTTAATATAATGCTCTTTCCATTCCATTAAAACACCTGTCTATTGAAATTTTATTGGTGTTTTAGAAATGATTATTTTTACTTAAAACCTTATATATTTTATTTATTTTAAATATAACTATTGTATTTTCCATATATTGTTATTTTAAAGATGTAATATTGATGTAATAATGTAATGGAAGTAGTAATGTTTATATATTTTAAAATTCATAGGATTGTATAACATCAAAGTGATGTTGGACTGCATATTGCAGACCTGTTTATTGATGTGAATGAGGATGTGTCAAAATTTGTTAATCAAATTTATCCTTATTCATAAAACTGTTTTTGTAATTAATTATGGGACCATTAGTAAAAGCAGGTATTTAAATTAATGTTTCTTATGGAGATTACTATGCTTAAATTGACTAAAAATTTAAAACCTGAAGAGTTTAAAGAATATTACTTTCTAAAAGAGGATTTAAAGAATTTTTGCAGGTCTGAAGGTTTAAAAGTTAGCGGATCCAAACAGGATTTGGAAAATAGAATTATTCATTATCTGGCCACAGGTGAAA
>CAMNJW010000009.1 GCA_946541845.1 uncultured Methanobrevibacter sp.
AATTATGGACGGTATGGGTGACCGTCCAATTAAAGAATTAGGAAATAAAACTCCTCTTGAAGCTGCAAATACTCCAAATATGGATAAAATGGCTGAAGAAGGAATAACTGGTATTATGGATTCAATCGCTCCAGGAATCATTCCGGGAAGTGACACAGCACATTTATCAATTTTAGGTTACAATCCTTATGAGGTTTACACTGGAAGAGGACCGTTTGAAGCAAATGGTGTTGGTGTTGAAGTGCTTCCTGGTGACATTGCATTCAGATGCAATTTCTCAACTGCTGATGAGGATTTAATTGTTACTGACAGACGTGCAGGAAGAATCAAGGAAGGAACCAAGGAAATCGTCGATGAATTGAACAAGATGGTTTTGGAAGATTATCCTGATGTCAAAATTATTTTCAAGGAATCCACCGGACATAGGGCAGTCCTGGTTTTAAGGGGAGAAGGTCTCTCTGACAAAGTAAGCGATGCTGACCCTAAAGTGGAAGGTAACAAACCTAAGGAAGTAAAGGCTTTGGATGACACTCCTGAAGCAGCAAAGACTGCTGACATTTTAAACAAGTTGGTTGTAAAAACTTATGAAATGGTTAAAGATCACCCAGTTAACTTAAAAAGAATTGAAGAAGGAGAACCTCCAGCAAACATTGTCATCCCACGTGGTGCAGGTGAAGTGCCAGTTGTTGAATCCTTGAATGAAAAATATGAAGTTAACTCTGCATGTATCGCTGAAACCGGTCTTATCATGGGTATTGGAAGATTTGCAGGAATGGACATTATCGAAATGGAAGATGTGACTGGTGGAATTGACACTAACTTATATAACATTCGTGATACAATCATAGACCAAGTCAAAAACTCAGACCATGACTTTTTCTTAATAAACATCGATGGTGCCGACGAAGCGGGCCACGACGGTCAAACCAAGGAGAAAAAGGAATTCATTGAAAAAGTTGATGAAGTAGTAATGAGCGAATTGATAAAGCTTGAAGATGTTTACATCTACTTGACTGCTGACCATTCAACACCAATTTCTGTAATGAACCACTCAGGAGATCCAGTGCCTGTTCTCATAAGGGGACCTGAAGTAAGAGTGGACGATGTCTGTGAATTCTCTGAAAGGGCTTGTGCAAAAGGAGGACTCAACAGAATCAGAGGATCTGATGTAATGAACATCATGATGGATTTAATGAATTACGCTCACAAATTCGGTGCATAGGTGTGGCCATGGTAGCTAAAAAACTATTCGGAACATCCGGAATCAGAGGATTAATAGGTTCTGAAGTAACCTGTGAGCTTGCCTTAAATGTTGGAAAATCATTGGCATACTATTTGGGCAATGAAGGTACTGTTGTAATCGGTTATGATACAAGAACCACCAATGTGATGCTTGACCAGGCAATTTGTGCAGGCTTGCTTGAAAGCGGAGTGGATGTGGTGAAAATAGGTATGGTTCCAACACCTTTGGTTGGATATGCTACCGAAAAACTCGATGCCGATGCGGGAATCATGTTAACTGCATCACATAATCCTTCCCAATATAATGGAATTAAATTATGGAATAAGAATGGAATGGCATACACTTCAGCTCAGGAAGCAAAAATCGAAGAAATTTATGCTGAAAAATCATATGTTTCAGTTACTTGGGACAAAGTTGGTAAATTAAGTTTCAATGAAGAAATCAAAGGTCAGTATATCGATGATTTAGTTGATGCTGTAGATATTAAGAAAGGTTTAAAAGTTGTTATTGATTGCGCATCCGGTGCTGGAAGCGAAATATCACCTTTAGTATTTAGAAAAGCAGGATGTGAAGTTACTACACTCAATTCTCAGCCTGACGGATTTTTCCCAGGAAGAAATCCGGAACCTAATGAAGAAAACTTACAGACCTTAATGAAAACCGTTGTTGCTGTTGGAGCTGACCTTGGAATAGCTCATGACGGAGATGCCGATAGGATGATTACAGTTGATGAAAAAGGTAATGTTTCACCGTTTGATTCACTCTTGGCATTGATTTCAAAAGAGTTTGATGGAGATATTGTTACAACAGTTGATGCAGGCTTATGTATGGACGAATCTGTAAAAGGTAATGTCTTAAGGACTCCTGTTGGGGACGTGAATGTTGCTGAAGTAATAATTGAAAAGAATGCAGCATTTGGAGGGGAACCTTCAGGAACCTGGTTGCACCCTGACTTTTGCATGTGTCCCGATGGAATTCTCTCTGGTCTGAGAATGGCTGAAATTGTATCTAGGGACGGCAAGCTATCTGACCTTTTGGCGCAAATTCCGTCTTATCCTAATATCCGTGAAAAGATTACCTGTTCCAAGGAAGCCAAACTTGCAGTCATGGAAAATATGGAAGAGTTGCTTAAAAACGCTTTTGATGACATCGTTGATGTAAACTCATTGGATGGAGTAAGATTAACATTTTCTGATGATAGCTGGGTACTGGTAAGGCCTTCAGGAACTGAAGATTACATTAGGATTACCTTGGAATCTCGCGATGAGACCAGAGCTGAATCAATTAGAGATACTTGCGTAAAAATAATCAACGAAAACTTGTAGAAGATATTCGTTATCTTCATTTTCTTATTTTTAAGTATTCTTTTTTTTACATTTTTTGTTAAATTTTATTTAATATCCCTTTCATATATGGAATTATATTCAAATAATGAGGGTGAATGATGATTGATAAATTGAAAAATATCAGTTTGGGAAACTGGATATTGATTGGGATGGTACTTGGTTTGATTTTTGGGTTGTTCCTGAATTTCAATGTACATGATCCTTTTATAAAAAATGTAATTTTTATGGACAATGTTTTTTATTTGGGAGGTAATCTTTTCATTAAATTAATGAAGATGCTGGTAGTGCCTCTTGTCTTCTGTTCTATTGTTGTTGGAGTCGCTTCAATTTCCGATATAAAAACACTCGGTTCTATTGGAGGTACAACAATCGGAATCTATCTTATCACAACTGCAATTGCGGTTAGCATTGCTTTGGGAATAGGTATTTTAATCAAGCCGGGTTTGGGTTTGAACATGGTGAATGTTGCTTCATCCGCTAATGTAACACTCAATCAAACAATGGTCGACACTATTTTAAATATGGTGCCTGATAATCCTATAAACTCCTTGGCCAGTGGGGACATGCTGCCTGTGATTATATTCGGGCTATTGGTGGGTATAATATTGGCTAAGCTAAAGGAAGAAACACAATTGGTCAGTGACCTTTTCACTCAGGGCAATAGAATCATGATGGAAATGACCTCTATCGTGATGAAATTCGCACCTATTGGAGTATTCTGTCTCATGGCAAAAACTTTCGGAGGCCTGGGAATAGAGGGGATATTGCCGTTATCAAAATACTTTGTCTGCGTTCTTATAGGGCTGGCAATACAGGCATTTGTTGTCTACCCTTCTTTGCTTGTGATATTCACCAGATTAAATCCAATCGGATTCTTTAAAAAATTCGCATCTGTCATGTTTTTCGCATTTTCATCCTCAACATCAAATGCGACAATCCCGTTAAACTTGGATAAACTGTCTGAAATGGGAGTGTCACGTGATGTGTCTTCATTCACCATTCCTTTGGGTGCAACAATTAACATGGACGGTACAGCTATTATGCAGGGGGTTGCGGTCATGTTTGCAGCTCAGGCATACGGTATTGATTTGGGCACATCCGCACTGCTGACAGTAATCTTTACAGCGGTAATGGCATCAATAGGAACTGCGGGAGTTCCGTCTGTAGGTCTTGTCACATTGACAATGGTATTCAATTCTGTCGGATTGCCGATTGAGGCAATTGGCATAATCTTCGGAATAGATCATATCATTGACATGTTCAGGACAGCAGTCAACATCACAGGTGATGCAATCTGTACAATCATTGTCTCATTTAGAAACAAGGCAATGGATGTGGATGTCTTCAATGGCAAAAAGGAACCTGAAGAGCACAAATCTATTATGTAGCACGATTGGTGTTACATTTTCCTTTCTTTTTTTTATTATAGTATTTCAAACAAAATAAGTCAATAGAAAAATTAATAAAATGATATTTTTTTAGTAAAAAATAGAATAGAAGAAGATTATTTATTCTTCTTCTGCAATAAATGCGTCAATACCTAAAGCTGCGCATTCTGGGCAAACCCAATCATCTGGCATGTCTGCAGGAGTTGCTCCAGCAGGAATGTTGTATGCAGGGTCACCTTTTTCTGAATCAAATCTGTATTCACAGTGTAAACAAACATATACAGTCATTTTATTAATCTCCTTTTTTGTTTTATCAGCATAGCTAATATGGTTCTATTATATTCAAACTATTATTTATAATTAGTTATTTGTTAAGGAAAAATTAATTTATAAGAAAAGAAAAAGACATATAATATTATTAGATAATTTTCAAAGGGGATAGTGAAAATGAAAGCAATTATTTTAAGCGCTGGTGAAGGGTCTAGAATGAGACCGTTAACACTTACAAAACCAAAAACAATGTTGCCAGTCGCTGGAAAGCCAATTATGCAGTATAATATTGAATCATTACGTGATAATGGTATTAAAGATATTTTATTAATTGTTCGTTATAAAGAGGAGATGGTCCGTGATTACTTCGGTGACGGCAGTGAATTCGGAGTAAACATTACTTATAAAACACAAAAGGATTTCTTAGGAACTGCAAATGCCATTTCCTATGGTGAGGATTTCATAGAGGATAGTTTGATTGTGTTAAACGGAGATATTATCCTGGATGATGAAATCATTAATGAGATTATTGAAAAATACAATCAATTGACTCCGGATACACTAATGCTTCTGACTGAAGTTGAAGATCCTTCAGCATTTGGTGTTGTGGAAATAGAAAATGGAAATATATTGAGCATTGTTGAAAAGCCTAAAAAAGAGGAGGCACCAAGTAATTTGGTTAATGCAGGAATTTACATTTTTAACAAGGATATCTTTGAAAAAATCAGAAGAACTGAACTTTCTGAAAGAGGAGAATATGAGATTACAGATTCAGTGACTATTCAAATTGAAGAGGGAAAATCTGTCATCGGCCATAAAACCGATAAGGATTGGATAGATGTGGGACGTCCTTGGGAACTGATTGAGGTTAATGAGGAATTGATAGGAAATCTCAAGACAGAAATTAAAGGTAAAGTTGAGGATGGAGCTCATATCCACGGTGAAGTATTTTTAGATGAAGGAAGTATCATTAGGGCAGGCGTGTACATAGAAGGAAACGTTTACATTGGTAAAGACTGTGATGTAGGTCCTAATTGTTATATTAGAGGTAATTCTTATTTTGGTGATAATGTTCACATTGGTAATGCGGTTGAAATCAAAAATTCAATCATCATGGAAAATACCAACGTGAGCCATTTAAGTTATGTTGGGGACTCTGTAATTGGATCTAACTGTAATATTGCAGCCGGAACTAACATTGCAAACTTACGTTTTGACAACAAATCCGTTAAGACTAAAATTAAAAATAAGATGATTGACAGTGGAAGACGCAAACTTGGATCCATTATTGGGGACTCTGTAAAAACTGGTATCAATTCCAGTTTCTCTCCTGGTGTAAAGGTTGGTCATAATGCCACTATCGGTTCAGGGGTTTTATTGTATGATGACGTACCTTCCGATACAAGGGTATTGGTAAAACAAGATCATATCATTCAAGACAAAAAAGCGAAAAAAGAATAAATTGGCGATATTATGGAAAATAATAAAGACTCTATTGTAATATGCCCTGGTGCACAAGTATTTGGTGATGTTGAATTAGGTGAAAACGTGTCCATATGGCATGGAGCCATATTAAGAGGAGATACAGACTCAATAACTATTGGGGATAATTCCAATGTCCAGGATAATTGTGTTGTTCATTGCACTCGCGGATTTCCAGTTGAAATAGGAAAGAATGTTTCTGTAGGTCACGGTGCGGTTGTCCACGGCTGCAAGCTTGATGACAATGTTTTAATTGGAATGAATGCAACTGTTTTAAATGGCGCTCATATTTCTAAAAACTCCATTGTAGGTGCAGGTGCAGTTGTAAGTGAAGGAAAAGAATTCCCTGAAGGCAGTCTGATACTGGGAGTGCCTGCAAAAGCGGTCAAGGAACTTACACCCGAACAGGTCAAACTTATTCAAGATAACGCAGATAATTATGTTAAACTTTCCAAACAATACAAGGAAGACTGAATTATGAAAGCAAGAAAAATTGTGGAAGAAATGGACTCTTACGTCCCAGGAAGATCTCAGGATGAAATCGCACAGGATTTCAACTTAAAAAAAGAGGATATCATTAAATTAGGGTCAAATGAAAACCCATGGGGTCCGTCCCCTAAAGCAATGGAAGCTATTAAGGATGAAATTTCTTCTATTAACAGATATCCCGAATCCCAATTGCATGAGCTTGTAAGTGAAATCGCACAATATTCTGGCGTTGAGGACTCACAAGTAATCATTGGTGGGGACGGTGCAGATGAAATCATTGATGTGCTGGCAAAAACATTCATCGATGACGGAGATGAGTTCATTGTTCCGTTACCGTCTTACATGTACTATGAATATCTTTTAAAGCAATATGGTGCAAAACCTGTTTATGCCAGATGGGACCTGGATAAAAACGAACTGGATGTCGATTCAATATTCGGGGCAATAACTGACAGGACAAAAATGATTTTCTTATGCAGTCCGAATAACCCGACAGGTACCTTAATTGATAAGGAAGTGCTGATGGACATCGCTTCCAAAAATCCGGAAATTTTGATTGTTATTGATGAAGCTTACTTTGAATACTCAGAAGTAACCAATAAAGATTTAATCAACGAATTCGACAATATTTTCATTATCAGAACCATGTCAAAAGTATTGGGTCTTGCAGGTATGAGAATCGGTTACGGCCTTGCATGTGCCGAAATCATTGAATACATGCACAGAATCAAACCTGTATTCTCTCTTACAAGGTTGTCATTTGCAGCAGCGCTCAACACTTTCAGGGATAAGGATTACATTGAAGAATCAATTAGGAAAGGTATTGAATCTAGACAATATCTGTATGATGAAATCTCAAAAATCGATGGTTTAAATGTATTTCCGTCAAAATCCAATTTCATGTTGATTGGTGTGAAGGACACCGGGTTCACAGCCAGTGAATTGGCATTGGAACTTATGAAAAAAGGTATTATTGTGAGGGATTGTACTTCATTTAAGGGATTGGATGAATATTGGATTAGAATTAGTATCTGTACACTTGAAGAAGACAAAAAATTTATTGAAATATTAAAAGAGGTTTTAAGTTAAATGTATATTGGAGGAACTGTAATATCTTCAGTCGAATTTCATGGAAATATGTCATTGGTTATTTTCATGTCCAAATGTCCATTGGCTTGCAGGTACTGTCACAATGTTGAACTTTTGGAAGACAATACGGAATGGTCTTTTGAAAAGGTTAAACATGAAATTGACTCTTCAGCAGACTTTTTGGATGCTGTTGTAATTTCCGGTGGGGAACCGCTGGTGCAAGTTGATGCAGTGATTGAGATATTAAAATATGTTCGCCAAATCGGTTTAAAAACAAAATTGGATACTAGTGGAATCTATCCGGATAACCTCAAAAAGATTCTAGATTTGAATTTACTGGATTTTGTTTCACTTGACGTAAAGACAACATTTTCCAAATATAGAAAAATCACTGGGGCAAATGTTGGTTTTCAAGTCAAGAAATCCATGGATTTAATCAATGAGGCAGGGGTTCATCTGGAAGCTAGAACAACTTATGTTCCAACATTACACACTAAAAAAGACATTATCAATCTAGTCGATGAAATCGAAGCTGATATTTACACTATTCAACAATTCAGAAATAAAAATGTTCTTGATCCCGCTTTGGAAAAAGTGGATGTTCCAAATCCTCATGATTTGGCAAAGTTAGCAAAGGAGATTAAACCATATTTTGATGGTGTTGTGAAAGTTAAGTCCGGAGAATTCGGAGAACAAATAATTTAATGGGAGTGTGTCTTAAATGCCTATTTTATCATTTTCAAGTAATGATATTGATGTAATCACTGGTAAGAAAACCAGGACAATACGTAAAGCATGGAAGACACCGCTTAAAGTTGGAGATAGACTTTATTGTTACTGGAACTTGGTTTCCAAGGAAAAAATGAAAATTTTTGAGGCATTCGTGACCGATGTTGAAACCATTTCATTTGAGGAAATTGACGGCAATGATGAATTGGCTCGTGAAGAGGGATTTAAAGATTCCAAGGATATGCTTCGTGAATTCAAGAAGATGTATGGTGGAAGAATAGATCCTTCTGAAGAATTTCAAATAATTTATTTTGAAAAAATAGGCATCGATGACTGGAAAGGGGATAAAATCGATGAAAAGGCAATGATTACCAAAAGGGCTGACATTTTATTTGACAGCGGTAAGTTTGACAAATCCACAATGTGCTACGATGCCGCATTGAGACTCGATCCCCATGATGTTTATCTGCTTAACAAACAGGGGGACAACCTCTCTAGGTTGGGCAAATTCATTGATGCAATAGAATGTTATGACAAGGCATTGGAAATCGAGCCCGATAACATTTACATTTTAAATAATAAAGCTATTGCTCTTCTTAACTCTGGAAACATCAATGAGGCATATAAGGTAAGCACAATCGCTTACAACTATAGGCCTAGCAGCCCTATTGTCCTTTATTGGAGAGGATTTATTCTGGAAATGCTTGGAAGGTATGATGCAGCATTGAGGGTGTATGACAAGCTAATAGTAATTGACGGCGAAAATCCTGAAGTGTGGAACTCCCGAGGAAACCTATTGACTGATATGGGAATGCTTGAGGAAGCTATCGAATCATTTGACAAGGCTGTTGAAGTTTGTCTGGATGATTCTGAAATGGATGCTGGTGCCATAAATAGAATGGGCAATGCTTACATTGATTTAGGTAAATTTGATGAAGCTTTGGAGTGTTTCAATAAGGCAATCTCATTGGAAAAAAACAACATTGATTTCTTACTCAATAAAGGAGTGGTGTTGATGGAATTGGGCAAATTTGAAGAAGCTGTTGATAGTTTTAACAAGGTATTGCTTAGAAATCCTGATAATGAGGATGCATTTTTCTTAAAGGAAGAATGTTTGGAATACTTTTAATCATTTTTATCCGTTCATATAGATTTGGATATTTTAATTTTCTAATTTTTAATTCAAGTTAATTTATTTTAAAAGTAGTTATATTTTAATAAATAGTTTTTGAAAAATAGCTATTTTAATTAAAGCTATTTTTCATTAAATGAAAAGAAATTTTGGTCTGATTTATTTCTTATATTTTTTTATTAAACTTATTCCCCATTCTGTCATCTCGTCAGCTTTCTGCTGTGAGTCTGACTCGGCAAAGCATCTGAAAATAGGTTCGGTTCCGGATGGTCTGATGATTACCCAGCCGTCATCCTTTAGGATTTTGACACCGTCTGTAAGGTCAAGTTCAAAATCGGTAGTTGTCTTGATTTCTTCTGCAATGCTGGACATGACTGATTCTTTTTGGTCATCGGGGCATTCGATTTTCATTTTTTTAGCATAATATACAGGAAGTTCCGCAACCAGTTCTGACAATGACTTTTTCTCTTTTGCAATAATCTCTAGGATTTTAGCTACTGTCATTACTGCATCTCTTCCATAGACAAAATCAGGGAAGATTAAACCACCGTTTTCTTCTCCACCGAATAAACCGTTTTCGTCTTTGAGTTTACGTGCTACAAGCAAATCCCCAACAGCAGTAGCTATTACTTCGCCGTTGTATTCTTCTGCAACATCATAAATTGCCTGTGAAGTTGCAACAGTAGTAACGATAGTTCCGCCATTGTTCTCTTTAAGCATCTGTTTTTCAACAAGTGTGAATGTCTTGTCTCCTAAAACGAAGTTTCCTTTCTCGTCTATACAAATGGTTCTATCCGCATCTCCGTCGTGAGCAAGACCAATGTCTGCACCCAGTTCTTTCACAACACTAATCAGTTCCTGCAAGTTTTCTTCAATAGGTTCAGGGTCACGACCCGGGAAAAAACCGTCAGCTTGACAGTTGAGAGTTGTAACATCACATCCAAGTTTTCTGATTAAGTATGGTGCTGTAAAGCATCCCGCTCCGCTTCCGCAATCGACAACAACTTTCAGATTGGCTTTGCGTATTGCATCGGCATCAACTTTTGAAATGGCTTCGTCAATGTACTCATCAATGATTTTGTCATTGTGATATAATTGACCAATTTCAGAGAATGGAACTCTTATAGGCTCTTCATCGAAGTATAACTTTTCAATTTCGATATCCATTTCGTCAGGTATTCCAATACCGTATTCATCTAAAAACTTGAGTCCATTGTATTTTGGAGGATTGTGTGATGCGGTAATCATTACTCCTCCGTCATAATATTTGCGAACAGCATATTGAACACCAGGTGTTGGAAGTATTCCTAAATCCACGACATCGCAGCCTGAAGATAAAAGCCCGGCCTTAACCGCTTCCTTTAACATTATTGTGGAAGTTCTGGTGTCGCCTCCAACTGCAACTGTTCCTTGAATTTGTGAACCATAACAAGCAGCAAGTCTTGATGCAAATTCGGGAGTTAAAACATCATTTGCAGTTCTTCTAACTCCAAATGTTCCGAATAATCTTTTTTTGTCAGACATAATTAAAATTCCTATACATTTTATATACTACATTTTGAATTTATTTAAATAAATATATTGTTAATTGACAATCCTCAGACTGTCGCCGCTTGACAAAATCAGCTCCAAGTCTGATTTGTACTCGGCTATTGTTCCGGTAACTTCAACCTTTCTGTTCTTGAAATTTTCGATATCAAGATTTTTCGATTGTATTTCTGCAACCTGCTTTTCGAAAACGATTAGGGTAATCTGGCTTTCGCCGTCATTTATTGTTAAAAAGTAATTGGTTTTTGAGCTGGATTGGGCAATGTCCGTAATCACCCCGTCAATGCATACCTTTTCATCCACCATTGCTCTTGAAATGTCCTTAATGTCAACCTTTTTCACTTCAATTGAGGGTGTGAATATTATTAGGCCGATTATTCCGATAAGAGAAGTTATCAATGCGATTTTCAATAGTTTGTCATCTGTAATTTCCATGATTTTTGAATTTGTTTTCAAGGTAGAAATAGTCGATAGGATTTTAACTTGTAATATTTATTTAATTGTGGAAATATAGTATTATCATGTTTGAAGATTTGACAAAAACTGAGCTTTATGCTACTTTAACTGGAATTTTCACGGCAAGCCTGATTATATCGAACATTATCGCTGGAAAAACATTTGATTTCTTCTCTTTTACTTTGCCATGTGCTGTCATAATATTTCCGATAATTTACATTGTTAATGATGTTCTTGCGGAAGTTTATGGATATTCTAAAACCCGTAACGTGATTCTTTTGGGATTTTTCATGAATCTTGTTGCGGTAATCTGTTACAATGCGACCATACTGCTTCCCGCATCTGCATTTTTTGAAAATTCCGAGGCTTTCCGCATCGTATTGGGTTCAACAGCAAGGTTGCTGATTGCCAGTTTCACGGCATATCTGGTGGGTTCTATTGTCAATGCTAAATTGATGGTTTATCTTAAAGATTGGGATGAGAAAAAGCTATTCTTGAGATGCATCCTTTCAACATTGTTCGGTGAAGGATTGGATGCTATAATATTCATCACAATAGGATTCATGGGAACAATGCCTGCTGAGGCTCTTTTGGTCATGATTGCGGTTCAGGCATTATTTAAAACGGTGTATGAGATAATTGTGTATCCGGTTACAAGATATGTGATAGGTAGTGTCAAGTCACTACCTGAAAATTAGTGTTTCGCTTTTAAAAATCCGGAATTCAATGTGTTTTCTTTAGTGTCATCCGATTCGTCATATCCGTCATATGGAGCATCCGGATCTGGAACACGTTTTGAAAACGGAGAACATTTTTTGTCCTTATGGGCAAAGACAAAGTCAATGTCCTGGCTCCATCCAGTGTGTCCGGTTATTACTAGGGGATTGAGATTCCTGCTTCTTAACTTATTTTCAAGTTCCGCTAAAGACTTGATTGATAGGTCGTTGTCTTCGGCCAATGTTGATATGAAGCTGTATCCTCCATCGGCACCAAACCAAATTGTGTCTCCGGTAAACAGGTATTTGTCGTCTATTAGGTAGACCATATGTCCCCAAGTGTGGCCGGGAACAAGGATGCATTCCACTTTGATGCCTTCAAAATCAAGGATGTCTCCATCTTTTAGAAGTACCTTCTCATTGTTGATGGTAACCATCGGAAGCTTGTATAATTTGTAAATCACTTTTCTTCTGACCTCTCCTGTCAGGTATCTGTTTTCGATTTCGCTGATGTATAGTTTGCAATGGTCAAACAGTCCGTCGCTGTCGGATTCCACTGCTCCCACATGGTCGGTGTCCTGATGGGTTATTAAAATGTCGCTGACATCATTAGGGTCAATTCCTAACCATTCCATTTTCTCAGCAAGTCTTGGATAATTGTAGCCTGCATCAATCATAATGGTTTTGCCGTTTTTTGTGTAAAAGAATATGTTTGCAATATATTCCCTAATGCAAGCAACATTCTCATCAATCCAACCTGTATTCAATGGTTTGAATATCTCTTTTCCTCTATACAATATCGCCATAGTTTTAATCTGAAAATCTGAAGCCTTTTTTGTCACAGTAACACACACCTTTTAAATTTCCTCAATAATACTGCTTAATTTCCTGTATGATACATCGAAAGCAGCCGTTCTACCGTATCGGCATCCATTGGGCTCTTGTCCTTTCTTATATTTTTGACAACAGGGAACCTTAAGGAATAGCCTGTTTCATATTCCGGAGATTCGACGATTTCGGAAAATGCAATTTCCAGAACGATTTTCGGTTCAACCTTGATTTCACGACCTTTGGTTGAAATTTCAAGCTCTTTCATTTTGCCTGTCAAATACTCAAGGGTTGCATCATCAAGACCGGTTGCGGCATACGCCACACTTTTGAAATCATCGTTTTCGTCCCTAAGGGCCACAAGATAGGATCCGACAAAGTCCCCTCTTTTCCCGATTCCATATGTTCCTCCTATGACAACCATGTCCAGTGTTTCAGGTTCCGCTTTATATTTAAGCATTTTTTTGCCTCTTAATCCTGGAATATATGGTGCTTCGGAGTCCTTAATCATAATTCCTTCGTGTCCGTCATTGATTGATGTCTCGAATAGCTCCTGGATTTCATCAAGATTGTCTGAGGTTCCCATTTTCATGGTACTGAGGTTCATCTCATCAACGCTGGTATCGACAATCTCTTCCAATGTTTTCCTTCTGGTTTTTAAAGGTTCATCAATCATTGGAACCTTATAATAAAGCACATCAAACAGGTATAATTTCAATGGAACATTTTCCATTGCTTCTTCCACGTTGTGTTTTCTTCTGACTCTGTGAAGGACATTCTGGAATGGTAAGGGCTTGCCGTCTCTTGTAGCTATCACTTCACCTTCCACAATGTAGTTTTCATGAGGAAGATGTTCGTCAAACAGTTCAACGATTTCCGGAAGGGCATGGGTAATGTTTTCAAGCCTTCTGGTGAATATTCTAATCTCATCGCCGTTTCTGTGGACCTGCAAACGAATGCCGTCGTATTTTGTATCGCATATCGCAACGCCCATTTCCGGGATGATTTCATCCAATGGAGGTGCAAGCTGTGCGAGCATTGGCTTTACGGGTGTTCCGGGGATTAGATTGAGCTTTTTAAGGCCTGCTTCTCCTTGTTCTTTTGCAGTCCTTGCAACAACGGAAAAGTCGTTTGTGAGCATCTGCGCCCTTTCAACAACCTTCTTGTCAATGTCGAAAGCCTGAGCTATTGCATCCCGAACTACTCCGTCACCCACTCCAATCCTCAGCTCTTCAGTGATTGTACGGGTTAAATATTTGGCTTCGGTAGCGCTGGCCTGGCTTAATAATTCTAAAATAACTGCAATCTTACGATTGGTAGATCTTGAACCGCTGATTTGGGATAATTTGCGTAAGCTGTTGAACACGAAATCAATTGTCAGAGGCTGTGAGAAGAATGTCATCTGGGACTTTTTGGCATATAGCTTGATGCATGCAAGCCCAATGTCTCCTTCATCACGAACTGCATCTTCCACTGCAGCCTGTGTGGTTCCAACAGCTTCAGCAACTGCCCTTTCAACTAATTTTCCTCCGATTCCAATTTCTTCTGAGCTCCAAGCCGGAAATACGACACCTAAAATCAAAAGTCCAACCTTTTCTATGGTGTCGGAATCTAACTTTTTCAAGTATTCAGCTATTATTTCAGTTTTCTCTAGTCTTTTTGTAGTTGCCTCAAGTGCTGAGTAAACATCTACCAATTCCTGATATTTCATTAGAAATCGCCTTTAGCTATTTTTACTGCACAATATTCTCCGCACATTGCGCACATTTCATCATCGTCAAGTTCACATTTGTCACGGTATGTTCTAGGTTTTGATTTGTCAAGAGCCAAATCAAATTGTTTTTCCCAATCAAACTCTTTTCTTGCTTTTGCCATTGCACGTTCACGTGTCCATGCAGATTCGAGGCCTTTTGCAACATCTGCAGCTTCAGCTGCTATTTTGGATGCGATGACTCCTTCCTTGACGTCTTCCAAGCTTGGAAGTGACAAATGCTCTGCTGGAGTCACGTAACATAAAAAGCTGGCGCCGTAAGTTGCTGCAATTGCTCCTCCAATTGCTCCGGTGATATGGTCGTAGCCTGGTGCAATGTCGGTTACCAACGGTCCTAAAACATAGAATGGAGCGCCATGACATATTGTTTTTTGAATTTCCATATTTGCCTTGATTTGATTCAATGGCATGTGTCCTGGTCCTTCCACCATCACCTGAACATTAGCGTCCTGCGCTCTTTTAACAAGGCCTCCCAGATTTACAAGTTCTTGAATTTGAGGGATATCGCTTGCATCTGATAGGCAGCCAGGTCTTAAGCCATCACCTAATGACAATGTGATGTCATATTCATAGGATAATTCTAAAAGATAATCGTAATTTTCATATAACGGGTTTTCCATGTCGTTATGGTTTATCCATGAAGCCATGAAGGTTCCTCCACGACTGACTATTCCCATCATTCTGTTTGCATCTTTTAACTTTTGGACTAAATCTTTGGTGATTCCACAGTGGAGTGTCATGAAGTCCACGCCTTCTTTTGCCTGATTTTCTATGGCTTTAAAGATGTCATCAGGATCCATGTCGATTATTTCCTTGTTTTTGCCAAGGGTTACGACGCCCGCTTCATAGATTGGAACGGTGCCTATGCATAAGTCCACTGCATCCATGATTTTTTTCCTGAAAAGTTTCAAATCGGAACCTGTTGACAGGTCCATCAATGCATCTGCACCGTATTCCTGTGCCAGTTTAGCTTTGTTTATCTCCAAATCGATGTCATCAATCTTGGATGATGAACCTATATTTGCATTGATTTTGGTTTTCAATCCTTCTCCAATACCGCAAGGCTTTGAATGTCCGTTGATGTTTTTTGGAATTACAACCTTTCCGATATCAATTAATTTAGCTAGTTTATTTACATCTATATTTTCCTGTTTTGCAACAAACTCCATTTCTGGAGTGATATTGCCTTTTTGAGCTTCACTTTTTTGAGTCAAATTTATCCCTCTAGTTGACTAATCAATAATAACTTTATTGTTTCAGATATATAGAATTATTTTTTTATAACTTTTTTATATTTTAATATCTAATAACTATTAATTAGTTGGTGGTTATATGGTTAAAGATAAACATGTGATTGAAGCATTAGGAAAAGTTCGTGTAGTGATTGAAAACGGTGAAATTACAGAAGTAGGCTCATCTGAAGTAAAATACTGTCCAATGTTTCATGCAATGCATGGAGTAAAGGAACTGAATGAAGAATTCATACGCAAAAACATTAATTTCAGAATAAAGGATTTCGGGATGTGCACTCCTGAAAGAATAGTTGAAATGGATGATGCAGTAACTGTCGGAATATCAGAAATCCTAAAGACCAATATGGAAATGGGAAACATTGACTGCGTGGTTGGAGCATGTGAAGGAGCAGGAACAGTCATAATGACCAATTCAAGAATTGTACAGGGGGTTGGGGCCAGAGTTTCCGGCCTTGTGAGCACCACTCCAATACCTGAAGTCATTGAAAAACTTGAGCAAAAGGACAGTGTTGTTTTAAATTCCGAAACTGCCGAGTTAAATCAGTTGGAAGGTTTGAAATTGGCAATTGATAATGGATATAAGAATATTGCAGTTACAATTCTTCCTTCACAGATGGTTCGCGAGATTAGGGAGTATCCTGTTGATGATGATGTGAATGTCTACATTTTTGTAGCGCACACTACAGGTGCAAATCCTGATGAGGTTAAAATGCTGTTTGATAATGCTGATATCGTAACCGCATGCGCTTCAAAAGCAATAGATGAATATGCAGACAAGTATGAGCCTTACTATTATGGATTGAAAGTTCCGATATTCTGTGCCAGTGAGGACGGTCGCAGGTTGTTGGATACCAGGCTTGAAAAAATCGGAAAGCCATTGTCCACTAATGAATATCCAAGAAATAAGGATGATGCACCATATAAATTGATTTAGGATGTAAAAATGAAAGTGATATATTTTGATACCGAAACCACAGGTCTAAATTTCAGATATGACAGGATTATTGAATTGGCGATGCTGACCGTTGAGGATGGTGTTATTAAAGATAATTATGATGAATTCATCAATATCGGTGTGGATTTGCCTCCAAAAATCACACAGATAACTGGAATCACAGATGAAATGTTGATTACTAAAGGTGTGGGTGAGGCAACTGTTGCTGAGGATTTAAAAAATAGGTTAACACCAGGCACTTTAATGATTGCCCATAACTGTCAGTTTGACTTGTCCTTTGTTTATAATTTGCTTAAAAGACATTATCCTGATGAGGCTGATGAGATTGTATCCAATCTTAACTGGATTGATACAGTCACTGTCTTAAAGGACCGTAAGGAGTTTCCTCACAAATTAATTGATGCCGTGAAGCATTATGAAATTGAGGAAGTTAATTTCCATCGTGCAATTGATGATACAAAAGCATTGTATGATGTTACTCAGGAAATGAAAAAAGAACGTAATGATTTAAAGGAATATATTAATATTTTTGGATACAATCCTAAATGGGGAGTCAGCGGTTATCGATTCCCATTCATCACATATAAAAGACAGTATTTCACTAAACGTATGGTTGACCAAGAGAATATCTTGCCAAGAAAATAAGTTTTTTTTTTAATTTTGGAGGTTTGGGGAAAGATTTCTATATCTTTCCCCTTAAATATGGTTAGAATTCTTTCAATAATAATAAAGAGAGGAAAAAAGGAAGAAATTGTGGACTTTCTTCCTTACATATATTGAACTAACGGTTCATTGGCTGCGCTGTTGTTTCCAGGCTTCACTTTTTCTATCGCATCTTTAAAGTATTTGTATGGGATTTCATTAGCTTCGAGGTTGTTCCTTAGAGTTAACATTGCAGCTTCTCTGCATACAGCTTCAATGTCTGCTCCAACGTATCCCTCAGTGTTTTTGGCTAATTTTTTAAGATCAACATCTTTTGCAAGAGGCATGTCTTTGGTATGGACTTTAAAGATTGAGAGTCTTGCTTCTTCGTCAGGCTCTTTGACTTGAATGTGTCTGTCGAATCTTCCAGGCCTCATGAGTCCTGCATCTAAAATGTCCGGCCTGTTGGTTGCAGCAATGATTGCAACATCCTGAAGTTCTTCCAAACCATCCATTTCAGTCAATAGCTGATTTACAACTCTTTTTGTTACGCCACTGTCAGTGTCGTTTCCGCTACGTGTGCTGGCTATTGCATCGATTTCATCGAAAAAGATCACAGTTGGTGCTGCCTGTTTAGCTTTTCTGAATACTTCTCTGACACCTTTTTCAGATTCTCCGACCCATTTGGATAGAAGTTCAGGACCTTTCACTGAAATGAAATTCGCTTCACTTTCACTTGCCACTGCCTTTGCAAGCAAGGTTTTACCTGTTCCTGGAATTCCATAGAGCAATGTTCCTTTTGGAGGTCTTATTCCTAAACGTTTGAATGTTTCAGGGTGTTTTAATGGCCATTCAACAGCTTCTTTGAGTTCTTGTTTTACATCTTCAAGGCCCCCTATGTCATCCCATTTGATGTCTGGGATTTGCACGAGTACTTCCCTCAATGCTGAAGGTTGGATTTCTTTTTGTGCGTTTTTGAAGTCGTTTCCTGTAACCACAATTTTTTCCATTACCTCTTTTGGAATTTCCTCATCGTTTTGGATTTCAGGTAATATTCTTCTCACTACTCTCATTGCAGCTTCCTTACATAATGACTCGAGATCTGCTCCTACAAATCCATGGGTGGTATTTGCAATCTTATCCAAGTCAACATCGTCTGCAAGAGGCATGTTTCTTGTGTGGATTTCAAGAACTTCTTTTCTTTCCTCTGAATCAGGGACTCCTATTTCGATTTCTCTGTCGAATCTTCCAGGTCTTCTAAGTGCAGGGTCGAGAGAATCTGGTCTGTTGGTTGCACCAATAACCACTACTTGGCCACGGGATTTAAGACCATCCATTAAGGTTAAGAGTTGAGCAACGGTTCTTCTTTCGGTTTCTCCGTTTGTTTCTTCTCTTTTTGGTGCAATCGCATCAAGTTCATCAATAAATATGATAGAAGGGGAGTTCTCTTCTGCTTCTTCGAAGTATTCCCTTAGGTTTTCTTCAGATCCGCCTACGTATTTGCTCATGATTTCAGGTCCGTTAATCGCAATGAAATGAGCATCACTTTCACTGGCCACTGCTTTAGCCAGCAATGTTTTACCTGTACCTGGAGGACCGTGCATTAAAACTCCTTTTGGTGGTGCAATGCCCAGTTTTTCAAAGAGTTCAGGTCTTTTAAGAGGAATTTCAATCATTTCCCTTACTTTTTTGACTTCTTCTTTGAGCCCTCCGATGTCCTCATAGCTTACATCAACAAGGTTTCCGACACCTTCGATTTTGCTTACGTCAATCGGAGTTTCATGGAGTTGCACTTCAGTGTTCGGACCAACAATGACTATGTCTTTTTTAGGGTTGGTGGATACAACTGCAAATTTGATTTCTTTCATTGCAGGAGTGAAGTCCATCAACTCATCAAATAAGCTGCCAAAGCCCATGTTCATACTTGGTTTTGGTGCTCTGATTTGTGATCCGATGATGTCTCCTTGAACCATTACTTTTCCGGCGAATAAACCGCGCACATCACCTTGTACACGGATGTTATTTTCAATTGGAGCTAAAACAACTTTTTTTGCTTCGGTTGCTTTGGTTTTCTTAATTGTGACTTCCCCACCAATTGTTGCTCCGGAGTTCTTACGGACTAATCCGTCAATCCTTATGACTCCAAGACCAATGTCGGTTTGTGAAGGAAGAGCGATTGCCGCAGTTCTTTTTTCTCCGACAATTTCAATCAAATCTCTTTCGTGAATATTTAAATCGTCCATGACATTTGGATCAAGTCTTGCAACGCCTTGGCCAACGTCTTTTTGAGAAATTGCTTCTGCAACTTTTAGAGTAATCTCATTTTCTGCCATGATAATCATCTCCTTTTAAATGGCTATAATGTAATAATTGTAATTTTGTCAAAATCTTTTTGTTACTTTTGGTAACTTTATTGACAGATATACCTGTGTATGTTTTACTATATAAATGTTTCGGTTTTGAAAATAAAATTATTCTTCCTTAAATTATTTTATTCATTGAAAAAACAGTTATAGTTTTTTTATTATATTTAAAATAAATTTTATATTTTAATTTTATTAAAAAAATAGAAATTAAAGTGTTTTAGTAAATTCTAAAATTTAATTACTTTTTGACACTTTAACATTTGTTCGTATTAATCAAAACAATTATCTTATGACTCCGCCAAATCCTGTGAACAATTTTTTGACATTCTCAATATCTGATTTTGAAAGTGCAGTGACTTCAAATGTCAGGCTTATTGACTCATCGTTGATCTGCGGACCGCTGTATGCATCAGTAAGTCTGATGTCTATGATATTTTCAATGTTGAGCACGGTCTTTTCGATAGTTTCGACATGGACATTTTTGGGAAAAATACAGCTTATTGATGCAGTCTTCTTATTCAGATTTTCAATTTTCCATTCATATAACTCTTGGGGAAGCAATATCCTCAGATTTGCAATCCGGAATTTGTTGACTTTATTCCCATTTCTTAAAACGGCAGTCTTGTTATCGAGACTTTCCAGAATGCCGACATGGATTTTTTGAGTATAAATGTGCTTTAGGCCGACTTCCTGTCCGATCATATTATTAAGGTAGGTATGTTCGGAGCTTAATGCTGAAATGGCCTTGTCACTTCTACCCAATGCGTTTTTAATGTCTCCCATATGTTTTGTTGCCTTGATTGCAATATTGATGAACTCTTCACTGTTCTTGCTATTAATCACGTCCCTTAGCTCAAGCACAGCTTCTGCAAAGGTATTTCTTATATGTTCTCCGTTGCTGTTTAGGGATTGTATATTGTAAGTCAGGTAAGGATTTTGAGCAACAATACGGGCAATCATATCAATCATAAGATTGTAGATTGGACTTTCATAATCTTCGGTCTCGGATATGTCGACCTGCAGTTTTTCAATGGCAGATGCGGTTGAGATGAAAGAAAAATGAGTCAAAACCTGCACGATGCTCATCATGTAATCGTGCTTTTGGGCGGTGGTTTCAATGATTCTCATGTTTTTGCTGGCCAGGTATTCGTAAACCCTGCTGTACCATTTTCCTTTCTTGTCGGCGGTTAAAACGATTACCTGATTGTCGAGGGTTGTGGTTCTCGGACCGAAAACAGGATGTGTTGGAATATATTCAACAGTATCGGGCAGGGCTTCACCCATTGTTTTGGTAGGTCCCTCTTTTACGGAGGTCACGTCAACCATCAGGGTTCCCTCCTTCATAAAAGGAGCAACTTCACGTATTACTTCTTCAGTAAATTGAATCGGCACTGAAACAATCAGAATATCGCTGATATTGGCTATTCCTGCATTTGATTCAATGTAACTGACATTTAATTCATCAGCAACTCTTCTTCCCTTTTTGTGATCGGTACCTGATATGTACACATTAAATTCGTCTCTAAAGTAGTAGACAAGTGTTTTACCAAGTCCATCACTACCACCAATTATTCCAACATTCATTTCAATCATTAATAATTTTAAATTAGAATGTATATATAAATTATTAATTAGAAAAAATTACTGTGAAAACATGAAAATTACACATCAAGATACAAAGGAAGGAATAATAAAGGTAGTTCCGGAAACATTGGATGATTTGTGGCATTTGTCCCATATAGTTGAGGTTGGAGACAATGCTGCCTCTAAGACTACAAGGCGTATTCAGGACAACACTGGAGACAAGCTCAGAAGCGATAGGGGAGTTAAAAAAACATTCACATTAGGGTTGGATATTGAAACAATAAGCTTTCATCTATTCACTGGAAAATTAAGATTGACTGGAGTAATTACCAAAGGTCCCGAAGACCTGATTCCTCTCGGTTCACACCACACCTTGGAAGTGAAGCTCAACACTCCATTGACCATTAAGAAAGACCGTTGGCCAAATTGGGCAATCAAAAGGTTGAACCAGGCTATCGATGCATCCAAAAAGTTATCTGCAATCATCATTGTTTTGGAAGATGATACTGCAACTTTAGGTTTGATGAGACAATTTGGAATTGAATATTACGGCCCAATCAAGGGGCACGTTTCAGGCAAAAGAATAATAGATAAGAACAGGCAAAAGAATATCGTTCAGTTCTATGAAAAGGTCATTGAATCCGTTGAAAAGTTCGATTCAATACAGAACATTGTCATTGCAGGCCCGGGTTTTGTAAAAAATGATTTCTATGATTATCTGAAGGACAAGCATGCTGATTTGGCAAAGATTTCAATCATTGAGTCAACAGGTTCCGGAGGGCGCAACGGAATATCTGAGGTTCTCAAAAAAGGAACGGTTGAAAAACTGACTGCAGAAAACAGGGTTGCAATAGAAATGGGAGCAATCGACAAGTTGCTTGCAGAAATAGGTAAAAATTCATCTAAAATCGCTTATGGTTTGACACAAACTCAAAATGCAATTAATTTAGGAGCAGTTAGTCAGCTATTGGTTTTAGACACAAAGGTGGCAAGCGAAAACCTTGGAGATTCAATGGATATGGTTGAAAACATGAAAGGTGAAGTGATGGTAATAAGTAGTGAGCATGAAGGCGGAAAGCAATTGGAAAGCCTTGGAGGTATGGCTGCGATTTTAAGATATGAAATATCCTAATTTCCATACTATTTATATATTATTAACAATTAAAAATTATATAAGTGATTAATATGTTCTATTCGTCGATTATTGTGGCATTTATTATTGTATTTATTTTATCTGCACTAGGTACTGCAGTTTTAGACATTATTTTTAGATTTTTAGGGACAAGAGGTTATTTGGGCAACTTGTATCCGAATGTAAGGGGAGGAACCCCACGTGCAATAGGTGTAATCCCATTCATCATATTGTCATTTTACATGTTGCCTGGCTGCAATTCCCTTATCCTTATAATCGGTATTTTTGCATTAATCGACGATATAATGGGAAGAAAGAAATGCGTCCCATTAGGTATTGAATGGGGTCAACTCGCAAGAGGCATTGGAATCATACTGGTCATGATTGCGGGAATTATCGAAGGATTTTGGATTTCAGCGATATTCATTGCTCTAATGGTTCAGCCAATGAATATTTCAGACATGCAACCTGGTTCCACATGCATAGTTACAATTATCATGTGTATTGTAACAATCATTCTCATGTTGATTGTCGGCTCTCCTGATTTTGCAGAGTTACCTGCGCTTTACACTCCATTACTGATTTTGGTTGTATGTTTAGGATATTGTCCATTGGACTTCTCCGGAAAAATCATGTTGGGGGAAGTTGGAAACCATACATTCGGTGTTGCATTGGGAATAGCATTTTACATTGTCGGAGGATTATGGTCAGTAATCCTTCTTGGAATAGTAACAACCGCATTAATCGCTTTTGTTAGAAGAAATAATCTGACAGTATTCTTCAGACAGCAATTGGGATTGCTTGATCCAACATTTGGAGACTATTTCATGGACGTCTTGACCGGCGGAGGATTAGGAGATCTGGTTAGGAAATGGGTTCTCAAGGATAATCAGTATGAAGTTAGAAATCCTCTATTGATTTCACTTGGATTTAGAAGACTGTTGTATAATCCTCATGTATCACATTATAGAAGATATACTTCAAGCAATCAGATACCAAGGTTAGGAAAAGGAGAGTGATTTTATGAAAGCGTTATTTATTGTCACTGGAAGAGGTCTTGGTGGTGATGCAATGGTTGCACTTAATGAAATGAGAGCTCTTGAAAAAAGGGGTGTCACTTGTGAAGTTGCACTGGATGCATCTGCTCATGGTTCCTTATTTGAAAAGAACGGTTATAAATGGCATAGAATTTCAGTTCCTCATGCCGGAGGACATTCAGCCACTAAATTGTCCGCTTTAAAGGGTGGAGTTAAGCTATTGACTGCCACATTCAAGGCAAGAAAACTTATTAAAAAACTAAATGTTGATTTTGTGGTTGGCGTTTTAGGCGGAGGAGCTATTGTAGGATCACTTGGGGGCAAGTTTGCAAGAAAGCCAACATTTTCTCTAATATCAACTCCTCTTGACTCAAAGGTATGCCCTAAATTCAATCAGTGCTACATTTTACCAGAATTGAATATGTTCAGATGGGAAAATCTTCCAAAAAATACTTCAAAGGCATTTTATCCGTTATCCGATAATATGGGAGACGGTGATGAAAGTATTGCCCTTCAAAAACTTAAAGAATATCCTAATTTTGATGAGAATAAGAAGACCATTGTATTTTCTTCAGGTTCATCAATATTTAAGGGAATGATTGACGGAATCAATATTGTTGCGGATAAGACTGATGAATACAATCTGGTATTGGTGGGCTTGCCTCTTAAGGAAGAGTATGGAGAGCTCATTGATGAAAATAAGATAATCTATGCAGGTTACATTGATTGGATAAATCATTTATTCAAATTCGCTGACTTGACAGTGCTTACAGATGATGGTGTTTCACTTGAGGAGGCATTTACTAATGGAAAACCAATTATTGCCCTAACCCGTGTTAAATGGGGAAGATATCAGAATATGGCCGGTGTATTTAAGGGTGCAATGATTGAGTCTGAAGTTGAGGATGTTTATGAAAGCATTCAAGAGGCTTTTGACAACTATGATTCCCTGCAAAAAAATGCTCTTGTTTATGGAGACCAATGTCTTAGCGCTGCCGATAACCTTGCGGAAGACATCTTAAAAAAAGTGAAATAGTGGTATTATAACCACATATTTTTTATTATTTTATAGTTTGAGTCTGTTGATGGATGTATCTCTAAAAATTCAGAATAGTCATCCAAATCATAATCCATTCTCATCAGGTAAGATAAGTATGCAACATCACTTACTGATGATGGGGATATTGAATTTATTCTATTGATTTTATTGTTTTTCTTGTCGAATTCAACCTCGGTATAACCGGTGTCTCCAGTCAATATGTTCCAAAATGCTGAAGGTCCGGCAATTCCAGGTATTCCAAT
Source organism: uncultured Methanobrevibacter sp. (assembly GCA_946541845.1). Lineage (GTDB taxonomy): Archaea > Methanobacteriota > Methanobacteria > Methanobacteriales > Methanobacteriaceae > Methanocatella. The sequence continues at coordinate 24,759 of CAMNJW010000009.1, forward strand.
TGTCGCTTTGTCATCTTCATTGCATTCTGATTTTTCATTTTTAACAAAACTCACTTCAGTGTTCAAACTTAATGTTTGAGGAATGCAATTGTAGCTTACTTTATTTCCATATCCTGCCATATTCCTTGCAGCTGTGATGCCCTCTTTTCTAGCTACTGGAGTTAGCTGATATCCTCCGGTAACATCTCCTGCTGCATATACATTTTTAACATTAGTTTTCATCATTTCATCAACTTTGATGGTTCTGTCAGGATTCAATTCAACAAAATCTTCAGCGATTTCACTATTTGGGGTTCTGCCTGTTGCAAAAAATGGAACTCCTTCCAATTCCCTGCCGTCTTCAGTCAGAACCTTGTCCTTGAATGCTTCGGTTATGCTTGTGTTTTCGTATACGTTAACATCTGGCATGATTTTTTCCAGAACATATCTCTTGGTTTCTTCACTTATCTCTTTTAAAAAGCTACTTCTTGCAAGAATGTTGACTTCACTTCCTAATGTGGAGTAGATGTTGGCTATTTCACCTGCAATGATTCCTCCACCAATGATATTTAGTTTTTCAGGAACTTCATCAATTTTTAAAATGTCCTTGTTTGTCAAACCAAACTCCTTTCCTTTTATGTCTGGTATAAACGGACGGGCTCCGGTTGCTATCAAGAGATTGTCATATTCAAGACTTTCATTGTTGACTTTAACGATATTGTCCTCAATGGTGGCTTCTCCATAGATGATCTCATTGCCAAAGCTTTCATTTTCCATTTGGTTTAATGCCCTAAGCTTTTCCTGTGTTTCTGTAATTTTTTCAACTATTTTTTCATAAGATATGTCTAGCTGACTTTTGATAAATCCGTAATTGTTGAATCTGTTATTTGAGTCTATAAACTTTGTAATGTCGGTTAGAGCACACACGACCATGCATCCTTCATTAAGGCAAGTACCGGCAATATGGTTTTTTTCAATTAAAGTGACATCTTCTCCCAGTTTTCCAAGCTCTAAAGAACCTAATCGTCCTGCAGGCCCGGATCCAATAACAATATTTTTCATTAGTACACCTGTTTAGATAGTTTTATATAATACTAACTTTTAATAGTATTAATATATAAATTTTGGAGATGAGATTATGTGTATTGCAGCACCTGCTCAAATTGTTGAGATTAATAGGGAAGAAAATTGGTTGTTTGCCGACTTTGGCGGAGCAAGACAACAAGCTAAAATGGACCTTTTACCGGATGTTGAAATCGGAGACTATGTTTTAATCCACGCTGGTTATGCAATTGAAAAATTATCTGAAGAAGCTGCTAAAGAATCTTTAGAAGCTTGGGAAGAACTTTTAGAAGTTCTTGAAGAAGAAGATAGAGAAATGGAAAAAGCAAGAATGGCTGATTTAGAAAATCAGTAGATTGACACTCTTGTTACTCCTTTTATTTTTAAAAATTCGTTTATTAAATCGCCTTTTACAGGCTCTTCTGTTATTATTGTTAATAATGGTGTTTGTTGGAGCTCTGTATCTTCGGCATAAGCTTGTCTTATGTCAATTCCTTTTTTTGTAATTAATGTTGTTGTTTTTGCAAGGATTCCTTCGCTTTCAGATCCTACTTCTATTTCAATAACGCCTAAATCTAAGTTTTTGGCAATATTTTTTAAAAGTGTTCCTGCTGGAATGATGTTGCTGAATAAGTTATATAATTCTTCATCTTCTTTAATGACTTCAATTGTTGATTTTATTGCTCTTCTGTCAACATCTGCGGCGGTAGCTAGTGCCTTATCGCTTATTTTTAGATTTCCGCAATATATCTTGCCGTCGTCATTGATGGATAATCCAAGTTCAATCATTTTTTCTGCAACTCTAATTCTTGCAGGGTATTTTTTGAATTTCTGATTTATTTTTTCCCACATTTTAATCATCATTCCAACTTTTTGTACATTCAAGATATTTTATGTTGAATTTAGTATATATTTGTTTTTATTTTTTTGGGAAAATCTTAAAAAATATACTGTAACAAGATATGAAAACTAAAAAATTGTAGATAAAATTGTTAAGTAATGTGAAAAATTCGTTAAAAAATAGTTTTGAGTAGGCTAGATGGGATTCGAACCCATGACCTCCCGGTTATCAGCCGAGCGCGCTAACCAAGCTGTGCCACTAGCCTATGATATATGTGTGACAATTAACTGTCAACACTTATACTTATATTAATTACTATATATAACTCTTTCGGTTATACATAGAATTAATCAAGTTTTTTAAAAATTATCTGTTAATCATTTCGTTGATAGAGTCTGCCATAGCATGTCCTTCAACTATGATTTTTGCATTTTCAATGCCTTCAACTTTTTCTGCTCTGATTTTAGCATCAGCAGCAACACGGGTAATACTCATACAGCCTGGGTTGGTTGGTTTGAGAGTAATTTCAGCTTGATCGCCTTCAACAGTAATATTTTGTACAATTCCCATTTCTACAATACTGATTCCCATATGTGGGTCGTTAATTACAGAAATAGCATCTTTAATAGTATTTACCAATTCTTCAGACATAATTTTGTCTCCTATATTTTTATTGTATTTTATAATATAATCTAAGATATTTATAAACGTTGTTATTTTTACAAACAAAAAGACAGTAAATTATTTAACGCGGTGTTTTATCTTAACGCCTATTCCATTTTTGCATTCTTCCATTTCACGGCCGGTCATTATTGCTTTTCCAACACCAACTACTGTATCGTCTTTAACAACAACTACCTCATCATTTGGAACGATTTTATGGTCGGCTTTTTGTATTCCTGGTGCGAAAACGGTATTTGTTGTAAGGTCAAAGTCGACCTCAACCACATTTATTCCCAAATCTTTTAAGATTTCTCCGCCAGGCAAATTCAATCTGTATAATCCATGATCCTTATTCAATAAGGCTAATTGCTTGCTGTCTGACAATATTCTTTTATGATACATTCCTTTGGTTTTCACGTTATCCGGAATGAATTTGTCGCCGTTTTCTCCGAATTGGTATTTGGCAATGGACCTTAACTCGTGCAATGTTTTTTCACGTCTGTTTATTTTCTTATGATTTTTAAGTTCCATTCTTAAATTGTAAAGTGAATCGGGGGAGGTTGGCCTTCCGTCTTCACAGACATTAATAAAATCATCAACATAGGCTTCACAGGATTCCAGATATCCTCCAGCAAGGTTTGCAACAATGGTCTTTCCTTCGCAGTATTTTGCGATTAGCTTGCCTGTCTCTTCAATCTCGTCCTGTGACCATGAGCCGGTTGTACTTACATCATATGATTGAATGGGGAAAGTGTTTTCAAGTTCCCTTGGACAGATTCCAAAGGGAGAAGTTACAATCAACTCTTGGTATGATCTTGTAAGTTTTCTAAATTTTTGATGTGATTTTGAATTGGAATACGGCTTTTTCATACTGCATGGCAATAACACTACGGTGTCTCCTAGCGGTTCCATCATTTCCATTCTTTGTCTCCATCTGACCGCTTCTGGACGGTATAGAGATTCTTCACTTGAACATATGACCTTCATTTTATTCCTCAAAAGCTTTAATCAATTCATTATCTAATTTAATTAGTCTTTCAATGTTTCCATCGCTGTCCTTGATTCGTCTTTTCCATTTTTTTATAACAAAATCAATGTCTACTTCATCGCTTCCGCTTATTAGGTTATCTGCATGGGCAACAATTTTCTCCTCAAGGGTCTGAGGTACATAAGATTTTTCCGGAAGACCTAGCTTTGCTGATTCCTCCTTGGTTATTCCAGCGCCAATATGTCTTTCAATAATGTTCAAGACATCCTGTGAGTAACCGTATTTCTCAGCAATTTTCACTCCCTCGATGGCATGTTCAATTCCGTGGGTTCTGGACCTTCCGATATCATGCAAAAGGGCGCCTTTTCTAATAAGGTCTTCATCTACATTATCAAAATTAGCAGCTATTTCCATAGCTTTTTTATAAACTGCTTTGCAATGGTCTATTACATTGTCAGGGGTATTTTCCTTTTCAAGTAATTCAATTTCCATTTTAATCTATTTATTTTTTTCAGTAAATGAATTAAAATTACTTTCAACCATTTTAATGTCTTCTTTGATTTGTTCAATGGTTTCGGTGTTGTCTTGGAATTCCAATTCTTCACCGCAAGCAGGGCATAAGAATTCATAATCGGAAGATTCATCAAAATCAAGTCTCACATGTCCCTGAGGACAGATAAAGAACATGTTGTTTTCTTCACGTTCTAACTCTTCATTAAGCATATTCAAATAATTTTCAGAGTCTTTGATGATATGGTTGATGATTTCATCCTTTTCAAATTTCCAGGAATAAGTGAACCATTGTGTTTCAGGGTCTTTACTTCTTTTATAGCTTGCGATTCCTAAATCATAAAGTCTGTAAAGTATTTTTCTAACGATGTTTAATTTAATTCCGGTTTCTTCAGCAATTCCTTCATCAGTTTCAATTCCATTATCTAATGCAGTAACAATAGGCAAATTGCTTTCATCTTCAACAAGGTTGGTTAATAATTGTTTTACTAATGGATCATCTAACATTTAATTTCCCCTACTATTAAATTAAATTATCATACAAATAAAAAAAGTAAAAATTATGTCATGATATAAAATTTAAAATCTATAATAGTTATGTCTTTTTTATTATAAAAACATAACTAATATTCTTTTAGAATTTCTAATAGATTTTTAATAATGTAATCTACTTCCTCATCAGTTAGACTGGAATATATCGGCAAGCTTATTTCATTTTCAAACAGGCCGTATGCATTAGGATAATCGGCAATGTCAAATCCTAAATTTTTATATGCGGTTAACATTGGAAGTGGCTTGTAGTGCACATTTGTGCTTATTCCTCTTTCTTCCATCTTGATTATTATTTCATTCCTCTCTTCTAATGAAATGCCGTCAATTCTAGTTAAGTATAAATGGCCTGAGGATGTTGAGTTTTCAGTAAAATGAGTAGGGGTTATGACTTTGCTGTCCTTGAATCCTTCGTCATACTTTCTGATTATTTCATGCCTTCTGCTTAACATTGAATCGTATCTCTTGAGTTGTCCAAGACCGATTCCTGCCTGAACATCAGTCATGTTGCATTTGTAAGCCGGAAGCAGAATATCATACTCCCAGGATCCTTTTTGGGTTTTTTCAAGTGCATCCTTGGTTTGGCCGTGAAGTGATAATATTTGCAATTGCTTGTATATCTTATCAGAATCAATTCCTTCGTGATGTTTCCATGTTACAGCACCACCTTCAGCAGTTGTTAGATTTTTAACTGCATGGAATGAGAAACAGGTGAAGTCAGCTAATGCACCTGATTTTTTACCATTTTTAATGGCTCCAAATCCATGTGCGCTGTCAGCCAACACGATTATTCTTCCAAATGTTTCCTGAATGTCATTGTTTGCATTGAATAAATCTTTTTTATTTTCAATTATTTCAAATAGCTTGTCATAATCACATAGGATTCCGGCAATGTCGACTGGGATTATTACTTTTGTTTTATCAGTAATTGCTTCGCTTAATTTGTCATAATCCATTTCTTCTCTGTCTTCTTGACTGTCGATTATCACAGGTGTTGCTCCCACATGACATACTACGCTGCATGTTGCAGTATAGGTATATGCAGGCACAATTACTTCATCACCTTCACCAATGCCTAATAACCTTAATGTCATTTCCAAAGCAGTTGTTGCAGCACTTAAACAGACTGTATTGTCACTGCCACAATATGCAGTAATTCTTTTTTCAAATTCCTTGGTTTTCGGTCCTGTTGTTATCCAACCGGATTTCAATGCGCTTACTACTTCTTCAATTTCTTCATCGGTTATATCTGGTGGTGAAAATGGTATATTCATTTTATTTACTCTCCATTAACTTCTTTAGGGTCCCTATATGTTGGAACACATTTTCTCATAGTTTCTTTAATAATCTCTTTATCGTAAATTTCATTATCAATGATTTCTCTGAATGCATCCAGTTTTTCTTCTACATCATCCATTGTAAAGTCCATAGGTTCTGTAATGAATATCTTTTCGTGACCTGTTGCTTCAAGGTTTTCTTCATTCATTAACAATTCTTCGTATAACTTCTCACCGGGTCTTAGGCCTGTGAACTCAATTTCAATATCTTCTCCAAGAGTTAGTCCGGATAATTCGATTAGGCTTTTTGCAAGGTCATAAATTTTTACAGGTTCGCCCATGTTCAATACGAATATTTCTCCACCTTTGGCATAGGTGATTGACTGCAATACCAATGCGACCGCTTCAGGGATGGTCATGAAGAATCGTGTAATCTCCTTATGGGTTACGGTTACAGGACCTCCTTCAGCAATCTGTTTTTTAAATAATGGTACTACTGATCCATTACTACCCAATACATTTCCAAAACGGACGGCTACAAATTCGGTTTCGCTTTCCTTATCTTTTGCCTGAATGATCATTTCACATAATCTTTTGGTAGCACCCATTATGTTTGTCGGATTGACTGCCTTGTCTGTTGAAATCAAAATGAAACGTTTTGCATGATATTTGTCGGATGCATTAACAAGGTTGTATGTTCCGAAAACGTTATTTTTAATTGCTTCTGTTGGGTTATTTTCCATTAGGGGAACATGTTTGTGTGCTGCTGCATGGAAAACAATCTCCGGAGAGTAATCCTCGAATATCTCAAACATTCTTTCTTTATCTCTGATGTTTGCAATTATTGCCTTAATGTCTTTGTCGGGATATTTTGCTTTGAGTTCCAGCTCAATATCATATAAGCTGTTTTCATAAATGTCTAACATGAGCAATTGTTTTGGATTGTGAAGCATTACTTGCCTACAAAGCTCCTCACCAATTGATCCGCCCCCTCCGGTAACTAAAACGACTTTGTTGTTAATTAAGCTTTTAATGTTATTGTTGTCAAGTTCAACAGGGTCCCTTCCAAGCAAATCTTCGATTTCAACGTCTCTTAAGCTTTGGTATAGGTTTTCTTCGGAAATGAGTTCTCTTAAACCTGGCAGAACTTTAACTTTGGCATTTGTTTTATTACAGATTTCCAAAATTTCCTTTTTGTCTTTATTGTCAATATTTACTATTGTAAAGAAAATTTCATCAACTTCATATTTTTCACATATATTAACAATGTCGTTTCTGTTTCCGATTATTCTTATTCCGGCAACGGAGTATCCCCTACGTTTTTGGTTATCGTCAATAATTCCGATAATTTCGTATTTTCCTTTTAAAGTTGATTTTAATGTTTTAATGATGTCATTTGCAGAGTATCCTCCGCCTATAATCAATAATTTCTTCTGATCTTTTGGAGTATAGTTAATTCCCTTATTGGCAATGTCGGATAATAATGCATATCTTATAACTAATCTGTAAACGACAAGGATGATACCGATAAGGATTCCTACGGCAACGTTATATTTGATTGAAGGATTTTTCATGCCCATCAAATCTTCAATTATTGATACAATAATTAAAATAATGACTGAAAGGATTATATACATCAGGTAATCTTGGTTGTTCTCATAACGCACAATATGGGAATATCTTTTAGCCAATCTAAAAACGACTTGAAGCACAACTATTGTTAAAATAATGCCTATTATGATTTCTTGTTTTGTTATTGCACTTGTCGGATTCATTAAAAATGAATCGGTTATGAGCACAGATATCAAATAATATCCGAGTATGACGGAAATGCAGTCCATCAGGGGTAATAAAATATTCCTATATTTTCCAAAATTATCTATATTCATTAAATTCATCCTTCATTGTTTGTTATAAGTTATAATATTTTGCAAATTTATTTTTGTATAAACATAAATATAAAATTTTCTTTAAGCTATTTTTTTTAGCTTAAATCTAATATTTCTATCATTTATTGCCTTTTTTATCCTTATTCTGATTATTATTTGCGGTATTTTTGTTTAAATTTTTCTGATTATCACTGCAGGCGTATGGGTGATGGAATCAAGGTCTTCAATTGTGACTTCATCAACTTCAGTGCCAAGCACTGCTTTTACGCTATGTATTGTCTTCATTTCTGTTGAAAGGGATTTTTGATAGTCTTCGGCAATATTGGCTATTTTTAATGCGGTTTCAACATCCATTTTTTCACTGCATCCCAATGGTGTTGATCCCATGTTTTCGGACAGCTGTCCCTTTACGTATCCGAAAAAACCGTTGTCCGCATCGATTCCGTCAATTGCAATCGGAAGGCCTGTAAAGTATTTTCCATTTTTCATATAGGTCGCATCAGTGTCTATGATCATGACGCAAACATCCTTGCCGATTTCTTTCTTGATTTCCTTTGCAACATTTTCGGGATTGTCCGGAAGTAGGGAAACATATGTTCCCGGCGCATTGCTCAAGTCAATGCCTGCTTCGGAAGCAGGTTTAAGTGCATGTTTTAAACCGTATAGTTGAAGTACAACTTCCTTATGGGCTTTAGTTTCTTCAGGAAGTTTTCTCAGGTTTTTGATGGTTCTCTCCTTTATTCCCAATGCAGGGCCTAAAATGTAGCCCCATAGATATTTGCTCCAAACTGTTGTTAAAAATTTGGCGGTTATGGAAGGAGTGTATTTTGATTCGTCAACCAGCCTGTTTTGTGAAACTGAAATTGGTGTTTCAGCAATAACTAGATAATCATTGTCCTTCATTAATTCCTTTGCAGGTTTTATTATAACATCTAAATTGTCATTAGGTTTGATATAACCTGTTTCGATAGGGATAACAATATAATCTCCGTTAATAACATGTTTTATATTTGTCAATTCTTTGTCTGTCATAAAAATCTTTATTAAAATAGATATTATAATATATAAAATATTAGAGTTTTAAATAATTATCTATTGGGATGAGAACATGGCAAGAAAATTTATTACATACTTTGATAAAGAGGGTAATGATTATACCGATGAATTGATAATGGCTGTTAAAGATAAGTTGGATGTTTCTGAAGACATTAAAAGAGTTCTAATCGCTTCATCTTCAGGTAAATCTGCATTAAAATTGAATGATGTAGTTGGAGATAAGGTTGAAATAATTAATGTGACCCATCATATTGGGTTCAGCGGTCCAAATGAATCAGATATCTCTGAAGAAATGATTCAAAAACTTGAAAATGAAGGTATTAAGACATTAATTGGAAGTCATGCATTCAGTGGTGCTGCAAGAGGCGTTACCAATAAATATGGAGGATACTCTCCATTGGATGTTGTTGCAGATACTTTTAGAATGTTTTCACACGGTATCAAAGTGGGTGCTGAAATTTCAATCATGGCTGCCGATGCGGGATTAATTCCTGTTGGAGAAGAAATAATTGCCATTGGTGGAAGAGGCCATGGTGTTGACAGTGCAGTTATTTTGACTCCAGTCAATGCAAAAAATTTGTTTGATTTAAAAATTAAGGAAATAATTGCAATGCCAAGAGATTAAATTGTATTTTTTACATTTTCGCTAAATTTTTAGTTAAGTATATAAATTAGTTGCATTTAAATATAAAGAAAAATAGAAATATTTAACAATTATTTTAAAGCAGAGTATGTGGGGTTAATTTGTGAAATTTATAGATGATGCAATCAAAGAATCCGAACAAAGAATGGAAGAGAAAGCACCAGAAAAACTCTCTTCAGACATTGATGATGATCTTATAGAGATGATTAAGGGTGCTAAGACTAATATATTTGTTGTTGGTGCCGGTGGGGCAGGAAACAACACTATTTCAAGATTAAATGAAATGGGTATCGAAGGAGCAACAACAATTGCAGTAAACACTGATGCTCAAGATTTATTTTACAGCCAATCCGCTAAAAAAATCCTTTTAGGCAGACAAACTTCCAAAGGATTAGGTGCAGGTGGAGAACCATCTGTCGGTGAAGAATGTGCTGAAGAAAGTGAAGATGAAATCAGAAATGAATTAGAAGGCGCAGACATGGTATTCGTTACCTGCGGTCTTGGTGGAGGAACAGGTACTGGTTCAGCACCAATCATTTCTAAATTATCTAAAAAATTAGGTGCATTAACCGTTGCTGTAGCTACTATGCCATTTTCTGCAGAAGGTATTAAAAGAAGAGAAAATGCAGAACAAGGTTTAGAAAAACTTCAAGAATCTGCTGATACTGTAATTGTAATTCCAAATGATAAATTATTAGAAGTTGCACCAAACTTACCTTTAAACAAAGCCTTTATGGTTTCCGATGAAATCTTAGGAAGAGCAGTTAAAGGAATAACTGAATTAATCACTAAGAAAGGTCTTGTAAGTTTAGACTTTGCAGATATTAGAAGCATCATGGGCGGATCTGGAATGGCTATGATTGGTATGGGTGAATCTGACACTGGCGACAGAGCATTAGAATCAGTACATGAAGCATTAAGTAGCCCATTACTTGACATTGATATTTCTAACGCTACCGGTGCATTGGTTAACATATCTGGTAGTTCTGATTTAACATTACATGAAGCTGAAAAAATCGTTCAGGTTGTTGCTGATAAATTAGATCCTGAAGCTAACATTATTTGGGGTACTCAAATTGATGAAAGCCTTCAAAATACTGTTAGAACAACTGTTGTTGTTTCAGGTATTAAAACTAGTTATGACGTTGACACAACTCCTGAAATCGAGTATGCTGAAGAAAAACCAGAACCTGAAGCAACTGAAGATCAATTAGATGATTTCATTGATGGAATCTTCTAATCCCATCTTTTTATTTTTTTCGATTAATGCAAACATTTATTAATGTTTAAATTAAAAATTATTTTATTACTATTATTTTATTATAATTTACAAATTCTTAATTTTGGGTATTTATATGAATGTACAAGAAAGTGTTAACAAATTTATCAAAGACAGTAAAAGAGTATTAAAAGTAGCAAGAAAACCTGATATGCCTGAATACTTGGATTTAGCTAAAATTTCTGCTATTGGTGTAGCTATCATTGGTGTTATCGGTTTTGTTATCGTGTTACTTGGTTCTTTAATTGGATTATAGAACCACCTACTTATTTTTTTGATAAAATTTAATTATAATAATTTTTTTTAGTAATGTTTATTTTATTCAAAAATTAATTTTTTGAGAAACTTTTAAATACTATTATTTATATAGATATTGATATTATAGAAATCTTGTTTTCGAGAATTTTCGTTCTTGAAGATTATGGCTTTTATAATATTTTTAACTTAATGTATGATTTTATTAACAAGAAAAAATTTTAAAAATAGGTGAATTTTTCATGGAAGATACTAATAGTTCCATATATGCTCTTAAGACCTCTGCAGGTCAAGAAAGAAATGTCGCTAGACTCTTAGCACGTAAAGCTAGGACAGTTGACGGCATTGGTATTTCATCAATTCTTGTTCCAGAATCTTTAAAAGGTTATATTTTGGTTGAATCATCAACAAAAATTGATCTTAGAAATCCTGACTTAAAAGTACAACATTTAAGAGGGGTTGTTGAAGGTAGTGTTGGCATTACCTTCGAAGAAGTTAAAAGATTCTTAAAACCAGAACCGATTATTTCCTCTATTCAAAAAGGAAGTATTGTTGAACTTATTTCTGGTCCTTTCAAAGGAGAAAGAGCAAAAGTGGTTCGTATTGATGAATCACGTGAAGAAGTCGTTCTTGAGTTAATAGAAGCTGCAGTACCGATTCCGGTTACTGTTAAAGCTGATCAAATTAGAATAATTCAAAAGGAGGCTGACTGATGGCTAAAGATACAGTCGAAGTTCTTATCGAAGGTGGAACTGCAACTCCTGGTCCACCATTAGGACCTGCTTTAGGACCTTTCGGTATTAACATGATGCAAGTTGTTGAAGAAATTAATAAAAAAAGCGCAGACTTTGCAGGAATGAAAGTGCCTGTTAAAGTCACTATCGACAGAGATACTAAAGATTTCGAAATCGAAATTGGTACTCCGCCAACAACTGCACTTATCATGGAAGAATTAGGCATCGAAAAAGCTTCTCATGAACCAGGTTTAGACATTATTAATGACTTGCCAATTGAAACTGCTTTAAAAATTACTAGAATGAAATTCGATTCATTATTAGCTAATGATTACAAATCAGGTATCAAAGAAGTCATTGGAACCTGTGTAAGTATGGGATTATCTGTAGATGGTAAAGACCCTAGAGAAGCACAAAAAGATGTTGATGCTGGAAAATATGATGATATCTTAGTAGAATAGATATTATTTTGTTAAATTTAAATTAAGTTAATAAATACAGTGTATATGATGTTATAACTAAAATTATAATTGATATACTGTTTTTAATTCATGCAATCGTTGAAGAATTTTTTTCTTGTAATCGATACTCATGAAACCAAAAAAATAATCCAATGAGCATTTAATGTTCATGGGGGATGAATATGACACAAGATGTAATTAACGCGGTGAAGGAGGCAAAAGAACAATCTAAGCCGAGAAACTTCACTGAGTCCGTAGATATTATTATTAATATCCGTGACTTAGATGTCAAAAAGCCAGAAAATAGGTTTAATGAGGAAGTTACTCTTCCTAACGGCCGTGGCAAAGATGTTAAAATCGGAGTCATAGCTGATGGGGAACTCATTGTTCAAGCTAAAGATGCTGGTCTTGACACTGTAATTAATAAAGGAGATTTAGAAGAGTTTGGAAAAGACAGAAAAGCTGCTAAAAAAATGGCAAACTCTGTTGATTTCTTAATAGCTCAAGCTGATATGATGCCACTCGTTGGTAGATTCTTAGGTCCAGTTCTTGGTCCTCGTGGAAAAATGCCAAAACCAGTGCCTGCAAGTATCAAATTAGATCCTCTTTTAGAAAGATTACAAAGTACTGTCAAAGTTGGTGTAAAACAACAACCAAGTATTCAAATTGTTGTTGGAAGCCAAGACATGTCAGACGAGGATATAGCTGAAAATGTGGAAACTGTTCTTACAGTCTTAGACCGCAATTTAGAAAAAGGAAGAAGTCAAATCAAGTCCATGTTTATAAAAACAACTATGGGACCAGTAGTGAGGGTGATCTAATGGCTCATGTTGCTGAATGGAAAAAGGAAGAAGTTAAAGAGCTTAAAGGTATTATCGACCAATATGATGTCGTAGGTATTGTCGACTTAATGAACATTCCTGCAAAACAGCTCCAAGAAATGAGAAAATCTCTCAAAGGTAAAGCTGTCATCAGAATGGCTAAGAAAAACCTTATTGATTTAGCTCTTGAAGATTGTAATGCTGATAAAAACAACATTGTTGATTTGTCCGAACATATGGATGGTCAAGTTGCAATCATTGCAACCGAAATGAACCCATTCAAATTATACAAAATATTGGAAGACAGTAAAACTTCAGCTCCTGCAAAACCAGGATCTATTGCTGATGAAGATATTATTGTACCTGAAGGGGACACCGGTTTCGAACCAGGTCCATTCTTAGGTGAATTACAACAAGTTGGAATTCCTGCAAAAATTGATAAAGGTAAAATTTGCGTTCAAAAAGAAACTGTCGTTGTTAAAGCAGGCGAAGAAGTTTCTAGACAAGTATCCGCAACTTTATCCAGATTGGATATTAATCCAATGGAAGTGGGAATCGATTTAAAAGCAGTATATGAAGAAGAAGCAATTTATACTTCAGACGTACTTGCAATCGATGAAGAACAAACATTAGCTGACGTACAAAATGCATTCAGAAATGCATTCAACTTATCTGTTAACGCAGCTATTCCTACTGATGAAACAATTTCCACTATCATTACTCTCGCATACACCAGAGCAATTAATGTCGGTGTGGCAGGAGCAATCATGACTTCCGAAACTTCAGAACCAATCATCGGTTTAGCACAAGCTAAAATGTTAGCTTTAGCATCAGAAGTTGCTGATGTTGAAGGAGCAATCGACGATGAATTAGCTGAAAAACTTTCCAATGTTGCTGTAGCAGCTGCTCCAGCAGTGGAAGAAGTTGTTGAAGAAGAAGAGGAAGAAGAAGAGGAAGAAGAAGATAGTGAAGAAACAGCAGCAGCTGGGTTAGGAGCTCTGTTTGGTTAAAATTAAAAATTTTTGATTATTATAAAAACTAACACTTTAAAAAATTAATGGTGATAACATGGAATACATATATGCGGCAATGATTTTGCACAGTGCAGAAAAAGATATTAACGAAGAAAATG
>CAMNJW010000010.1 GCA_946541845.1 uncultured Methanobrevibacter sp.
GTGTTACTTTTAATAATATAATAGAATTTTAGCGTGTTTTTTAAAAATAATTTTATTCAAATCTCATTTAAAAAATATTTATATAGTTGTAATTAAAATTAAGTATAGGTGATAATAATGGTATCCGTTAATGAATTTGCAATATCAACCGCTAATGATATTCCAGGTTTTAAAATAGTCGAAACAAAAGGTTTTATATATGGTTTAACCGTCAGAAGTAGAGGTGCTGGTGGTCAGATTGGTGCAGGCATCAAATCCCTTTTCGGTGGTGAAATCACACAATATGTTAAAATGATGGAAGAGTCACGGGAGGAAGCATTGCACAGGGCAATTGCACACGCAAAAGAATTGGGGGCAAACGGAATAATTGCAATCCGCTTTGACTCAAATGAAATATCTGAAGTGATGCAGGAAATTTTGGTCTACGGTACTGCTGTAGTTGTGGAAAAAGAATAGGGATATAATGTTCTTTGAGGAATTGGAGTATAAGGGAAAATCCATTCCCCAAACAATTTTGGGTTATGGTCCTTTCATGGCTGAACTGTATTATGGTCATAGATCAAGATTGTACCTTGATGATTTATATAATGACCCTCAAAATGCTTCAGAGGTCATAATTGAATCGTATAATCATGGTGTCAGGGCTATCAATTTGGTCAATAATTCTAATTTGTTGAAGGCTTATGATTTGGCAGAGGATGCCGGTTGTAAGATGAAAGTAATTGCAACAATAGGTAAGAGTGATGTCGATTATCTCAATCCCAATTATGAAGTTGCAAAAGAAGTTGATTGGGATGAGGATATTGAACTGTTCTCTAGCTATGACTGTCCGTTAATGTTGGTCGATGAATTCATAACAGACGGTTATGACTGGAAACTGACTTCAAAAATATTAAATACAATCAATGATTCGGGTTCTCTTTCAGGCATTGTGACTGCATTTCCATCAAAAACATCTGATTTGCTTCCTGATAATCTTGATATGAATTTATTTGATTTTTTCATGATTCCATACAATAACCTTTCATATATGATGGATATCAGTGCATTCAATGCTTCCCAAAGACAGGAATTCATTGACAAGATAATGAAATTAAATAAAAAAATAATTGCCACTAGAATCCTAGCAGCGGGTGTTTTAAAACCTAAAGAGGCATTTACATTTTATCAGAATGTTGATTTTGTAGATGCCATTTGCATGGGTGTTGCTAAAGTTGAAGAAGCTCGTGAAGACTTTTCACTCCTGAAGGAGTATTAAAGTTTCACAACTTCATATTCTTCAAATGGTATGTACCCTTCTTGTTCAAGGGAATCGTTCAAGTCTTTTAATCCATTAATCAAATCTTTTATATTTTTATTTGATGGTTTTTTACCGGTAATCTGCAGGTATTGTCTAGGTGAGATTTCACAAAATTCACAATCAAAATTGCAGCATCTGTCTTTTTCTTCACAACCGTAACCCTCTTGAGCTTCATCAGTTCCAATGACTATGTCTTCTAAAATTCTTGAAACTCTTTCATCTGATGCAAACATGGCTATTTTTTGGGTTTTACCACAAATTCCAATTGCATTTTGGCCTTTGTAATTGCAAACCCATTTTATAGGATAATCTTCCATACCTGTAATCTGTAAATTTTCCATATTACCACACTAATTTTCCTTTCTCTCTTTAATCATCTTCAATAATTCTTTGGAATTTTCGAATTCCTTCAGCTCCCAAGATTTTATAACTGGGATAGTGCCAATGGATTCCTTGATCTTATCGTTATTGATTATAAAAACTGGTTCTGATGTTGTAACCATCGATAAATCTTTAAGTGGAATTGCCATTCTTTTCAATGTTTTTTCAGTTCTATTCTTTTCAACATTTGCCATTAATGGGGAGTGCTTATCTGAACTTTTCATCTTTGCGACTGCATCGAAAGGACTTTTATTTGTTGATAAAACTCCATATCCGAGTTTTGATAAGTCATTAACATCGTCACTATACTCAACGTCATCTTTTTGTGGTTGTTTCAATAAATCGATGTCTAATGTGACTTTTGTATTCAGTATTTCCTCCAGTATCATTGCAGTTTCTGTATTTGCACGTACAATTCCATTTTCATATTTGTACATTGTTGCACGGGAAACATGTGCAAGACTTGCCAAATCTTTCAGAGACATTGAATATTCCTCTCTGTATTGCTTTATGACATTTCCATCAATTTTAACAAAGTATCCTCCACGGTCTGCCAAAATTTCAGGATATTCATTGTATAAAATCATGTTCTTGAGAGTTTCAAAGCCGATTGTTGGGATGTCATATCTTTCATATATAACTCCATCTTCCAATGCGCCGTTCCTTGATTTTTCTCCAATGATTATTGGAGACGCTAAGAAAATGTTAGCTAATTGCTTCATTTCGTGCGCATTATGTTCATTAATACTATCAATGTTTAAAAAAGTTTTTAGAAGTAGAATCTGTAAGTTTTTCCTTGCCACAATATCAAATGAACCCTGATCATAGATATCTGAGGTTTTAAACCCCTGTGATTTCAGTAAATTTTCAATATTTTGCAGCAGTTGGCTTCGAGTTAACATATTGAATACCTCTTTAATTAAAATATATATTCTTTTAACTTTAATATATTTTATATTAAGGTGATTAAGATTAAGTATTTACATATTGGGATAGACGATACGGATTCTCCGGATGGAATGTGCACAACATATCTTGCAAGTCAGATTATTAATGAATTTAAAGATAATGGAATTGAATTGGTTGAGTATCCTAGACTGATAAGATTGAATCCATTTGCCCGTTTTAAAACTCGTGGAAATGGTGGGGTCAGTTTAAAGATTTTAAATGATGACAAAGCAGAGTTGGCCAAAGAGATTGTTTTGTGCAAAGTTAAGAAGCTATCCATGTTTGACTGTGACAATACAAATCCCGGCGTAATCTTTTATGATGGTGAAATTACAAAGGAAATGGTGGATTATGCGTTCAGGGCTATTTATGAGTTCATCACAATTGAAGAGGCCGAAGAATTTGGAAAGTCTGTAGGATGTGAAATCCATAAGTTCAAAAAGGGAAGGGGAATCATAGGCTCAATCGCAGCTATTAGCCTGCCTTTAAAGGATTATACTTATGAACTTCTTGCATATAGATCTAGTGAAAACTACGGAACCAAAAGGTGCATCGATTATGAATCAGTATATCAGATGGATAAGGAAACTTTTCCTGACACTTTTGAAAACATAGATTATTCTGAAGACTATATTGCAATTGAACCGAAAACACCTTGTCCTGTTTTATATGGAATCCGATCAAACACTGTTGATGCGTTGAAGGAGGCAAAAAACATTGTTGAGGTTTCAGAGCCGATTGTTGACTGGTGTATTTTTAAGACAAATCAGCATACTGATATGCATATACAAAAGGCGTCAGATATTTCTTCCATGAAGCAGTTTGGATGCTATGAGGTCGTTGGGGAAGTTAAAAACAAGCCTACAATCATTGATGGTGGACACATGTTCTTTTATATCTTCGATGAGTCAGGAGAGATTGAATGCGGCGCATATGAGCCAACAAAAAATTTCAGAAAGGTCGTTTCCAAATTATTGCCTGGAGATATCATTAAAGTCTATGGGGGAATTGGAGAACAAAACACTTTCAATATTGAGAAGTTTCAAGTTATAAAACTGAATGATGTAGAATATAAAAATCCAATCTGTCAATGTGGTAAAAGAATGACTTCTGCAGGTAAAAATAAGGGTTTCAAATGTAAAAAATGTGGAAATAGGGTTGAATCTAATGAAAAAGTTCCTATTAAAATCAAGCGTTTTTTAAAAAATTCTCAATTTTACGAAACACCAGTTTCTGCAAGGCGTCATCTATCAAAACCACTTTGTAGAATGAATCTAAATTAAATAACTTATTTTTATTTTTTATTTTTAAAAATAATGATTTTTATTAATAATTTTTTATTCACTTTTTGTGAAATAAATTCCAATTTATACCTATTTTTTTTCATATTTTTGGAAATAATGAGAACTAAGTCATATGTATTTAAATAGTAGTTTTAAAAGACTAGTTTTATCTATTCTTACTCAATAGAGGTGATATTATTTTCAATAAGGATGGGCAAAATAGTGAAGTTGAACATATTTATCGTGATAAAACTGATAAGCGTATTCTAAAGAAAAATCCTTGGAAGGATTATGGATTGCATCTATCCGTACTTCTTTTGGTGATTATTGCTGAATTAATTGGGCCAATAGAAATACAACTTACAAAGGGAGTTACTGTTTCAATCATGCCCTTACTTTATACAATGGTTTTGGGATTAATTTTTTACCTTGCAAAACCCATTAAATGGATTCAGCGAAAACAAGCTCGTATTGCTGAAGGGGCTATGATGCTTTTCATTGGTGTTCTGATTGCAAAACTGGCGGTTTCCAGCGGTCAGTCAATTCATTTAATTTTTGAAATGGGTCCGGCATTGTTATTGCAGGAATTGGGGCATTTGGCAACAATATTCATTGCACTTCCTGTTGCTTTGTTGTTAGGTTTTAAACGAGAGACTATAGGTATGACAAATTCTATCGGCCGTGAACCTGAAGTTGCAGTTGTTGTTGACAAATATGGATTTAATTCACCTGAATCCAGAGGAATTTTTGCGCTGTTTATTGTCGGAACAATAATCGGAACTGTATTTATCAGCTTTTTGACAAGTATTTCTGTTTCAGTTCTTCCTCTTCATCCGTTTGCGTTTGCAATGGCAAGTGGTGTGGGAAGTGCAAGTATGAATGCTGCTTCATTGGGACCTACATTAGCTGCATTTCCATCGTTAGAGACTCAAATTGAAGCATTCGCAGGATTCAGTAATTTGCTATCATTCTCTATTGGGATTTATATTGTGATATTTGTTGCATTGCCTTTAACTGAAAAATTATATGCCTTTTTTGAACCAAAAATTGGAAGAGATTATGTAAAAAAGGGAGATGATGAAAATGCCTGATTTCATTGATGGATCCGAAAATGTTTCTGTTCATGGAATATTTAATTGGATATTGCTTTTAGCAATATTTTCTGTAATTGTAGTTATTGGAAATTTTATCGGGTATCAGCATCCTATTTCTGATTCATTGGTTGGTATGGCCATATTGTCTTTAATTACTCTTGCTGGCGTTTGGATGGAGAGATATTTGCCGTTCAATATTTCATCCATTATTTACATAAGTGTAATGGGGATTGTTTTGGCATTTCCTGGAATGCCTACTTCTGAAATTTTGCTTTATTATGTCTCTAAAGTGGAACTTTTATCTATCGTTACAGTATTTTTGGCTTATGTAGGTATTGGTATGGGTAAAAGCTGGGATGAGTTCAAGGCTCTTGGTTGGAGGGCAATAATTATCACAATTTTGGTTATTGCGTCAACGTATCTTGGTTCTGCCTTTGTTGCCCACGTTATCTTGGTTATGACTGGTGTTCCAGCATAACTTTTTATTCATCTTTTGTGAAAATTATTACTATTTTTCATTCCTATTATGTGAATTTTTTAAATTGAATGTGATTAATTTATATATTATGTTTTGAGAAAATATTAAATGTACAATGTATTTTTAACATATTATTTAAAACTTCATGGGGTTTGTTACTATTCCAAATAAGGATGATGATGGGCATATAGAGCATATTTATAGAGAAAAAACGGACAAGCGTATTTTAAAGAAAAATCCCTGGAGGGATTATAGATTACACGTTACTGTGTTTGTTTTGGTAATCATTGCTGAGTTAATCGGTACTATAGAAATACCACTATCTAAAGATATTTCAATCACAATTATGCCTTTGATTTATACCATTATCTTAGGTTTGGCATTTTATCTGGCAAAACCTATTAAATGGATTCAGCGAAAACAGGCTCGTATTGCTGAAGGGGCAATGATGCTTTTCATCGGAGTTTTAATTGCAAAATTAGCTGTTTCTAGTGGACAATCAATCAGTTTAATATTTGATATGGGTCCTGCATTGATTTTACAGGAATTAGGGCACTTGGCAACAATTCTTGTTCTTCCGATTGCTTTGCTTTTAGGATTTAAGAAAGAGGCTATCGGTATGACAAATTCAATAGGTAGGGAACCGAATGTTGCGGTTGTTGTTGATAAGTTCGGATTCGACTCCCCTGAATCAAGAGGGGTCTTTGCAATATTTATCATCGGTACTGTGATTGGTACAATATTTATCAGTTTCCTTGTAACATTCTCATTGTCATTCCTGCCATTGCATCCGTATGCATTTGCTATGGCTAGTGGTGTGGGAAGTGCAAGTATGAATGCAGCTGCAATCGGACCGACCCTTGCGGCTTTCCCTGGTATGGAAACTCAAATTGAAGCGTTTGCGGGTTTCAGTAATTTGCTCTCATTCTGTGTAGGAATATATATTGTGATATTTGTTGCTCTTCCTTTAACTGAAAAGATGTATAATTGGTTGGAGCCAAAAATTGGAAGAGATTCAATAATGCCTAAAAAGGAGGATGAATAGATGCCTGATTTGATTGATGGATCTGAAAATGTCACAGTCCATGGTATTTTTAATTGGATTTTATTGTTGGCTATATTTTCAATTATCACTGCCATCGGTAATTATTTAGGTTACAAACATCCGATGACCGATTCATTGGTTGGTATGGGTATTTTATCTCTTATTACTCTTGTAGGTGTATGGTTGGAAAGGTACTTGCCGTTTAATGTATCTTCAATTCTTTATATCAGTATAATGGGTATCATTTTGGCTTTCCCGGGAATGCCAACATCTGAATTTGTCCTATATTATGTTTCTAAAGTTGAACTGTTGGCTATTGTGACCGTATTTTTAGCATATGTTGGTATAGGAATGGGTAAAAGTTGGGATGAATTCAAGGCTTTAGGTTGGAGAGCTATTGTTATAACAATCCTGGTTATTGCAGCGACTTATTATGGTGCAGCTATTGTGGCACACATTGTTCTTGTATTAACTGGTGTTCCTGCAGTTTAAATTAATTTTTAAACTTTAAACTTTCTTTTTTAATAAAAACTTACTATTTTTAATACTACCTTTTACATATATTATTGTAGGTGTTTTATGTTTTTACAAAATATTTCTAAATTTATTTCAAACTATCGCTATGAACAAGCAACTGTAGAATCACTCACCACGGTCAAGGCTGCTTTTTTAGACTTTTTTGGAGTAACTTATCGTGGAATGGGTGAGGAAGCTTCAAAAATTGCTCTAAATACTGTTGAAGAAATATTTTCAAATAAATTCAATTCAAATTTGAGCGCATCAGTCATCGCAACAGACTTGAAAACAGATATATTAAGCGCTGCTTTTGTAAACAGTGTTGCAGCCCATGTTCTGGAATTGGATGATGGCCATAGGGGAGCTCAAATACATTTGGGGTCAATCATATTTCCTACAGCATTGGCAATATCCGAAGCATATGACTTGACTGGTAAGGAGTTTCTAGAAGGAGTCATAGTGGGATATGAAGTCGGCATATTGCTTGGCCAAATTGTAAATCCTGACCATAGAAACAGAGGGTTTCATACGACTGGAACTATTGGAACTTTTATCGCAGGGACTGTTGCATCAAAGCTGTTAAAACTGGATGAGGAACAAACCTTAAATGCGTTAGGCCTATGCGGAACTCAAGCCGCCGGTCTTTTGGAATCTGACCATGGCGGATCAATGGGCAAGGTTTTGCATGCTGGAAAGGCATCTTACAATGGGATTTTGTCAGCATTCCTTGCAAGAAACGGTTTTACAGGCAGTGGAACTATCTTTGAAGGGGATGAAGGATTTTTAAATGCAATGGTGTTTGATTCAGATAAGAATATGGATGATTTTTCATTGGAAAACGTACTGAAAGACATAGGAAAGGTCAGAGTAAGAGATATTTACTTTAAAAAATATCCTTTTTGTAGGCATTTGCATTCTTCAATTGACACTGCTTTAAAGCTTAAGGCAAGCATTGGAGATGAATATGATCATATTAAAAATATCGCAGTTAAAACATATTCTGTTGCGGCGGAACATAACAACTATCGTCCTAAAAACTTGGAAGAACTAAAGCAAAGCCTGCCTTATGCAGTGGCTATTGCATTGGTGGTTGGTGAAGTAACAGTTGATGATATTAATCAATTAATTGAATATGGTCTTTTAGATAATTATTCTACTGTGGATAAGGTAAACAGCATTAAAAACCTGGTCAATGGAATGATTCTTATTTCAGATGATAAATTAAATGAATTATATCCATCAAAAAGGCCTTCTAACGTCATTATTAAGTTGGATGAAACTTTCAGAAGCGGTATTTTTCAAAACATCACATTGCTTCCGAAGGGTGATTTTGAAAATCCGTTGCAATTGAGAGAGTTGATTGATAAATTCAAAGGACTTAATCATGATTATGATATTAAGAATTTGACAGTCATTGATTCTCTTGAAGATTATACAATGAAGTATGTTGTTCGTAAATTAAATGAGTAGATACTATGAATGATACAAAGGAATTCCTTAAGAAAATTGGCATAAATGAAGTTTTCAAAGATTATGAATCTTCCAAGAGATTTGGCGATGGTGGTCAGTACCGTTTTGAAGTGCCGGGCATCCAATCTCCAAAAACAATGAATGCGCTTTTGAAAGAATCTATCAAACAGGATGTTTTCATTCACAGGGTTACTCAGACCAAAGGCATCATGATGTTGACTGATGATGAAATCAGTGAAATGGTTGATTTGGCCATTGACTATGGATGCGAGTTATTTTTATCAGTGGGTCCAAGAGCAACTTACGACACTTCTGCAACAGTTCATACAAAAGAGGGCAGCAGAATAGGATATCGTTTACGAGGATATGATAATTTAGTTTATGCAATCGAAGATGTTAAAAGGGCATGCAGGTTAGGTGTAAGGGGGATCTTGCTTTATGATGAGGGATTACTTTTTGTTTTAAATAAGATGAGGCAAGACGGTGAGATTCCAGAAAATGTTCACTTCAAGTTGTCAGCTCATGCTGGGCACTCCAATCCAGCTTCTGCTAAACTTTTACAGGAACAAGGTTTAAATTCTCTAAATCCGGTTAGAGACTTGCAAATCCCAATGATTGCAGCCATTAGGGATGCCTGTGATATGGCAATAGATTTGCACACTGAAAATCCGAAATCAACCGGAGGTTTCATTAGGCATTATGAGGTTCCTGAATTCATTAAGGTTGCAGCGCCTGTTTATCTAAAAACCGGAGGTTCCGTTGCGGCAAATCACAATTGGGATACAACTGAAAAAGAGGCGATAGCCCGTATAAAACAGGTATTGCTAGTCAAAAGAATGATTAATACCTACTGTCCTGATGCTGTAGTTTCTCCAAAGCAATCTGATGATTTATCTGTTCCAGAGTGATTATATGGATATTCTAGAGGATATTTCTAAAACGATAATAGATGCATCCACTTCTCTTTCTGATGATAAGCTCAATGCATTAAAAAAGGCCATTTCCATTGAAGAAAATGAAAATTCAAGATGGGCATTGGAGCAGATTCTGGAAAATTATCTAGTGGCTCAAAAGACCAGTTTTCCCTTATGTGATGATACAGGAATTCCTCATGTAATTATTGAGATGGGCGAAAAAAGAGAAATTTCAGGTGAACTTTTAAACCAGATTCATGAAGGAATCAGATTAGGTTTAAACAATCTTCCAGCAAGGCCCATGGCTGTTAGAGGAAATGAATTTGAGCGAATTGAACAGAGTCAGGGACTATTTGAAGAGCCTGGAATGCTTCGCCCAGCTTCTATATTGATTGACAGTGCTAATGATGAATCAACCTACAAGAGGGACATCGCACCGGACACATTAAACATTCATTTTTTACTTGAAGGAGGAGGCCCTGAAATTAGGGCAAAGACATATAGGGTTTATCATAAGAGGTCTTTTGAAAATGTGATAAATACTGCATGCGAATGGCTTGAAGATTCACTGAAAATGTTGGGATGCACTCCTTCGATTCCGGCCATAGGCATTGGAAGGACACACTATGAAGCGACATCACTTCTTTTAAAATCAATCGCTTATGGAAATTTGGACAGTCAAAACAGCTATGAGAAGCAAATTACAGATAAATTGAATGAAACTGGAATCGGACCGTTAGGATTAGGTGGTAAAACTACTGTTTTGGGAACTTATCTTAATATCGGAAATCAAAGGGCAAGCGGTGTTAGAATAGTTTCCGTAAGACCGTCCTGTTTTGTTGAGCCGAGAGTTGCAACATTGAAATTATAAATCTTTATATATTATTTTATATTATTTTTAATTAACAAAGCAAAAGGTATTTGAAAATGCAAGAAAATAATTTTAGAGTCAATCCACATTCACTAAAAACAGCCATATCCAGAGTTGAAACAGATAAAATCGTCACTCGAGGATACAATCAAAGAGATTTGATTGAGAAAATCCGTTATAGCGATATGGTTTTTTTACTTTTGAAAGGCAGATTACCCTCTATTGAAGAGGGAAGAATATTCAATCATGTTCTTGTTTCATTTTGTGATCATGGTGTCACACCGCCAAGTACTCAAACTGCACGTTTAGTTGCATCATCAGGTTCACCGATGAATTCTGCAGTTGCAGGAGCATTACTATCCTTTGGACATAAGCATGCGGGAGCCATTGAAAAGACAATGGAATTATATCAATCCAAGGTCAATTCATTATATCTTACTGAAGATTCAGACATTGACAATAAGCAAATTGCTCGTTTGGCTATTGAAATATACAATGAATATGTATTAGGCAATAAAAAAGTACCTGGATTCGGACATAGATATCATAATGTTGACCCCAGGGCCGATAAACTGATGGAACTTGTCATCAAACAGGGTTTCATTGGGCCTCATATAAAATTGGCATTGGCAGTTGAAGACTTGATTTATCAAAAAAAAGGAATCAAACTTAATGTAGATGGTGCAAATGCAGCTATATTATCTGATTTGGGGTTCACTCCTGATTTGGGTCTTGGTGTTTTCATTATAGGTAGAATTCCCGGCATAATTGCACACATCCATGAAGAGAATATGGAAGAAGAAGAATTTAGAAAATTTTGCGATTTAGATGATATAATATATAAAACAGGAAGATAATATGGAATTTATTGATGTAATTACTGAAAGATACAGTGTTAGAGGATACTTGGATAAGGAAGTTGAAAAGGAAAAGCTCGATTATGTCCTTAAGGCTGCAACAATAGCTCCGACTGGTGTCAATGCTCAGCCTTTTAAGGTTTATGTGATTGATACAAAAAAGTACAAGGATGAATTATCAGAAATCTATGCTGCTAAATGGTTTGTTGAAGCTCCATATGTGTTATGTGTTGTTGCTGTTAAAAATGAGGCCTGGACAAGGCCATGGGACATGAAAAACATTGCAGACATTGATGCAACAATCGTAATGGATCATATCATTCTTGCAGCGACTGATGTGGGTCTTGGAACTTGTTACATTGGAGCATTCAAGAAAAACAAGGCACATCAATTTTTAAACCTGGATGAAAACGAAGAAGCAGTTTTATTTACTCCATTAGGATATGGTAATGCTGAACCTAGGGAAACTCCAAGAAAAGAATTGGATGAATTTGTAGTTTATATGGATTAAAATGAAACTCTATATTTTGTCTGCAGAGAATTCCAAGGAGATGGACAGGCTGTCTGAGGAATTGTCTGACAAGAAATTCAAGCTTGTAGAACAGGATGATACCTTTAGATTAATGCGAAGAAGAAGATATGGTAATGTTTTAATTCATGTGGTTTGTTTAATTATTGCATTAACCTACTTCAGCCCCTTAATCTTTGTAAATGTGATTTACTTTATGTATTCATATCTATGGGCTTCCCCACATGCATTGATTACAACTGAAAAAGTTGATGATGAGGGCAATCCATTGGAATTTAGTGACATGGATGAATTGCTGGACAAGGCCACAGCTATTCTATAATTTCATCAACACTATATTCTTCTATTTTTCTTATTAGCAGTGGGCTTTTTGCATTTATGTATTCTGATTCTTCACCAATTTTAGCGTCAATGAACACTTTATCCACACTTGGTTCTGAAAATAATGTCACAATATCTGAAATGAATTCATCATAATCTTTTTGAACATTTTCATTGCTGAATCCTAAACGTGGAAGTTCGTTGGTCCATATGTCGTTTCCAGGTGAAAATTTTTTATCAACAATTCTTTCATTTTTTATTTCACTGTCAAGTGTCAGTGAAAAGTTTTTGTTTAAAATTATCCAAACTGCTCGTTCCATATATACTCATTTATAATAAAATGATATAAATATTATTAAATCCAAATAAAAATTAAGTGTTATTATGGCAAATGTTAAAATGTTTAAATTGTTAGGGGTAGTATTGGCCTTAATGTTGATTGTATGGGGATTGACTCCAATCTTTAGACATGAAGCTTTAACTAATGATGTTCTTGCAACAGCAATTATATTGGTCATGATTGGTATTGCTTATCTGATAATAATGTACAATCCAGGTTGGACCAAGGCGGTTTTCTTTTTTGAAGGAATCATAATTGCAGTCTGCGGGTATATGTTTTTGGATTATCCGTACAATTTAGAGTTGGCTATTGTTGGTCTTATCATCATTATAATAGCAATTCTTGCTTATTTACAAAAATTACCGGCTAATATTTTGAAATGGTTTTATAGATAATCTAATTATCTTTTATTCTTTTTTTTGTTTATTTTTTTCATGTAAATTTAATATTTTAAATACTTTTTTTTATTCTTTTTTAAATTTCAGCTATTTTTAGAAATATTGAATAGTAAAAGATATATATATTGCTCAACAAAAATAAGTGTACCATGGTGATTAATTATGGCAGAGATATCAGACGCAATCGCAATGATAAAAAAAGCTGAATCTGATGCTGAACAACTTATCGTTGATTCAAATTCACAATCAAAAGATTTGATTGCAGAATCAAAGTTAAAAGCTGAAGAAGCTGTTTCAGAAGTTGTAATAGCTGCAGAAGAAGAAGCTAAAAATACTGTTTTTGATGCAGAAGATAAAGCTAAAAAAGAAGCGCAAACAATTGCTGAGCAATCTAAAGGCGATGTAAAAGCCTTAAAAGATAAAGCTATGGCAAATGTTGACGAAGCTGCTTCTATTATTGTCAAAAATATTTTGTAGTGTGAGTTTATATGTTCAAGACAGCTAGAATGCGAAAAATTAGAATTGTTACACTGGAAAAGTATGTAGCACCTACAGTGGACGCTCTCCACGAATCAGGGCTCATACAAGTCAGTGATATTTCTGAAAGCATTCAGCAAGATCCTGAATTAGCGGAATTAGTGACTCCTTCAAAAGCCACTCCTTACACTGGTAAATTATCTTCACTTCTTATGAAAACAAACGGTATATCTGAACTATTAGGAAATTCTTTATCAGAAGGCCATGGGTTAAAAGACACTTTAATGTCTTTTATTAGTCCAGATTTGCCTGTTCAAAAAGAAATTGAGAAGTTGGATACTCCAGCTTTTATTGAAAAAGCTGAAGATACTTTAGCACAAGTAGAGAGTAAAACAAGTGTTATTGAAGGTAAATTAGCCGCACTCGACGCTGAAACAAGTGAACTAAAGTCTAATAAAAGTTTGGCTAAACGCTTATCTAATTTTGACATGGATTTAGCTCTTTTAAAAGATTCAAAGTACACTTCTACTACTGTTGGTAGGATTAATGCTGAATCTTCTTCAGAAATCAAAAAAGAATTAAGTAACTTGACTGATGAATTAGAAGTATTTACTGTTCCTATGGATGATGATGACGGTGAAATCATTACTGTAGTGACATTAAAAGAATTTAGTGATGATGTTTATTCAACACTTCGTAAATTCGACTTTGAGAAAATTGAAGTAGGAGATGTTGAAGGTACTCCTCAACACGTTATTTCAAATGCTGATTCCAGATTACTTACCATTGAATCAGAACGTGCTTCAGTTAAATCTGAATTAAGAGCAGTCGCTGAACAATGGGACGATGAGATATTAGCTCTCAAAGAACAATTAGAAAATGAAAAAGAAAAGAACGAAATCCTTTCATCATTTGTTCAAACTAAAGATGCTTATGTCCTTGAAGCATGGGTACCTGTAAAAGATACCGAGAAAGTTGAACAATTAGTTGAAAAAAGTTCTGATGGACATTGTGCCTTTGAAACAATAGAGGTTGAAGGTACTGATGATGAAAATGTTCCTGTTTTACAACAAAATGGATGGTATGCAAAACCTTTCGAATACCTCGTGGATATGTACTCTCCAGTACGTTACAACGCTTTAGATCCAACAATATTTGTTGCAATCACATTCCCATTCTTCTTCGGTTTCTGTTTAACCGATGCAGTTTATGGTTTAGTTGTAGCCGCAATTGGTGTTGTATTATTGAAAGGTCTTGGAAAAGTTAAAGAATCCATGCATTCATTTGGTTGGATTTTAATCTGGTCTGGTCTGTGGGCCGTTGTACTGGGTTTAATAACCAATGGTTTTATTGGGGACTTCCCAGAAAGGATTGCTGGTTTCCGTTTACCAACTGTAATTCCTGCAGTTGAATCATTTGTACACCCTGATACTATTTTGATTATAGCTATCATCGTTGGTCTTATTTACACCAACATAGGATTCATATTAGGTGCTATTAACAACTTGAGATACGGAAATGTTAAAGATGCAATCGGTTCTCAAATTTGTTGGTTTGTTTTCGAAGCTGGTATTATCTTACTCGCTTTAGGATTTATGATGCCTGCAATCGGTATGATAGGCATGATCTTAGGTGGAATATTAATAGTTGCTACCATTGGAATGTTAGTATGGGCTAACGGTGCATACGGTGTAATGGATATTTTCGGTTACATGGGTGACGTCTTATCCTACGCTCGTCTTTTAGCATTATGTTTAGCTACCGGTGGTATTGCTATGACCGTTAACATTTTAGCTGAAATGTTAAACAACATGATTCCTTTCGCTGGAATTGTAATTGCAATTATTGTATTCATATTTGGTCATATTGCAAACTTCGCTTTCCAAGTATTAGGTGCATTTATTAACGCTTTACGTCTTAACTATGTAGAGTTCTTCTCACAATTCTTCATGGAAGGTAAAGGTAAATTCGAAGCTTTCAAAGCAAAAAGAACATTTACAAAAATTAAAAATTAAAAATTTTTCATTTATATCTTAAATAAAATTTATAAAATCAATATTATTTCAAAGGTGAATTAAATATGGTAGAAATTGCTTTAGGTACTGCTTTAGCAGCTATTGGTGCTGGAGTAGCAATTGGATTTGCTGGATTAGGTTCCGGTTTAGGGCAAGGTATGGCAGCTGCTGGTTCTGTAGGTGCAGTTGCAGAAGACAATGACATGTTTGCAAGAGGTATTATTTTCTCTGCATTACCAGAAACTCAGGCTATTTACGGGTTCTTGGTTGCAATCTTATTATTAGTATTCTCAGGTTTATTAGGTGGAGGACAAGGATTACCTACTGAAGCAGGTATTGTTGCTATCGGTGTAGGTGCATCCATTGGTTTCGCTGGTTTAGGTTCCGGTATGGGACAAGGTATGGCAGCAGCATCCTCTGTCGGTGCTATTGTAGAAGACAATGATATGTTTGCTCGTGGTATTATTTTCTCTGCATTACCAGAGACACAAGCTATTTACGGTTTCTTGATTGCTATTTTACTTATGGTATTCGGTGGAATCTTAGGTTAAGGAGGCAATTTATATGAGCTCAGGCACAGATAAAATTGTTTCAAGCATTATGTCTGAAGCCCAAGAGAAAGCTGATGTAATCATTCAAGACGCTAACGCAGAAGTTTCAGCAATTCAAGCAAAAGCTGAAAAAACTGCAGAAGCTGAAAAAGCAAAAATTTTAGATAATGGTAAAAAACAATCTGATATGAGATATCAGCAAATTATCTCTGAAGCTAAGATGAATGCTCGTAGAGCAAAATTAGGCGCTAAAGAAGAAGTAATCGAAGCGGCTTTCAATCAAGCTACTGGAGAATTAAAATCAATCGCTGCTTCAGGTAGTGATGAATATGAAGATTCATTAAGTAAAATGATTAAAGAAGCTGCTGATGAAATTGGCCGTGATGATTTAATTATTCATTTAAATGAAGCCGATACTAATAAATTTAAACAAGAATTATCTTCAGATTCCTTTGAATTAGAAGGAGTTAATTTCAAATTAGGTGAACCTATTAAAGCTATTGGTGGAGCTATTTTGAAAACTAGTGATGGAGATATCGAAGTAAATAATACTATTGAAGCTAGATTAGAAAGATTTAAAAGTATCTTACGTAGTGAAGTTGCTGAAATTTTATTTAAATAATTAGGAGGATAAATATATGGCAGATGAAATTGCTACATTAATAAGTTCTGTGGGACTTACTCAAGAAACATTTCTTGTATTTTGTATTCTCGCAATTCTTATTGTAGGTGCAGTTGTTGTAATCATTACATCTAGACCAATTTTGGACATTTATCCTTATCTTAACCCAAGTGCAAGAGTAAGAGCTAGAAAAGGAAGATTATTTGATGAAAAACAAATTTCTGAAATTGTTGAAACCAACGATGTTGAAGAAGTTGAAAATTACCTCAAAGGTATTCCTGAGTATGCTGATGTTTTAGATGACTATCCACTTGACAAAGCATTAGATGTTGAACGTGCTAATACTTATGACTTTGTTGCAAGATTAGCTCCTAAAGACATCAAAGATCCTTTCGTTGTAATGTCTAAAAAAACTGATATTGACAACATTAAAAGTCTTTTGACTGCTAAAGAAGTCGGACTTTCCGCTGAAGAAACAAAAGAATTGTTAATTCCTTGCGGATCATTATACGATGATTTAGAATCTTTAGCTGATGCTGAAAGTGTAACTGATGTTATAACAAGTTTGGATAATACTGAATACGCTACAGCTTTAGAAGATGCTCTTCCACAATATGAAGATACAAAAATGATTCTTCCATTAGAATCTGCTTTAGATAAATATTATTTAGGCAAATTATTACGTTCTACTGATGTTCCTTCCGATGAAAATAAACAAATTTTATATTCTTATGTTGGAACTCAAGTTGATGTAGCTAATCTAAAACTAATTATAAGGGCTAAAGAAGATGGCCTTGATTATGATGCAATCTCTCCTTATATATTAGAAGAAGGATACCAATTACGTGAATGGAAACTTAAAGATTTAATGGAATCTCCTGATGTTACTAATGTAGTATCCGGATTAGAAGGAACAAAATATGCTAATGCATTATCAGATGCAATTCCAGTATACAATGAAACTGGTTCTGTTGCAGTATTTGAAAAAGCATTAGATACTTATGCCGCAGATTATGCTAAATCTTTATCTGCTAAAAAACCATTAGGTATTGGTCCAATTATTGGTTATTTAAGTCAAAAAGAAAGTGAAATTAAAAATTTAAAAATTATAGCAAGAGCAAAAAGAGAAGCAGACTTCCCAAATTCTAAAATCATGGAGATGTTAATATGAGTTCAGTAGCAATTATTGGTGATATTGACACTGTATCTGGATTTAGACTTGGTGGTGTCAAACAAGCAGAAGTAGTAAACACTGCTGAAGAAGCTATCGCAGCTTTTGATAAATTTTTAGAAGACGAAATTTCAATTATTATTATTACCCAAGCTATGGCAAATGAAATAAGGGAACATATTAACAGAAAAATAGGTTCTGATGTGTTGCCAATGATAATTGAAATACCTGATAAAGATGGGTCCGCAGGAGGATCATCTGATCAAATAAATGACCTTATTAAAAGAGTTATCGGGGTAGAGATGGTTAAATGATTATTGAAGGAAAAATTATTAAGATTGCTGGGCCTGTTATTGTCGCAGATGGTATGAGAGGGGCTCAGATGCTTGAGATGGTTAGGGTAGGTGAACAGAAGCTTATCGGGGAAATCATTGAGCTTGAAGGTGACACCGCAACTATCCAAGTATATGAAGAAACAGCCGGTATCCAACCGGGTGAAGTAGTTGAATGTACTGGTGGAGCATTGTCCGTAGAACTCGGTCCTGGTGTAATGAGTTCTATTTTCGATGGTATTCAAAGACCTTTAAGAATCATCAGAGAAGAATCTGGTGACTTCATTGCAAGAGGTATTGATGTAGATTCCATTAACAAAGAGAAAAAATGGGAGTTCAAACCAGTAGCAAAAGTTGGAGATGTTTTAAAAGCTGGAGATGTACTTGGTGAAGTACAAGAAACTACAGCTGTTTTACACAAAATTATGGTTCCTCCATCCCTTGAAGGTGAAGTAACTGAAATCGCTCCTGAAGGTGAATACACTGTATTAGAAGACATCGCTACTGTTGGTGGCGAAAAAGTTCAAATGCTCCAAAAATGGCCTGTAAAAAGAAGCCGTCCTTATGTAAGAAAATTAGACCCAGATGTACCTTTGGTAACTGGTCAAAGAGCACAAGACACTTTCTTCTCTGTAGCTAAAGGTGGGGCAGCAGCTATCCCAGGTCCATTCGGATCAGGTAAAACTGTTACACAACAACAATTAGCTAAATGGGCAGACGCAGATATTGTGGTATATATCGGATGTGGTGAACGTGGTAACGAAATGACTGAAGTACTTACTGAATTCCCATTCCTTGACGACCCTAAAACTGGTAACCCATTGATGGACAGAACAGTTCTTATTGCAAACACTTCTAACATGCCGGTAGCAGCTCGTGAAGCATGTGTATATACTGGTATTACTATTGCTGAATACTACCGTGACCAAGGTTACGACGTAGCACTTATGGCAGACTCAACCTCAAGATGGGCTGAAGCTATGAGGGAGATTTCAGGAAGATTAGAAGAAATGCCTGGGGAAGAAGGTTATCCTGCATACTTAGCATCCAGATTAGCTCAATTCTACGAAAGAGCTGGAAGAGTAGAAACTATTGGTTCAGAACCACACGTAGCATCTATCTCTGTAGTTGGTGCAGTATCTCCTCCTGGTGGGGACTTATCAGAACCTGTTACTCAAAACACCTTACGTATCTGTAAAGTGTTCTGGGCATTAGACGCATCTCTTGCGGATAAACGTCACTTCCCTTCAATTGACTGGTTACAAAGTTATTCCTTATACGTAGACAGTATTGAAGGTTGGTGGGCTGAAAATGTAGCTGCAGATTGGAGAGCAACTCGTGACCAAGCTATGAGTTTATTACAAAAAGAATCTGAATTACAAGAAATTGTACAATTAGTTGGTCCTGATGCATTACCTGAAACTGACCAAGCTACTTTAGAAACTACACGTATGTTAAGAGAAGATTTCTTACAACAAAATGCATTTGATGATGTAGATACTTACTGTGCACCTGACAAACAGTACAAAATGTTAAAAACCATTTTATTATTCTACAAAGAATCTCTTGCAGCAGTTAACAGAGGTGCACCTATCGCAACTATTGCATCCTTACCTGTTAAAGAAGAAATCGGTAAAATGAAATACATACCACAAGATGAATTTGATGCAAAAATTGCAGATATTCAAGCAGCAATTACTAAACAATGCAGTGAGGCTTAAAAATGAATACAAATATTAAAACTAGAGAATATACTACTGTATCTGAAGTCTCAGGTCCTTTAATGGTTGTTGAAGGAGTAGAAGGCGTTGGTTACAATGAAATTGTAGATATTGAAACACCTACTGGTGAAAAAAGAAGTGGACAAGTTCTTGAAGTAACTAAAGATGTTGCTGTTATTCAAGTTTTCGAAGGAACTAATGATTTAAACACTAAAGATACCAAAACCAGATTCACTGGTCAAACCGCTAAAATCGGTGTATCCAGAGA
This sequence comes from uncultured Methanobrevibacter sp., assembly GCA_946541845.1. Classification (GTDB taxonomy): domain Archaea; phylum Methanobacteriota; class Methanobacteria; order Methanobacteriales; family Methanobacteriaceae; genus Methanocatella. Next base: position 19,903 of record CAMNJW010000010.1, read on the forward strand.
CATGATGGGACGTATCTTTAACGGTATCGGTAAACCTATTGACGGTGGACCTGAAATTATCCCTGATGAAGAATTAGATATTAACGGGGCTCCTATGAACCCTGCTTCTCGTGAATTCCCTGAAGAATTTATTCAAACTGGTATCTCTACCATTGACGGAATGAACACATTAGTAAGAGGACAAAAACTTCCTATTTTCTCAGGATCTGGTTTACCTCACAACGATTTGGCTGTACAAATTGCAAGACAAGCTAAAGTATTAGGTGCTGACGACGAGTTCGCAGTAATTTTCGCAGCAATGGGTATTACAAACGAAGAAGCAAACTTCTTTATGAGAGACTTCGAACGTACTGGAGCATTAGAAAAATTAACAGTATTCATGAACTTAGCAGACGACCCTGCTATTGAAAGAATCTTAACTCCAAAAATGGCTTTAACTACTGCTGAATATTATGCATTTACCTTAGGTATGCAAGTATTGGTTATCTTAACAGATATGACCAACTACTGTGAAGCTTTAAGGGAAATTTCCGCAGCAAGGGAAGAAGTACCTGGAAGAAGAGGTTACCCTGGTTACATGTACACTGACCTTGCTGGTATTTATGAAAGAGCAGGACGTATTGACGGTAAAGAAGGTTCAATTACTCAGATGCCTATCTTAGTTATGCCTCAAGACGATATTACTCACCCAATTCCTGACTTAACCGGTTATATTACCGAAGGACAAATTGTATTAAGTAGGGAAATCTCAAGGAAAGGTATCTACCCTCCTGTAGACGTACTTCCTTCACTTTCTCGTTTGATGAGTGGTGGTATCGGTGGAGAAAAAACTAGGGATGACCACAGTGGTGTATCTGACCAACTCTATTCTGCATATGCAGAAGGTCGTGAACTAAGAGACTTAGTAGCGGTTGTAGGGGAAGAAGCACTTACTGAAAGGGATCAAAAATTCTTAGAATTTGCTCAAGCATTTGAAGATCAATTCATTACTCAAAGTAAAGATGAAGACAGAACTATCTTCGAAACTTTAGACCTTGGTTGGAGTTTACTCAAAATCTTACCTAAAACCGAACTCAAAAGGGTTAAAGAAGAATTTATTGAACAATACCTTCCTAAAGATGACTAATCTCATTACAGTAATGTAGGTGATTAAATGGCACAAGATATTATAGATGGAATTAATCCAACTCGTATGGAATTATTGTCTCTTAAAAATAGGACAAAACTTGCTGTTAAAGGGCATGGTTTACTTAAAGAGAAAAGGGACGCTTTAATTAAAGAGTTTTTTGATATCTTGGATCGTGTCAAAGGTATTCGTGAAAATGCAGAATTAAGTCTAAAAGAAGCTAATGATGCTTTACTTGAAGCTCAAATTGCAATGGGTGATTTGGCTGTAAGAAAAGCAGCATTATCTGTTAAAGAATCTATTGATGTGGACATCACATCAAGAAGTGTTATGGGTGTTGCAGTACCTGTAACTAATGTTAAAATGGAAGAAAGATCCATCATTGACAGAGGTTACGGTTTTTCAGACACCACTATTCAATTAGACGAAGCTGCAAAGAAATTCGAGGAATCTCTTAAGTATTTAATTGAACTTGGTGAAGTGGAAAAAACTATTTATCTGCTCGCTGAAGAAATTGAAGCTACTAAACGTAGAGTAAATGCTTTAGAACATATTATGATTCCAAGATTCCAAAATACTGAAAAGTATATTGATATGAGACTCCAAGAAATGGAAAGGGAAAACTTTGTAAGATTGAAAATGATTAGATCAACAATTGAGAAAAATGAAAAAGCAGCTGCAGCAGCTGAAGCTGCTCAAAATGCAGAAGCTTAAAATTTTCTCAAAACTTCTCATTTTCTTTTATTTTTATTTATTTTTTTGTTTTGAGTTTATATTTACATTTATTTTAAAAAAGAGTTATACTTAATTAGTTATTGTAAAAATTTTTTTTACTAGAAATTTCTAGAAACCGGTGTAAAAATGAAAAGAAATCCAATTGACCAATTTATGAAAGACCCAGATAATAAGGCTAAACTATTTATTTGGATGACCCGTGCTATGATTATTACTACTTTTATGATAACAATTGGAGTAATTTTGTTTATTTGTTATCTAGTTGGCATCTTTTAACTTCTTTTTCAACGATTTTACTAGATAATTCTACTTTTTCATATAATTTTTTAAAATCCTTATTCTTATCGATTATTGTAAGCAATGGTTCTGATTTTTCAGTGATTGACCCTATGTGTGGAAGGTCATAAATGTTATCCAAATTGATTTTTTCATATTTGTTTCTATTTGGTGAATAGACAATTTTCTTATAAGAATAAAATTTCGGTTCAGGAACTTCAATGATTTTTCCCCTACATGCATTGATATGTGCTTCAAGCATATTGATTCCAAGTGATTGTTCAACACATTCAAATGTTCCCTGAATTCTCGGATTAATTTCAATTACATATAATCCATTTTCATTTAGGATGTAATCCACACCATTTGATCCAAGCAGCCTAAATTTTTTCGCCAATGATTCTGATGTAATTTTCATTTCCTCAAGAATCTCATCGATATTTTCAACATCTGACATTATGGATTCCTTAGTTAGGGGCACAATATTTCCAATATATCTGAAACTGTTATTTTTTTCAAAATCATTTTCGGTCAATAGTCTGGAGCTGATAATTGTTTTTGCATTGGTGCCGGTTGATAAAATTGATGAGCTTACATTTATTCCACTGACAAATTCCTGCATAATGAATTCATCCTCATTAAATTCAATGCATTTATCATTATCTAAAAGATTTACGTTATACCCTCCACTTCCTTGAACGGGTTTTAAAATAAATTTATTGTTAGGGCAAGCCTTTTGTATTTCATAAGCTTCATCTATATCACTTAACCTAAAAGTCTTAGGGGTTAAGAATTTATTTTTTATCTCTTTGTAGAAATTGTATTTGTTTTCAATTTTATTTACATCAACATTTCCTAAGATTTTCTTTTGATCCTTTTTGGAAAAGTCGTTTGGTGAGATGCCTGATATTGGTATGATGTAATCGACTTCATCAATGAATTCCCTTGAAATGTCCAGTATGGTTTGAGGATTGAATTCCTCTTCAAAAACACCGCAACTTTCACCATAACTTTCATTGAGAATAATTTTCTGGTTTTTGATGGATGGTGTATCTGATGTTGAAAAATAACTGGTGGAATATACAGTATAATCTAATTTTAATGCACTGTTAAGCATACTTCTTGTATCAATTCCAATAAGTAATAGCTTTTCCATAAAATATCAATAAAAATAGTTAGTTAAAAATAGTCCCGAGCGGAGTCGAACCGCCGTCTCCGGGTCCAAAGCCTAGAAGGATTACCACTACCCTACGGGACTATACATGTTGTATCACATACAACATTTAATATATATTTATCATGTAGTATTTAAATCTATCGGTTATTTGATAAATTTTGATAAAATAAGCATTTTTCATGCCATATACAATTAAAACAGATTTCACTAACACTTTCCTTTGTATTGAAAATTGAATCGATTTTTTCAAATAATTCAACTGATTTAAACTCTGTTTCGGTATCTAATTTTTCAAGGACTGCATTGTCCATTTTCACTATTCGATCATTTTGAACTATGTCTTCACAGATATTATTTTTTAAGTTGGGACAAGATTTGCAGATGTCATCGGGACAATTTGTTAGGGAAACCTTTGTTTCAGGCAATTTTCTTTTATTGTTTACATCAATCATGTTCTCTACAAAGTTTTCGTCATAACCATAGCCCTGAAAACCCTTGAGACATAATAAGTGATGTCCTCTTAAAATAAGTTTCATTTGAATCAGAAATAAATAAATAAAAAAAGAAAAAGATTTAAAATCTTTTTTTAGTCTTTTGGTAAGAATGCTTTAGATACTGCTGCAGCACCTAATACTTTTACAATGTCTCCTGCAATAAATGGAACAAGGCCCATCATTAAAAGGTCAACAACTCCTAAGGTTGTTCCTTGTGCGAAGTAGAACCATAATGCAAGACCTGCTAAACCTGGAATGTAGATCAATGCAAAGTTTGCAACTCCAATAACAACAGCCATTCTTGTAAAACTACGTGCTTTTGCGTATTTTTCAGTAATAAAACCAACAAAGTATGATGCAATGATAAATCCGATTAAGAATCCACCAGTTGAACCAAGTAAAGTTTCAAGTCCTCCAGTCATTCCTCCAAACCAAGGAATAAATGCAACACCTAAAACGACGTATAATATTTGGCTTAAACATCCATATTTTTTACCTAAGAATAAACCAGAACATAACACTGCAAATGTTTGTGCAGTAATTGGTACTGGGGTCCATGGGAGCGGGATAATGATTTGTGCCATTATACCAGTAAAACAAGCCATCATTAAAGACATGAGTAACTTTGTTGCAGTACTAGCATCTTGAATTCTTTCAAAAACATTTTTTCTAGTGCTATAATAATTATCCATATTTATATTCATTTTTTACCTCCGTTTTCCGAATCCCAATTATTATTTGTTAATAATAGTATTTATTATTTCGGTTTTAGAGTTATAATATTAAAAATAAAAAAGAGTGAGAATTTAAAATTCTCAAATAATATGTTTAGTCAATAGTGATTATTTTCACGTTATGTGGTTTCTTAACGATATTGACAGATTTGAATGCGACTAGCTTTTTAATTCCTTTTTGTGATGCAACGTCAACAAGTCTCTGTGAGATTACGCCATCAAAAATAACAGTGTCAGCAGTGCCTTCTATGTTTTTGATTTCTTCATAGATGTTTTCCACTTCTACTTCTTTAGTCATATTCAATGCTTCGTCTAGTATGGCTCCACTGCCGGATCCTTCGAATTCCCTTAACATATCTTTCATTAAGCTTACTTCATCATCTTCAATGACAGGTTCTTCAACAGGAGGTTTTTCTTCACGACGATTGAATCTTTGTTTTCTGTTGTTTCTATCGTTGCGTTTGTTATGATTTTCCTTTTTGTTGTTGTGGTCATTTAAAATGTTGCTTGTAGCTAAAAATTGTGCAGTAGGAACTTTGTCTCTAAGTGCAACTAAAACTTCATCTTTCCCTAAGTCTTCAACTTCTTTTCCTTTAGGTGCACGTGTGATGTAGTCAACGTCTCCAATTTGTAAAAGTTCTTTTAAAATGAGCTCTCCGCCTCTGTCACCATCAACAAATGCGGTGGTAGTTCTTTTTTTACTTAATTCACCAATGGAACGAGGTACACTTACGCCTTCAACCGCAACAGTATTTTTAATACCGTATTTGAGTAAGTTTAAAACATCACTACGTCCTTCAACTACAATAATTGCATCGGATGTGTGGATGCTAGGACCTGCAGGCAAACGATCTTCACCATATTCAGAGATTTCATGCACGCGCATTGCTTCCCTTACTTCTTCAATCATTCTCATGCTGGTAGGGCCAACGCTTTCAACCATGTTTTTGTAAATTTCTTTTGCACGGTTAACAACTTGTTCCCTTTTAACAGCTCTTACGTCTTCAACTTTTGTAGTTTGAATCTCAGCTTCACAAGGACCTACACGATTAATTGTTTCGAGAGATGCAGCAAGTATAGCGGTTTCAACTCTGTCTAAACTGGAAGGAATTACGATTTCACCTTTTGCCCTTCCACTATTGGAGCGAATGTTAACTTGGATTCTTCCAATTCTTCCAGTTCTTTGAAGCTCTCTTAAGTCTAAATCATTACTAAGTAAACCTTCAGTTTGCCCAAATACAGCACCAACAACATCTGGTTTTTCTACAATACCATTAGCGTTAATTTGGGCATGAATTAAATATTTTGTTGTAGTTAATTCTTCGCCTTTTCCCATCTTTAAGCCTCCTAAGCTTATTAATCGGGATAATTTATGTAATTCTAAAAATTAATGATTTTTAGTAGATAAATTTGCATAAATTATACGATAATCATATTCGTCAGTCTTTAAGACCTATTATACACTAAAAAAGAGTTCATACATATCGAGAGAGTGTTTCTATTAAGAGGATACTGTTATTTTCTAATTTTTCCATTAATCTTAAATTTAATAACTTTTTAACCTATATTTTCCTTAATAATTGCTTTTCTCCTGTCTTTGAATAAATTAATAATAATTATAATAATGAATAATGTAAATAACTCTTATGAGTATATAATAATATCAAGTATCTTTAAAATACTACATTTATTAATTTTGGTAAAACTAATATATAAAATATATCATGTTGTGAAATGTATTTTAATGTAATCGTATAATATAATATACAAAAGAAGAACTAACGGTGAGGTAATGTCAATAAGTCCAAAAGATGTTTTGAATAAAAACAAAGATTTAAACAAACGTATTGATGTGGAAAAAATCAATTTAGAAAATGTTACAATTGATGACTTGAGATTTAATGGAAAGAATTATGATAATTACATTAATTTATACTCCTTGCTTGAAAATGTATCAGCATGTCAGGTTTCAGATGCTTACAATGGAATTTCAAGAAGGTCAGGCGTCATACAATCCATAAAACCGATCAATAATCAAAAAGTTTTTGGTAGAATTTTCACTGCTGAAACTTCAAGTGATGATTGGGGAACTTCCGCTTTGGCTATTGATGCTGCAAGTCCTGGCGATATTTTATTTTTTAAAGTTGACAGTGATGACAAGGCTATTTGGGGAGAGCTAGCTTCAACATGTGCAAGGGACAATGGGATTAAGGCATGTGTAATCTATGGATCTGCACGTGACTTGGATGCTCTTTTATATATGGATTTCCCTATTTTTGCATCTAATTTCTGTCCTAATGCTGGTTCAGCTTTAGGTTTGGGAACTTTAAACGAGGAAATTGAGGTTGAAGGTGCTAAAATCAATCCTGGAGACTTTTTCATAGGTGATGAGAGTGGAATTGTTGTAATTCCTCAGGAGTTATTTTCAAAAACCATGGTCGCAGCATTGGGTGTAAAGGTTAAAGAGTCCAAAATCATTAAGGATATTGCTCAAGGCAGTACTTTGGCTGAGATAGTTGGCCTTGGAAATAAATAGAAAAACATTTAAATAGAATACAATATTTATATATAAAGATATCGATATCTTTATATACTACTTATTTTTAATAATATAAATGATACAGATTTGATTTTAAGTTTGATTTTATGAAAGTATTAGGAAAAAGTTTGCATATTGCAAATTCTGGAAAATTAATAGCTCGATCTACCAAAACACCTTCACCAGGTGCTATTGTATTTGATAGTAATAAAAAGAAAATTGGTAAGGTGGGCTATGTATTTGGGCCTACAAAGCAGCCCTATATCTCAATTAGGTTATTCAGATCAGCTAATAGAGATGAAATTGCGAAAAACTGTGGTGAAAAACTATTTGTATCAAAACCAAAATCCAAAAAATCTAGAAAAAGGAGGATGAGACCACGACACAAGAAGTAGAAGAAATTCCAAAAAGAGGACGTAAAACTGTTTCAAAACCTATTATGCAAGAAGGTGTTGTTGACCAAGACAGACAAACTGTATGTCCTGAATGTGGTTCTACTGAATTAACCGGTGACTATGAGAGGGCAGAAGTCGTATGTTCTCGCTGTGGATTAGTCATTGATGAAAATCTCGTTGATATGGGTCCTGAATGGAGAGCATTTGACCACGAACAAAGAGATAAACGTACAAGAGTAGGAGCTCCAATCACCTACACAATCCACGATAAGGGTTTAAGTACCATGATTGATTGGAGAAATAAAGATATCTATGGTCGTGATATTCCTGCAAGAAACAGAGCTCAATGGTACAGATTAAGAAAATGGCAAAGAAAAATCAGAATTTCTGGTGCTACTGAAAGAAACCTCGCATTCGCATTAAGTGAATTAGACAGGGACTCCTCAAGATTAGGTCTTCCAAGAAGTGTAAGAGAAGCTGCATCTGTTGTATATAGAAGTGCAGTTGATAATAAATTGATTAGAGGAAGAAGTATTGAGGGAGTAGTGGCTGCATCATTATATGCAGCATGTAGGCGTTGTAACGTCCCACGTACTTTAGATGAAATTGCAGAAGTATCTAGAGTTACTAAAAAAGAAGTTGGAAGAACATACAGGTTCTTAACCCGTGAATTAAATATTAAATTGCCACCGACTTCTCCGGTAGACTATGTACCAAGGTTCGCTTCAGAACTTGGACTTTCAGGTGAAGCTCAATCCAAAGCTATTGAAATCATCGAAAAGGCAATGGAAAAAGGATTGACTTCAGGAAGAGGACCTACTGGTGTAGCAGCAGCCGCATTATACATCGCATCAGTTTTACTCGGTGAGAGGAAAACTCAAAGGGATGTAGCAGATATCGCTGGTGTTACTGAAGTGACTATCAGAAATAGATATAAAGAATTAACAGAACAATTAGAAATGGGTGTAACTTTATAGACACTCGTTTTTTATCTTTTTTTTTTAAGAATATTTGGAATATTTTTCGATTCTATAGATTAACTCGCGCACGATTCCGTCATTATTTGTTTTCTTAACTTTTGCAAGCCTTTTTTGATATCTTGGAAGCTTGGATAAAAATGCCTTAACTCTTGGTGCATTCATTACTTCATGATATTCTCCGTAACCTAATTTCTGTACGTAAAATCCGTTTAATGTCTGTTCGAAGTTACCGATAGCTGGGACGGAATAAATAGGTTTTTTAAGACTTATAGCTTCTGAAATAAATGTAAATCCACCATTACATATCACTGCTTTTGATGAAGCTAGATCATCATAGAATACATCTTCGTTAAACAGTTTGTAGGTTAGGTTGCCATCGGTTGCTTCTTTATTAAATCCATAAACAATGAACTTTTCGTCTTTTAGGGATTTAAGGTTTCGAACAAGCCTTTCACTTTCCTTACTTGTCTGATAAACTATCACATGGTCTCCGGTTGTAGGTTCTAGTTTCAAGATGTCCTCACGTATAATCGGAGGATAGATGACTGCATTTTTCTTAGGCCTCACTTTTGGATAGAAAAAGCTGGTTAAAATGTGGACCTTTGGCTTTACAACATATGTTTTGATTACTCCCTTTGCCTTAATCATTTCAACATAATGTTTTTTAGGATAATCTATTTTTGTCTGTGTAATCATGTGGATGTTGTCTAGGCTGATTAAAGGAATATCCAAAAGCTTGGATACCATGGTAGCATAAATCTCGAAATCAGTAACGATAACATCCGGCCTTAACTGTCTTGCTTTTTTATATAGAGTTTCATATCCCACTTTAATATTGGTAGGATTTCTTTTCAAAGCATTTGCCAATGTTTGCAGGTTGTTCACCTTGTTGTTAATGTAGACGGTATTGAATCCACCTATCTCATAAACATTGTCAAACTTTGAGCTTAAGTATTCATAAGCCCTTTCGCTTGAAAACAGGTAAACGTCATATTTTTCCTTAATTCTATCAACAATCACTCCAGTTCTTATGGCATGACCCATTCCCTCACCGCAAACACAGTAGAAAACAATTTTTTTGTGTCTGTTGTGTCTTGTGGATCTGATTTGAGTTCTTGCTGAATTTATCTTTTGAATTGATTCGTCATATGTGCCTTTGATTTCATTGATTTGTTCCACACGCTTTTCAAGCTTTGATAGTCTTGTCTTTGTAATTTTTTCATGACCATGGTCAAAGTTATAGTCTAATTCATCAGCGTTGGTTCTTTTTCCAAGAAAATCATTAACAGTACTTCTGCCGTATTGCTTTATCAGTGTTTCAATTCCCTCTTCTTCAAGACGTCTTGTTGAAACGCCGATTTTAGCATTTCTCAATACTTTGAATGGTTCTTTTTTAGCTAATCTTTCGATATAGTCTGTATCTTCACCAAAAGTTAAGGACTCGTCATATCCTCCACATTTGTCATGGAGTTCTTTTCTTGCAATTATCCCATAACATCCTGCCCCGTGGGGTTTGATTTTTTCAACGCCGATCATGAAGTAATTTGCAAAATCATGGAATAGCTTGTCTTCAACCTTATTGGACATTGGTTTCATTTGGGTAATGGCAATTCCAAGCCTTTCCATTCTGAATTCGTATAAGACATCTCTCAAATAATCCTCTGTAAGCTGTAAATCAGAGTCCAAAAACAGTAAATAGTCTCCTTTAGCAATCTTTGCACCATTATTCCTACCTACTGCCGGAAGGCCTCCATCGACCACTATGCACCCGTATTCCTTCGCGATTTCTCTTGTTTTGTCAGTTGAATTAGCATCGGCTACAATTATCTCATAATCGTCGAAGTCCTGTTCCTTGATGCTGTCCAGTAATACCGGAAGGTATTCTTCTTCATTATAGGTAGGTATGATAATGCTAAAAATCATGATTTTAAATATATTTTCTAAATATTATAAATTTTTGTAAAATTGAACTTTTTTTATGATTTAACTTGATTTTAATTATTTTCTTGAATAATATTTTTTTCTAGGACAGGGTTGAATTAACCTTTTTTTAAATAATTATACAAATCATTAATCATTGATTTCGTTGGATGTTTTATCTTTATTTTTCAAATCATTTTTAAAAAGAGATTCAGTTCAATAAAATCACATTTTTATTCCTTATTTTTCAGTTTAACCAATTCATTTTCAGTTACTGTATGAAAATATTTTCCGAGTAAATGGGATTTTTTTATGGGTTTTTGATTTATGATAACTTAGGGGATTATTTCTGTATTTGGACTATAATTTCTCTTTAATTTCTATAAATTGGCTTTTTTAATTAGATATGTTGTATTGAGGTATTTACACTTGAAATATACCTCTCAGTTGTGAGCATCTTCTTTTTTACTTAACAATATCATGGCAATGATTGTCAGTATGAATCCGAAAAACATTAGCAATGAAGGTACTTCTGAGTATATTAATAATCCGAATATCAGTGCGGCAAGGGGTTCTGCACCGGACATGAAAATGGATGAGATTCCTGAATCGATATATTTTAAGCTCAATGTTGAGAGGATATATGGAAGGGCAAATGAAAATGTGGAGTGCAGGAACAGGAATATTGCCACTAAAGTGGGATTAATGCTTATGAAATTATTAATTTGGCTGAAATTTGTAAATGGAATTAATGCTATGGATATGAATATGATTGAATAAATGAGGATGGTGAAAGTGTGGTTTCCATTTTCGATTGATTTTTTGGAAGCCATTAGATAAACTGCCCAAAACAATCCTGCACCTATTCCTGAAAGGATTCCCAATAATGGTATGCTTTCAATGTTGCTTTCTAAGACTCCGGTCATTAGTATGCATCCAAATATGGCCAAAACCATACAAATAATCTTTTTTGATGTGATTTTTTCTTTGAATAGGAAGTATGCAATTATCAATACATAAATTGGCGCTAAAGACAATAGGACTGCTGCTAATGATAATGGAACAGTATTCATTGACTCATTATAACATAAGTTTAGCCCGACGATACACATTGCACAAACTAAAATCAGTGGAATATCATTTAATTTTATTTTAAATAACTCTTTATCTGTTAAAAATATTGCAATTAACAGTGGGATAATTGCTATTGAAAACCTTAGGAAAAGCAGTGTTGTTGAATCAATTCCATTTTGTGTAATTGTCCTTACGAACACTCCGCTTGATCCAAACATAAATCCGGCAAGGATAGGTAAAATAAGATATAGTTTTTTCATAATATCACAAATATGAATAAGCATTCCATGAAACTGTATAATATTCACAGGAATTGTTCAATGGCACTTTCAAGTCATTAATCAGTTCCATTTCGTTATAGCTTGAGTCAACATGATATGTTGTGTTGTTTATTTTTTCAATAGGAATATCGCCAAAGTCGACATTGTCATGGATATCCTCAATGTTTACGGTGTAATAATCAGGCTCTGCACCTGCAAAGGCTATTGTGAATCTTAAAATTATCACGAAAATCACTATAAAGTATGGGAGGAATCTGTTAAATATGTATCTGACTTCACTCAAACCCTTGTTTCTGTAGGATGGCTGGATGCATTCATTTTTATAAAGTAATCTTTTGTCTTTTAGAAGGGTACCGACAATGTAGTTTAGGTAATAACCATTTCTATACACTAAGTAAAGACCTAAAATTCCGACAAGTGCAGGGGTTCCCCACATTCCGCCGTCAATTGCTCCAATAAGCAGACAGCTTGAAAAGAATGCAACTAAAAAGTTTGTAAACCACACTCTTTTCTGATTTGCCAATACTAATGTAATAAATAATATTGGGATTAATAAAATCACTAGGAATCCAATGGATGGAACATAAGAGTATAGGCCAACTCCAGTGTTTATGTCACTTTGGATAATCGGTCCAATGATTTGAGTTAGAACCGCTCCCAAAATGGACTTTAACAGGTGAGTATGCAGAATGCTTGTGGAACTCATTGTGTTTGACATGGAGCAGAAAACAGTGTTGAGCTTTATTCCCATTTGCAGCCTGAAAACGATTTCGAGAACTATTCCCAAAATCAGCAGGAGGGAACCGATAACGATTGAGATTTTTAGGTATTTTGTGATGTCAATATCTCTTTTAATTGCTTGAGACAGTATTAAAAATAAACCTAAAAGGCCAAAAAACATGATGTCTTTTCCCTTTGATGATCCCATCAGAAATAGGTATGTTATCGGTCGGATAATTGGATTTAAAATATCCGTTACGAATATTGCTCCTGCGAGTAATATGAATAGGAATCCAATTATGATTGTTTTGTTAATCTTCATTAAAAATAATTTAATTGTTAATGCTTTAAATAACTGATGTTTATTTTTTGATATTATTTTTAAATTCAATTATATTGTGATACATTAATTTCTAAAGTATAAACGATTGATGATAATTTTAAATATGGCATCTAATTGTATTCTATTTTTTTATAGATTATTTTAGGAGTTTATTTTTTTCAGTGGTTGAGGCGTGGTAATTCAATTCAAAGTAATAAAAAGTAATATTTATAATAAGAATACAATATTAAATTGTTATGTTTCCAATAGAATATTTCCTTGGATTGATGCTGATTGGTATTTGTGCAGGTTTTGCATCCGGTCTTTTAGGTGTCGGCGGAGGATTTTTAATAGTTCCTCTTCAATATTTCCTGTTAAAATACATTGGAGTTTCTCCTGATTTGGCCATATTAATATCCTTTGGAACCAGTTTGGCTATTATTATCCCAACTTCTCTTAGCGGAGCATATAGGCATACAAGAACCATGGATAACATATTAAAACCAGGTATCCGTTTGGGAATTTTTGGCATAATTGGAGGTGCTTTAGGGGGTTTTGTTGCATCAGCTTTGCCTTCAAGGGTTTTAGAAATTATTTTTGGTTTATTGTTGCTGTTCATAACTGTCAATAATATCATAAATATCAATAAGGAAAGAGAAGATGCAAGAATTCCATTCAATTGGATTTCTATTGGAATAATAGGATTGTTAGTGGGATTTTCATCAGGTCTTTTAGGCGTTGGTGGTGGAGTATTTTTAATAGCTATTTTAACAGCATTGCTTGGATTTTCAATGATTGAAGCAATAGGCACTTCATCAATATTTATTTCTTTAACTGCCGTTGGAGGATTTTTGTCTTACATGATTTCAGGTTGGGATGTAAGTACCTTTCCGTATTCAATAGGATATGTCAGCATTATTAATTTTGTCTTGATTGCATGTTTTTCAGTCCCTATGGCATCTATTGGAGCAAAAATGGCGCATAAAGTTCCCCAAAGAAAATTAAAAATTATATTTTCAGTTTTAGTATTATATATGGCATTAAAGATGCTTGGAATTCTACCTTAAGGTGATAAAATGAGTGATGAGAGAAAAGTCGGTCAAAATTTCGATGCTGATA
>CAMNJW010000011.1 GCA_946541845.1 uncultured Methanobrevibacter sp.
TTCCCCAAGGCAAGTCGGTCATAATTTAATCTCCTATATGTACTATAAATTATAGCATATATTTAATTACCTAACTCCTTTTCTGAATATGATTTTAACCTTTTAAATGCTTCTAAATCTTCTTCATATGCTTCATAACTTATCTCATTTATAACTTATCATTATATATGTTTTATTTTTAATTTAAATAAATATTTGCTATTTTTTCAATATAATTAATAATTATTGAATGTTTGAATAAAATTAATGGAGAGAATACAATTGTATAAGTTAAAACAATCTCAGGGATAATAAAAAAATCCATGGTTAATCTAAACCATTTAATATATGTGTAAAAATAAAAAATTCATTCATATATTGCATTTAACAGGTTTTAATATATGAATGCTAATTATTTTCGAAATTAGGAAGAAAATGAGTTTTTAAAATCATTTTCCGGAGATATCCTTTATAACTTCACCTGCAATTATTAGTCCTGCAACGGAAGGCACAAAGGAAACGCTGCCCTTTACCTTGAATTTCCTGTCCTGGTTTATGGGATGGTCATTTGTGTTTATTGCATGCTCCTTGGAGTATACCACTTTCAGTTTTTCTATATTTCTCTTTCTAAGATCCTTTTTCATTATTCTGGCTAGTGGACACACGGAAGTTTCGTAAATGTCGGCCACCTCAAACATGGTTGGGTCTAATTTGTTCCCGGTGCCCATTGAGGAGATGACTGGAACGCCAATTTCATCGCACTGACATATGATTGCAATCTTTGCCATTATGGTATCCACGCAGTCAACGGCATATGAGAGGTCTTCGGTAATGATGTCAATTTCTGAATCTGCCATGTAGAATTCCTTATATGTTTCAACATTTGCATCCGGATTTATTTTTAGGATTCTTTCCTTCATAAGGTCAACTTTATGCTTGCCTAGTGTGTCTACTGTTGCAATCAATTGCCTGTTGATGTTGCTTTCATCTACTTTGTCGAAGTCAACCAAAACAAAATTTCCCACGCCGCTTCTTGCAAGTCCTTCGCAGACATATGAGCCGACACCGCCAAGACCAAAAATCGCAACTTTGGCGTCATTCAATTTTTCCATTCCCTCATTTCCAATTAACATTTCTGTTCTTGAAAACTTCTCATCCATTCCGTTCACCAAAAAATATAATTTAATTTATTATATAATATGATTAGATAACAATAAAAATTTAATGAATGGATTTTTAATAATCTTTAAATGGGGATTTTTCATGATAGTTGATACTCATTGCCACATTTACAATAGTGAAATGGAAAATGCAGAGGAAATCATAAACGAAGCTGCAAAAAGGGATATTCATATAATATTGAACGGTACCGACCCCCTAAGCAATCTGGAGGTATTGGAATTGGCCGTCAAATATGATAATGTCCATGCTGCCTTGGGTTATCTGTATTCATTTGCCGATGATGTATCTGATGAGGATATCTCATTATTGGACAGTCAGCTTAGTGATGGTAATGTGGTTGCTGTAGGCGAGATTGGTCTTGACTATTACCATACAAAAGAAAATAAGGATAGTCAAAAGGAATTGTTTGAAAAGATGCTTGGTCTTGCCGAAAAACATGGTCTGCCGGTCATTGTGCATTCCAGAAAATCAATGCAGGACACTTATGACATACTGAAGGAGCATGATGTTGTCGGATCCATGCATTGCTATCAGGGTTCGGCCGAAATGGCAAAGGAATTCATTAAATTGGGTTTTTATATTGGAATTGCAGGACCAATTACCCACACTAACAATAAGAAGATAAGGAAAATGGTAAATTCTGTGGACATCAATCATATGCTTGTGGAAACTGATTCTCCATATTTGACTCCCGAAGAAAAACGGGGCGAAAAAAACACATCGCTAAACTTGAAATTTATAATAGGAAAACTTTCAGAACAATTGGATATGAAAGAAGATGAAGTCATAAAAATAACCACTGAAAATGCAAGGGAATTATTCAAAATATGATTGCAAATCAGGTAAACACAGATTAGTATCTGAACTAGTTATTTCGTTTTAAAACGAACAGTTCGTATTTTATTCTATTCTATTTTTATACAATTTTCAACTTTTTCTACATAAAATTGTTATTTTGAACAATTTTTATTTAATAGTTATATTTATTAACTAATAGACATTATATATACCTATATACATTGGGGGATAATGATGAGCGAACAGAAACCTATTCAAATTTTTTCTAACATGAATGAAAATATCGGTGTTAATGTTGTCAAAAGTCCAGTAAAGCTTACAATTCTAGAAATGCTCAGGGATAGGGATATGGAATTTGATGAAATTGTCAGCAACACCGGAAAATCCAAATCTACTGTTTCAGTACATTTAAAAAGCTTAAGGGAAAATGGAATCATTTCTTATAGGCTACATCCGGTTGACAATAGGAAAAAAATATTTTATTTAAACTCCAAGTATATCGGATCTGTTAATATTACAGAACCGAAAGAAATTGAGGAAACCCAATCCGATTATTTGATTAAAAACATCGTCGATGATGATGCGGAATTTTCAACTTTACTATTCCACACTTTAAAGGCCATGCTTATTCAAGAGGGAATCAATATTGACCCGATTTTACAATCAACAGGTAATAGCATTGGTAAATCTATTTTTAATAAGTTATATGATGATGATTTAGATGTCTTTTTAGATAATCTCGCTGCATTCTGGCAAAGGAAAGGTTTAGGAAGACTAACTTACGATGTGGGTCAAATCATTAAGATTACAACCTATGATTGTTTCGAATGTGAATTGCTTCCAAAAACAGGTAAACCTGCTTGTTTTTTAGATACAGGTATTTTTGAAGGTTTATTTACAGAATTCTTTAATTTGCCGGTCAGCGTTATTGAAACACAATGTTATACAATGGGTGATGAAAAGTGTGTGTTTGAGGTAGAACCTCTAAACATCAAATCTTACTAATCATCTTCAAATTTTATAATGGTTGTTGTAAGGTAAGGCTTTTCATTAGAAAATCCTTCAATCATTTTTTCGTTTTCACGTGTGCAGTTTTGCACGGAATATATTTCTTTTTTCCTGTCTTTTTCTTCGATTTTTGCTTCAAGATCAGAGGTGTTTCTTGATGCTTTCATAAGCACGATAGAGTCACTATATTCTAATATTTGTTCTAGTCTGTCATCGATTTTTGGAACTACAGTTAAAATTTGGTTCTGTTCAACTAAAGCCTTGTTTCTAGCAGCTGCACATGCAGTAAATGAGGTAATTCCAGGAATTGTTTCGATTTCATATCTGTCGATTAATCTTTTTTGCACGTAAGAGTAAGTACTGAATACGGATGTGTCTCCGAGGGTGATGAAAGCAACGTCTCTGCCGCTGTCCAGGTATTGGGCTATCATTTCAGCAGCGCTGTTCCAGATTTTTTCAAGTTCATCTTTATCTTCAATCATTGGAAAAATTGGTTCAACAAGCATTAATCTTTTATAATCTTTTCTTTCTTCTAAAATAGGTCTAACAATGGATAATGCAATACTCTCTTTTTCTTTTGCGGATTTTGGTGAAAATACTACTGGGACGGTTTTTAAAACTTTTGCAGCTTTAAGGGTAAGTAATTCAGTATCTCCAGGTCCAACACCAATTCCAATTAATTTTCCTTTCTCAGCCATGTAATCACTTTTCTCATCAATTATTTATAGTAAATTTTATTTTTCATTTGCTCTTTCTATAATTTATTTATAGTATACTTATCTAATATATTTTTAATGTCAAATTCAATGTTTTGCCCAAATTGTGGAATGCTTAAAAGTAATTGTACTTGTGGAAAGTACCCTAAAAAAGAGTCTAAGGGTCCAACAAATTTATTTAGTTTTTCTAAGCCTAGGTCTTCATCAATTTTGGATGATGAGATTCCTGAGGTTTATTCAGTTGATGACCACAAGCAGGATGAAGGAACTGCAGCATATCTTAAGGAATTATATCCTCATATTGATGATGATATTATTGAGAATTTCCCATTCGAAGAACCTAGGATGGGTCAATTGGATATAATTCAGGATATAAATGATGCAATCAAGAAAGGATATAAGTATATTATTCTTGAGGCTGGAACCGGTACAGGTAAGTCTGCAATTGCAACAACCCTTGCTAAAATGTATGAATCTGCATATATCCTGACAATGACAAAGCAGCTTCAGTCACAGTATTCCGATGAGTTCGATTTTCCATTGGTTAAGGGTAGGGGAAATTTCGCCTGCTTAAATGATAACCTGGAGTCAACTTGTGATATTGGGGCTTGTAAAACAACACCAACTTCAAGCAAGTTTTTCTGCCCATATGGTGTTGCTAAAAATCCGACTTTGGATGCGGAACTTGCATTTGAGGATTCATTTGGTGGAACAGTCTTTTATCAATCAACCAGTCATTGTCATTATTGGAATCAAAAAGCCAATGCGGTTAACTCACCGATTACTTTAATGAATTATGATTATGCTATTGTCGAGTTAAATTATGTCAAACATTTCGGAACTCGTTCCCTATTGATTTTAGACGAGGCACACAATATTGAAAACAAATTGATGGCAACAATGGAAGTTACCCTGTTTAACAGGACTCTTGAGAAGGACATCAGTAAAAATATTTCTCCTCAAACTTTAAAGGATGGCGAACTTGAAGACTGGAAAATGGAAATAGATGCCATTCGAGATTCTTATGAGGACATTGACCTAAAGGATGTAAGCAAAAATAAAGCCGATAGGATTAGATCAACCATTTCAAGATTAAAAACTCTTAGAAATAATTTGGATAAGGAGCCTAGAAACTGGGTAATTGACACTGATGAGTCCAGCGTTACTTTTAAACCGTTAAGGGTTCATCATTATGCTAAAAGCAATCTATTGAAATATGGTGATGTCGTAATTTTCATGAGTGCTACAATCCTATCCCATAAGATGTTTTCCAAATGGTTGGGATTAAATCCGAATGAGGTTTATCATATTAAGGTGGACAGTCCTTTTACAAAGGAAAAAAGACCTATCATTCTTAATTTAGCTGGAAAAATGTCAGCTAATAGAATTAAGAATACCGCTCCAAAAACAATTCCGATTCTTCAGGAAATCCTCAAGAAGCATGAGGGTGACAAGGGTTTAATCCATACTCACAGCTATAAGTGTCAGCAGTATATAACCAATAATCTTTATAATTCAAGACTAATTTCCCATACTCCAAAAAACAGGGAGCAAATTCTTGATTTCTTTGAAAAAGATGAAAATCCTTTGGTTTTGGTTTCTCCTTCAATGAGTGAGGGTGTGGACTTGCCATATGATAAGTGTAGGTTCCAGGTAATTTATAAAATGCCTTTCCCATATTTAGGAGACAAGCAGGTAAATATGAGGATGAAACGGGATAAAAAATGGTATGCCTATAAAACAGTAATGACCTTGATGCAAGCATATGGCCGTGGAATGAGGGCTGAGGATGATTCATGCTATACTTACATTATAGACAGTGATATCAATATGCTCTTCAAAAGTCCATTGTACAGGTCTTTAATTCCTGACTTTTTCAAAGAAGCAGTTGTTAGAGTTAAAAATTAAGCGGACCTGGAGGGATTTGAACCCCCGATCTCAGGATCCGAAGTCCTGCGTCATTCCTGACTAGACTACAGGCCCAAAAAAATAAAAATTAATTATTTCTATTCTTCTTTTTTGTCTTCAGAATCAATAGAAATAATAGGCATATCTTCAATGTCTTCCACTTCAGCGAAAATATCATCAATTGTTTCATGATCAAGAACAGCTTGGTCATAATCAAATTCTTCAATCTCTTCAGCAGTTATTTTTTTACTTTCTTCTTTTTCTTTTGCCGGAGGGATGTCGTCAATATCTTCGGTGATTGGCTTTGGTTTTTTAGAAGTAGTTGGTTTTTTGAGTTTGTTTTTTAAATCACCCATGTTAAATTCGCCTATTTTATAGGAGTCTTTATCCAATGGGATGTTGCTTTTAGGAATAATCTTTTCAGTTTCTTCCTTTTTAGCTTCTTCAGTATCTTTTTTATCTTCTCCAAACTCAATGGAATTGATACTGTCTGTAATTCCCTTGACGGGATTTCTTAAATTGAATATTTTGTAAATTCCATAAATTAAAAGCAATAAACCAATGGCCAATACAATGACTGAAATAAAGTTAGTTTCTCCAGAAACTACATTGTCTATCACTCTGTCACTACGTGATTGGAAAATGAATATTGAAATTAAAACAAGTATAATTCCTAATACTGAGCTCACAATTGCCAAAATAGGTGTTCTGCCTATTTTTGCATTGACGAACATATCGAAGTTTTCGCTCATTTCACCTATGAGATCATCTGATTCATCAAATTCAGCATTTTCAGATGAATCTTCCATTTCTTCTTCTTTTGGGGTTTTTATTATAAAATCTTCATCAATAGATGTGTCTTCTAAGTCGAAAGCATATTCTTCTTCATCACCTGGATGGTAAATAAATTCATCATCAATTTCTAAATTGTCAAAATCAACTTTATCTTCGTTAAGATAGTCGATTAATTCACTATCTTCTTCTACCTCTTCATAATTGGAATTGACGGTTTCGTCTTTGACATTATCAATCATGTCTTTAAGATTAGAAATCCTATGCTCTTTTTCTTTAGAACCTTTCATAAAAAACCCTCAGTCATATGCTCTCCATGTATGTTTACACTTTGTGCATGTGAATATACGTGTAGGAGCTTCATCTGCACTACGAGTTTGTAATAATTTGTAAGTAGCTTTGTCATTGCCACATTCAGGACAGGTTTCATTAGTGACTGGACCGACGTCCACATCTTCACCTAAGTTTGTAACAGTTTGATTAGATTTAATTTCTCGTTTAACTTTGAATTCTTTCTTCTCAGAGGATTCAGTGTATCCACAACTGTTACATTTTAAAACTCCTTTATTTGGAAGCATCATTGCTCCACATTCAGGACAAAATTCCATTTAACTCTCCCCTATTAAATTAATAAATATAATGTTATATATCAAATAATTTTTTTTTCAAGTTATTTAAATATATAGCATTATTTTCCATTTTTAGCTTTATTCAGACAGTCTTTTATTATTTTTTCATGGTCAAAAGCAATATTGATTTCATCTAATTTTTCGGGTGAAAATATTCCAATATCACTTGCATCACTGTCAGCTTTTTTACTTGCAAAATCGCCTTTTGCCGTATATGCTATTGTTACTGTATGTCCTCTAGGGTCTCTATCTGGTTTTGAGTAAACATTGACCAAATCTTTAAGTTCAACGTCAATGCTTGTTTCTTCTTTTGCTTCTCTTATGGCTGCAGTCTCTACGCTTTCACCGTATTCAACAAATCCTCCAGGTAACGCCCAATAATCTTTATACGGATCATTTTTCCTTTTTATTAGAATAAAATTAAAATCATCATCAAAAATAAAGATATCAGTTGTTAAGGAAGGGATTTTATAATCGCCCATAAAACCACATAAAAAAATAATTGAAGCTATAAAGCTTCATCAATAAGTTTTTTAAATTCAGAACTTTCTTTTTGGAGTTCTTCTGCTGCTTTTTTCAATGCATTTCTTGGTCTTTTTCCTCTTTTTGTTTTGATAGTCATTTCTGGTTTACCAGTAAGAGGATGATCAATATTGTAAACAGCATATTCAACATCAGGGTTTTGCATTAAAATGTGTCTTAATGCGTTGCAAACTCCATGACTTTCATCTTTTACAATAAAAGTTAACTCTAAAGTTTTATCTTCTATTATTTCGAAATTTTCCATTTTATCAACCTTAATTAATCATTAACGTAGTTACTAGATACTTTACGTCTTTCTTTTTTGTTACAACTATTACATTGAAGTTCATTTTCTTTTTGTGTAGTATGCATATAATCTCTACAGCGGGTACACATGGCTTTTAGGACTCCACAATCATCATCCACGGTACCTAAATCAACATTATCTCCAGTAATTTTAACAACTTTTGCCTGAATAATGTCTCCTATTCTAAAAGCATCAGATAATTTTTCTAAATAATCTTTTTTTGCTTGTGAAATGTGTATAGCACCCATGTATGGTAATGCTAAAGGTCTTGCATTATCTTTCATGCATTCAATTTTTACATTAGCTCTTTGAGGTTTAATGTCAGTTATTTGACCATAAACAGTATCTCCTACTTTTAAAAGAGCAGGTTTAGCATCTGACACAACAGAAATAACCTTCATTTTTTGATTAATTTTAACATTTCCAAGTACTGATGATTTGATTTCTCCATTGTCATCATAAGTACCTTCTCCAGGAAGATATTGTTCAATGATTCCTAGTTTATCTCCTGGCATTACAATTTTCTGTTCTTCTATACTCATATTAAAATCACCAAAATAAAGATTTAGTATTAAATTTCTTTAATATTATAATTTTATCCATATTAATATTTAAAATTATTTGTAACGTTCATGGAATAAAATTTCGTCCAACTGATAATTTTCCCATTCTCGTTTATCCAATACAATTTCCAATTCTTGTGGTGTTAATAGTGGTTTTTTGTACATTTGTGAATCATCAATTGCAATTCTAGGGCATGCACTCACTACAAAGGCCTCCAATTCAAGATACGGTAATAGGATATCTGGATTTATATGGTCGGCTAGGATAATGTATGCCTCCATTCCATGTTCTTCAATTGTTTTTTTGATTTCCTTTGCCAATTGCATTCTGTACTGGCCTTCCTTGGAAGATACAATTATTCCCCATTTCTTCGCGCTTCTTGCCTTTGTAATTCTTGCAAATCTTATCCTTAATATTCTGTCTGCATACTCATCCATGCTTCTGATTTCACTGTTGTACGGATCTATTGCCAAAACAGGAGTGTTTGAAAACAGCTTGATTCCTAACGGGTGGAAATTCCCGCTGCCAATAAACAGTATTATCTCAACATCCAGGCTTTTGATTGATGAGAAGTTACAGCCCAGAACCTGTCCCTTTCGGGTTGATGGTGATGAGCCAAGGATAACTTCCTTGCCGTTATCCTCTAAAAAATCCTTAGTTTCATTTAAAAGATGCAGATGCTGTGTTGTTGTTACCAATCCTATTCT
Source organism: uncultured Methanobrevibacter sp. (assembly GCA_946541845.1). GTDB lineage: Archaea > Methanobacteriota > Methanobacteria > Methanobacteriales > Methanobacteriaceae > Methanocatella. The sequence goes on from CAMNJW010000011.1 coordinate 9,113, forward strand.
GGAGTAATCCTTTAAGTTTTCCAGGCATTTTTCAAGGTCTTTCTTAATGTCAATTTTTGAAAATGCCTCAATGAAAATTGTGGGAACCTCATATTTTAATGGAAGCGGAGTATGTCCGTAGTGAACAATCAGGTCAACTGAACCCTTCATCTTGTAGTCACTTACATCACAGGCTCCAAAACATGGATCTCCGGAAATGATTACAGTCGCTTCAGTTTCTTCCTCTATTTGGCGAGCTATTTTCACAGCTTGCATTTTCAATCCTTCAGGGAACTGAAGTCCGACCGCCCTTGCATCCTTTGAATTTATTTTGCGGATTACCTTGTCCAAATCCATATCGTACATTGACATTTTAATCTTCAATTGTTTTTTCGATTACTACTTTACCGTCAATGACATCTAATTTAACGATAGATATGATTTCGCATCCGGTTTCCTTTTCAACAATTTCTTTGCCTTCACCTTTTTCGATTACTGCCACTGTTGATTTAATTTCCAATCCAAGGTCTTGCAATGTTCTAATTAAAGCTATGAATGTTCCTCCGGTACTCACAACATCGTCTATAAGTAAAATTTTTTCACCTGGTTTTAAGTCATTCACATAAAGGTTTGATGAACCGTATCCTGTTTTTTGATAGACTTCTGTTTCGCCAGGCAATCCGTATTGTCTTTTACGGATTACGACAAATGGGATGTCGGTTGCAAGGGAGAGTGCGGTTGCAAGGTGTATTCCCATAGCTTCGACAGCCACAATTTTATCCACATCTAAATCAGCATGTTTGTATACAGCTAAAGCTAATTCTCTCAACATTTTTGGGTCCATTGCTGGAACACCATCACTTATTGGATTTACAAAGTAATTGTAGTCTCCTTTTTTAACAATTGGAGATGCTTCTAATGATTTTTTTACTTCTTCTAACATGGTCTCACACAAAAATTTAAAACTTGTTAAATATAAATATAATTTATTATAATTATATAAGTTTGCTAATTAAGAAAATATTTAAGTGATTAATATGCTCGGAAATTTAGGAGAAAATCTTACTAATACAATGAAAAAATTAGTGGGAATGTCCGTTATTGATAAAAAAACCATTAAAGAAGTTGTAAAGGATATACAACGTGCTTTAATTCAATCTGACGTTAATATTAAATTAGTTCTTGATTTATCCAAAAAAATTGAAAGCAGGGCTCTTGAAGAGGAACCTCCAAAGGGCATAACACCAAGGGAACATGTAATAACCATTATCTATGAGGAAATGGTAAATCTTTTGGGAAGCGATGCTGCCGGTTTGGACATTAACGAAAGGCCTTACAAAATTTTATTCCTGGGTTTGCAAGGTAGTGGTAAAACAACCACAATCGGTAAATTATGCAGATTCTTACAGAAAAAAGGTTTCAACCCGGCTGTTGTCTGTACAGACACATGGAGGCCTGCGGCTTATGAACAATTAAGGCAATTAACCGAAGAGATGGATGTTCCGTTATATGGGGATCCTGAAAATAAGGATGCGCTTGACTTGGCCAGAAAAGGGCTACAGGAATTTAAAAACAGAAAAGTCATCATTTTCGATACTGCAGGTAGGCACAAACAGGAAGAAGACTTAATTGCAGAAATGGATGAATTGGATGACATCATTAATCCTAATGAAGCTATTTTGGTCATTGATGGAACAATTGGTCAGCAAGCAGGTGAACAGGCTAAGGCATTCTCACAGGCAACTGATATAGGTTCAATCATCATTACAAAATTAGACGGTTCTGCAAAAGGTGGGGGTGCGATGTCAGCTGTAGCTGAGACCGGAGCTCCAATCAAGTTCATCGGTACAGGTGAAAGAATCGATGACTTTGAACTGTTTGACCCTGAAAGATTTATTTCAAGACTGCTCGGTATGGGAGACATTAAAAGTCTCATTGAAAAGGCAGAGGAAAACATTGATGAGGATGTTGCAGAAAAAACCATGCAGAACATGCTTACCGGTAAATTCACTTTGATGGACATGAAAAACCAGTTTGACATGATGAACAAGATGGGTCCTATGCAGCAGGTATTGAACATGATTCCGGGAATGGGAAATAAGATTTCAAAAGAAGCATCCAAAATGACTGAGGACAAGATTGACTCTTATAAAATCATGATGTCTTCCATGACTGAAGAAGAGATGTTAAACCCTAAAATCATTAAGCAATCACGTATTCAAAGAATCGCTCGCGGATCCGGTGTTGAAGAAAGTGAAGTGAAAGAATTGTTGAAATATTACAACAACACCAAAAAGGCAATGAAAGGAATGGGAAAACGTGGCGGCCGTTTAGGTGGCGGTGCAATGAACCGTATGATGGGACAATTCATGAATAGATAATATGAAATTAGCAAAGCAAATTCTAGATGAAACCGATGGTAAGATATGTAAGCACTGCCTCGGACGTAAGTTATCCAAGACTATTGAAGGCACCAATAACATTGAAAGGGCAGATAAGGTGTGTGAAGAGCTCAACATCAATTTGGATGATGTCGACTGCGTAATCTGCGATAATATCTTCAATAAGCTGGATGATGACTTATATAAAAAAATCGATGAAAAAATAAATCAGCTGGGCATTGAATTCGATACATTTCTTGTAGGGTCCCAAATACCTAAAGACATTCAAAAAAGGGATGAGGAATTGTCTGAAAAATTCAATTTAGGTGTTGAAACTCTTAAAAAGGAAGTCAACAGGTTAATCGGTCTTGGAATCTGGGAAAGATTCGATAAGGAAGCTGAATTCGAAGCTCAAGATATTGTTTTTAACATTGACTTGACTGGCAATCCCAAAGTCAGGATTCAAATCAATCCGTTATATATTGAAGGCAAATACAACAAGCTTAAACGTGGAATTCCACAAACCAAATGGCCCTGCAGCAAATGCAAGGGCAGAGGCTGTGAGGAATGTAACTTCACAGGTAAGCAATATCCTGAATCTGTCGAGGAATTAATTTCTGAGCATGTGTTGAAATTGACAAAAGGCCGTGAAGCCAAATTCCATGGAGCCGGCCGTGAGGACATTGATGTATTGATGTTGGGTTCTGGAAGACCGTTCGTTTTAGAAATAAAGGAACCAAAAATCAGAAAACTTGATTATCCTAAATTAGAAGAGTTTCTGAATAAAGTTAATGAAGGTAAAACTTCTTATCATAATTTGCACGTTTGTGCCAGAAGGCGTAAGGCGGAAATTAAGCAATCATCTCCTGATACTTATAAGGTTTATAATGCAATTGTCAAATGTGATGAAGCATTTGATAAGGATAGGCTTGAAGAGTTAACTAAATTAAATGAAATCCGCCAGCAAACTCCTTTAAGGGTGCTTAGAAGACGTACTGATATGGTTCGTGTAAAGCATGTGCTTGATTTGTCCTATGAAATCATCGACGACGACAAGTTTAGCATGAGGATTAAAACCGAAGGTGGATTATACATTAAAGAGCTGATTTCCGGAGATGAGGGAAGAAGCAATCCTAATGTTTCAGAAATATTGGGTGTTAATGCGATTTGTGAACAATTGGATGTAATTGAAGTGAGTGAGAAGTAGATAACATGGCTGAAGAATTTACACATTTGACTGACAGTGGAGTACATATGGTTGAAGTTGGGGGCAAACCTGATCAAAAAAGAAGAGCTATTGCCAGTGGCAGTATATTTTTAGATAAAAATACTATCAATCTAATTCAAAATGAAGAGATTAAAAAAGGAAATGTTTTAACAACCGCCCAAATTGCAGGAATTCAGGCTGTTAAGAATACTTCTTCAATAATTCCTCTTTGTCATCCTTTGGCTTTAACTGGAATTGAGCTTGATTTCGAAGTGAAGGAAGATGAAATCATTGCAACTTGTGCAGTTAACACTTTAGGAAAAACTGGAGTTGAAATGGAAGCTATTACTGGTGTAAGTGTTGCATTGCTTACTGTATGGGACATGGTGAAGGCTGTTGAAAAAGATGAGGACGGACAGTACCCTGACACTAGGATTAGCGACATTAAAGTGATTAAAAAGGAAAAAATTTAAACTTTATATACTATGAATAAAATAATTATAAACATTATTTTTAATTAATTAATTTTAAGGGAGATTACTATGGCAAAAAAAGATAACAAAATTTCCATGCCTCAAACAGGTGCGGGTTTAGTAAGATACTTTGATGAAGAAAGTCTTGGACCAAAACTTTCTCCTGAGCATATTATTGTTGCTACTGTCATTATAGCAATTTTATGTTTTGTTTTAAGATATTCTGCTTAATCAGACTATTCTTAAACAACCACTCTTTTTTTATTTATACTGATTATTATGTTAACTAAAAGAATTATTCCATGCCTAGATTGTGACTTGCAAGTTCCCGAAGGTAGAGTAGTCAAAGGTGTTGAATTCAAGGAAATCAAATATGCAGGAAATCCGGTTGATCTTGCAACACGTTACTACGAAGAGGGTGCTGATGAAATTGTAGTTTTAGACATCACTGCTTCTCATGAAAGAAGGGCTACAATGGCCGATGTTATTGACAGATTGACAGAAAATGTATTCATGCCAATTTGTGTCGGTGGTGGAATAAGGAAAGTTGAAGATTACATTAAAATGCTTAGGGCAGGTGCTGATAAATGCTCAACAAACACTGCAGCTATTAAAAATCCTGAATTATTGACAGAAGCTTCAAAAGTTGTCGGATCACAGGCTGTTGTGATTGGAATTGATGCAAAAAGAAGATATGTTGACCATCCAGATGACGTGCCGGACAAGGTTGTAATTGAAACAGACAAGGGATTTTGCTGGTTTGATTCAAGCATTTACGGCGGACGTGAATTCACTGGAATCGATGCAATCCAATGGGCGCAGAAATGTCAGGACTTAGGCGCTGGGGAAATCCTTTTGACCAGTATGGACGGCGATGGAACTCAGGCTGGCTATGACATTGAGCTGAACAAGGCCATTAATGATGCAGTAGATATTCCGGTAATTGCCAGTGGTGGTGTTGGCGAGCCAAAAGATATTTTGGATGTATTTGAAAAGACAGATGTCTCAGCGGCTCTTGCAGCTAGTATTTTTCATTTTAACCAATATTCCATTGGTGAAGTCAAACAATACCTAAAAGAAAATAATGTGGCTGTTCGCTTATGATTATTGAATCTCCTATTGACTTGGAATTGACACAGATTTCAGGTCAGACTTCACAACCTCCATGGAAGCAATTTGACAATTCATTCAGGGATGTTTTAACCGTCAATGATAAACCTGTCATTTTTGAAGTTAAGCAATCCGGTGAATTTTTAGACTTTGATTTTAAAGGAGATATATCTCAAAAAGAAGCTATTTCAAAATTAAAATACGTTTATGATTTGGATTTTGATTTGGATAGGTTTTACAAGTATCTGTCAAATCATGCAGAGCTTGCTGAAATGTCAGAGTTTTGCAATGGTTTGAGACTATTTTTAGCTGATAATCCCTTTGAATGCGTTATATCATCTATTTGTTCTGCAAATAATTCAATTAAAAGATGGACAAAATCAATTTCAGACATTAAAGAAAAATGGGGAAACAATCATGAAGGGTTTTACACATTTCCGGATATTCCAACTCTTCAGGATGCGTTTCTAGACGATGAAGAGGAATTTGAACTGTCAGATATCGATGATATTTGCAACTGTAAAAACAATTTAAAATCATGCGGAGTCGGTTATCGGGCTCCATATATGAGAAAGGCATGCGAGCTTTTTACACTTGAAATGGACCTTTCGGAAATTCCAAAAATGAGCTATGATGAAGCATTCGAAACCATCCTTAAGGTTCCGGGTGTCGGACCAAAGGTTGCTGACTGCATTTTGCTTTATGGATTCAATTTTAAAGAGGCATTTCCTTCAGATGTTTGGATAAAACGTATTGTTTCTTACTTATACTTCGATGGAAAGGATATTAGTGTTCCTAAGGTTCGAGAGTTTGGGATGGAAGAGTTCGGAGATAATGCGGGTTATGTTCAATTGTACATGTTTCATTATGCGAGAAAATCCGGATTGATGGCTAAGTTAAAATAGTCCCAATAACATACTACTCTTCATGAAAATCAGATATGCCACAATGATTGTTGATGACATGGAAGAAAGTGTCAAATTCTACACAGAAACTTTAGATTTCACTTTGGATGAGGTTTTCGATGTTCCTGGAGGCAAAATCACTCTGCTTGACGGTGAAGGATTTGCAGGAATTGAACTGATTGAAAGTAAAAATTTCGAAACAGGTTTGTACTCCATAGGTATGGACGTTGAGGACATCAACAAAGAAATTGATGATCTTGAAGCAAAGGGAGCCAATATTGCTTTAAAGCCTGTGGAAACTCAAGTGGGTTATATGGCAAGAGTGATTGACCCCAATGGGATTAATATAGTTTTAGTTCAACATACCAAATAATTCAAGTTTCGTTTTATAGGAATCTTTATTACAGTATAGTTTCATTATAATTAATTAATGGAATCAAAAAATTTACTATTGTTAATTTGTACTGTATTGTCATTTTTCACTGTTTTTGCGGTCAATGCAGTGACAATTGTAATTCCATCCATCGCAACCGAGTTTGGAATGAGCAATATCATTCAGAATTGGGTTACCATTATCTTTTTGTTAGTTGTGGCTGTCCTGTCGGTTCCGGCCGGTCAAATTTCAGGAAAATACGGCCTTAAAAAAGTCACAAATATTAGTATAGTCTTGTTTATTATAATTTCCATTGTCAACGTGCTTGTCACTTCACAGGAGCAATTCCTTATCTGCAGATTTATCTTGGGAATTTCTCTTGCATTTATCAATGTCACTTCAATGGCAATGATTGTTTCAGCGTTTCCGCCTGAGGAACGTGGAAAGGCATTGGGAATTAATATCACTGGAGTTTATGTTGGATTATCCCTGTCTCCCGTTCTTGGAGGAATCCTAAACTATAACTTAGGATGGAGATCTGTAGTGTTGTTCGGTGTGCCGTTCCTATTTGTTATTCTTGCATTGCTTTTAACAAGGATTGAAGAGGAATGGAACTCATTTGAAAACATTCCACTTGATTTAAAGGGATCATTTGCATATGGAATCGGAATGGTTCTGTTCATGTATGGATTCACTATTCTAAATACTCAGCTGGGAATAATTTTGACCATTTTGGGAATCGTAATTTTGGTGATATTCGGATTAATAGAGTTAAGGCAGACCCATCCGGTATTTGATATAAGATTCTTTAAAAATCACAAGTTTTTATCAGCCAATTTCGCATCCCTATGTGCATATTTGGCAACTTATGCGGTCACCACAATTCTTAATTATCACCTGCAATACATCAAGGGATTCGATTCACAAACTGCAGGAATAATACTGCTTGTAGCACCATTATGCCAAGTGGTATTGGCTCCGATTGCAGGCAGGTTGTCCGATAAGTTCGTTCCGCAAATACTTGCAGCTATCGGTATGGCGTTAGGTACCATTTCACTGTTCCTGTTCTCATCCCTGGGAAACGGAACTCCAATGGAATTCCTGATTGTCTCAATGATAATTTACGGTGTGGGATTCGGATTGTTCTCACCGCCAAACACAAACGTCATAATGGGATCAGTTCCACCGAAGGACACTTCTGTCGCATCAGCTGCCGTTGCAACAATGCGTACTGTAGGCCAGGCAATGAGTATGGGTATTCTTACATTGGTATTTGCATTTATTATGGGTGATGTGCCGATTATTGAGCAATACTATCCGCTATTGATAAGTAGCTGTCAGATAACTTGTATTATTTGTGTTGTGCTGTGTATAGCATCAGTATTTGCTTCATTAGTTGGAATCAAATCCAATTCAACAAGTTAGTTTTTCTGTTGCAAGAATAAATTCAACTTGTACCTTAATTTGGCCTAAACAATAAAGTTTTTTTTATTATCATGGAATTAATTTGTATAGTGTATGGTAGTTTTCTAATGTCAATTTTAATAATAAGCTATAATAATCAATATTTATTTTAAAAATAGGTTATATATCAATTTTTTTGGTTTTATACTGATTTTAATTGTTTAATAATTAAAATAATCTTTTTTAAAGTATTACTTTGGATAATTTTAAATATATCTTGTTTTCTTATATATTATTATTAATTATTTAATATTTATTATTACTTAATTAATAAATTTATTAATATTTTTAATAATAGGAGGTTTTTATGCATAATAAATTAAAAAATTTTGTAATTATACTCACTATTTTTTTAGTTTTACTGACTATTGCTGGCGTTTCAGCTGAAGATTCGGCTAACCAGACAGTAATTAGTTCTAATGATGAGGATGTAATTATAAATGATAATTTAATTGAAGAAAATGACAAATTATTGTTGGATGAAGAAGATTCTTCATTTACTGATTTAAATGGTCTGATTCAAACTTCTAACGATATTGAATTGGAGTCAGATTATAGCTATGATGCTAGTAAAGACTCTCTTCTTAGCAATGGTATAACCATCGATAAGGAAGTTAGCATTAACGGAAATAATCATACAATCAATCCTAATGGAAATATTTTGTTCAATATCCAAAATAATGGGAAATTAACTTTAACAAACATGAACATTGTAAACAGTTATTCTAATACTAATGCTATGATTTTAAACAATGGTGAATTGGTTCTTGATAAGATTAACTTCACTGTTGAAAGAATATTTGATAAGACAGGTACTAGTTTAAAATATAATACAATTCAAAATACCAATACTCTTACAATATCAAATTGTATCTTTAAAGATTCAAGCATTAAAACAACATTCCCGAATACTAGTCAAAGACCAAAAACACTATATTATAATGGTTTAGTTTACAATAATGGGGGAGTTTTATCCGTTGAAAATACAATTTTTAAAAATAATCAATTTATTGGAACAGTACAATTCGGTAATGCTCCAAGGATAGCTCCAATAATCGTAAATGATAATGGCGGAAAAGCAAAATTGGATAAGGTGTCTGTAATTGATACTTTATGCACATACACTCACGCAAGTTACAATTACTTCGGATTTTTAAAAAATGAAGGTAATGGGGAACTTACAATCAGTAATTCACTTTTCGATAACAACAAAATCACAAATACTGCAAACATGCAAAGCCGTGGTTTGATAAATAGTCAAGGTTCTAGCTTATCTATTACAAATACCACATTTAAGGGCAATGACATTAATTATCAAGTTGTATACACTACAGATAAGAATATTGAAATTAACGGCAATCTTTTTGATTCCAATACCGTATTGCCAATAAATGTCGCAACCATGCCCTCTTCTGCAAAAGTTAACTATAATATATTCGTTAATAATAATGATGGTGGATATGTAATTGCATCAAGCGATGATGAGTTAGATATAGAAAACAACTATTGGGGAACAAACTCTCCTGATTGGAATTCAATAAGTGATGATAATAGTGATTTAATCGCTGATAATTATGTTGTTTTAAATATTACCGGAAGTGCAGAAGCAATTGTTGGACAAGAAAATTCATATACCGTAACTTTAAATCAAATAAAAAATAGGTTAACTGGTGTCGTCAGTGATTTGGAAAAGGGTATCCTTCCAAATTATCAAGTTTCAGTCAAGTCATTGAATTTGGATTCTGTAGAATCAGTATTGATTGAAAATGGTGTAGGAATTTACAATTATATTCCACAAAGTGAAGGTGAAGATACATTATCCGTTTTAGATTCAAGCATCGAACAAGCATCACTCACAGTTAATGCAATTGCAGATGCAAAAGACGGATCTTACACTGAATTAAATAGATTAATCAATGAATCTGAAGGAAAAATCATTTTGGATAAAAATTATACTTTCGATGATTCAAAAGATTCAGAATTCCAAAAAGGTATTGTGATCGATAAGGAAGTATCAATCGACGGAAACGGATTCACCATAAATAGTACAGATAAAGCCAAATTATTCGATGTAAAATCAACAGGTAATTTGATTTTAGAAAACATTATCCTGTTAAATGATTATGCTGTTACTCAATCTGGAATTATCAATGCGGGACAAACATCATTTAATAATGTAACTTTTACTGCAAAAAGACAGAATAATGCAGCAACAGTTAATTTACAAGCTCCAATCATTAACACTGGGGATATGATTATTAGTGGTTCTTATTTCAAGGACTCTATAGTTAACCATACCGGTGCAACAATGACATATGTATTCGGAAGCTTAATCTATAATAATAAAGGTAGCCTTGAAATTGAAAACACAATCTTCTCTGGAAACGGTATAACCTCAAAAGCTAAAATGGTTACTGTAAATGGAGGATTAATCTACAATTCCGGTGATTTGACTTTAAATGATGTTACAGTGTCTAATAATTATATTAATATTGATGGTTCAACAACAGGAACCAGTTTCGGTTTGATTTATGGTGCTGCAGCAACATCTAACATAAATATAAACAACAGTACCTTTAAAAATAACATGGTCTTGAACACTGCAAGAACTGACAGCAGCCTTGCAAATGTAATTCGTGTAAATAATGGTAACATCACTGTAAACAATTCCAATTTCATAAGAAATATAGGATCCAAGAACGGTGGTGCAATAACATATGTTGCAAACAATGATATTATAATTGAAAACAGTCTCTTTGATTCCAATGCAGTTTCAGGATCCGGAGGGGCATTGTTCATTCAAGGTAATTTGATTTCAAACAACAATCAGTATATTAAAAACACTGCTAAACATCAAGGTGGAGCAATTTATAATTATGCGTTCTATGACACCGGAAGAACAGATGTGGGCAATCTTAAAAGTAACAATGATTTATTCGATGGCAATACCGTTGAAACACCAGTAGTTTCAAACTTAGTTATTGCAAGGGGAGGAGCAATTTATGCATACTCCGGAAATGTAACATTATTGAATGACACCTTCAAAAATAACAAGGCTATCGGCGGAATTGGTGGAGTCATTTATAATAATCCTAATAATCATTTAAATGCTTCTAAATGTATTTTCATAGATAATGAAGCTACAAAATTATCAGTATGGCCTGAAAGCACTGGATATGGAAGCATAATGATAATTTCCGAACCTGAAAATTTAAATGAAGATGTTCCTGCAATAATAAATATCGAATATTCAATAATCGAAAATAATGTTGCGGAAGGCGGCTATGCAATTGCAGCTGTTAAACCAGGTCTGGATACCACATACACTTTAGATGATTATGTTCTCAAAGTAAACAACAATTACTGGGGAACTAATGACCCTGATTTCAATGAATTATTTGGAATTTATGACAGTGATTCTGTTTTAGTAGAACCTGAAAACTTTGTTATAATGGATATTGAAGGTCCAGATTCAGTAAAACCAAATACTGAAACTATCTATACAATCAATCTAAACAAAGTTAACGAAAGTGGGGAAATTAAAGGTATCAGTACTTATTTACCAGATTATGAAGTTGATATAGAACCTCTTAAAAATTCTGTAACTCCAGAAACTGTAGTTATTAAGGAGGGTTCTGCAGAATTCACTTACATTGCTGATAATGAATGTGAAGATACAATTTATGGAACTAAAAACTTAGATGACAGATGTGAAAAACAAATTTCTGTAGTGGATGGCTTTGAAGGAACTGAAATATTCGTTAATGGAAATGTTGGAACTTCTGGAAATGGATCATTAGATTCTCCTTTAAAAACAATTGCTGAAGCTATTGATTTAGCAAATAGTGCAAAACATCCTGTTACCGTCTACATATTGAGTGGAACTTATTCTGACATAAATATGGTAATATCAAATAATGTTACCATCAGTAATTATGAGGATTCTGATGTAACTTTAGATGCAAATCATAATGGTTGGTTCTTCTATTCTGAAAATAGCGATAACTATTTAACATTGATTGGATTGACTTTTGTCAATGGTGAAAAAATCACATCTAACTATGCCGATGGTGGTGTAATAAAAAGTGAAGGTCCGTTAACTGTAATCAATTGTACTTTCATTAATAACACCGCAAGGAAAGGTGGAGCAATACACGCTGAAAATGGTTTGGAAGTAATCAACTCTGAATTTATAAACAACACTGCAAAAGGTTCACAAGGTGGAGCTATTTATGCAAGTGGTGACACTCAATTAATCAATGATACATTTGATAATAATGTTGCAACTGGAGGTTCCGGTGGTGCAGTAAGAGTCCAAGGTAACTTGAATGTTGAAAATTCAACATTTGAAAATAATAAAGCTGGATCTAAGAGAACTGGTGACATTACAAATGGTGGTGCTATTTCAGTAACTGATTCAAGCGGTAGCGGTTATAATCCTTCTACAATCACTGTTAAAAACTCAGAATTCACAAACAATGATGCATTTAATGGTGGTGCTATAAGTAGTGGAGATAATGTCAATGTAACTGTTGACAATTCCTCATTCGTAGGAAATAAAGCTGTTTTCGGTGCTGGAATTAGTGCAAATGATGGTTCCGTTAATATTACAGACAGTTTAATTGCAAATAACACAGTTTCAGATGAATACACAACCGCTCGCTTAGGTGATGGTGTCGGTGTCAATGTTCAATCTGGTGATATCACTCTTGAAGGAAACACCATTCTAAACAATTCTAACCCATATAATTCCGATGCTATGGATATTAGAATAAATGAAGGTGATGCGGAAGTTAATAATAACTATTGGGGAGAAAATCAAACAGCAAGAATCAAATCCAACAATGGTGAAGTTGTTGTTAATAAGATTACAACTGAATTGGCTGCCGATAATCTTGTTATGACTTATAAGGATGGATCCCAATGGGCTGTTACTTTAATTGACTATAAAGGTAATGCTATGGTTGGTGCAATAGTTAAATTTGGTATTCTTAATAAGATTTATAGCATTAAGACAGACGATGAAGGTGTTGCAAAGTTACCTGTCAACTTGCTTCCTAACGTTTATGAGATTAATGCTACTTATGAGGGAGACAATAACTACGAATCTGCATTTGTTAATGCTACTATAACTATCGGTAAAGCTACTGCTACTTTAACTACTGATAATCTTGTCATGACTTATAAAGATGGTAGCGGTTGGACTGTATCTTTAACTGATAAAAATGGTGTCGCAATTGCTGATGTTAAAGTTAATATGGGCATTTCTGGTAAAGTATATCAAATTAAAACTGATTCAGAAGGTATTGCTACATTGCCAATTAATTTAAATCCTGGCACATATAATGTCAATGCTTCTTTATCCAATTCCGTCTATGAAGCTGAATTAATCACTGCTAATGTAACTGTTAATAAAGCGGTTCCTGTTTTATCTGCTGATGATCTTGTCATGTCCTATAAGGATGGTTCTAATTTCAGTGTTACTTTAACTGATGCTGATGGCAACGCTATTGCAAATTCCGTTGTTAAGATGACTATCAATGGTAAAACATATAATAGCAAAACTGATGAAAATGGTGTTGCAACATTGCCAATCAATTTAAAAATCGGAAAATATGAAGTAGCAGTTCAATTCGATGGAAACGCAAAATTAGATCAAGTTAATGTTACTAAGGAAATTACAGTTGAAAAACCTGTAATGAACATCACTGCTGAAAACATTAATATGACCTATAAGGACGGAACCAGTTATGCTGTACAATTAACTGACGGACAGGGCAATCCAGTTAATATTGCAGGTGAAATTGTAAAAATTACAATCAATGGTAAAACATATGACCGTAAAACCAATGCTGATGGTGTTGCAACATTGCCAATCAATTTAGGTGTTGGAGAATACACAATTTCTGCTGAATATAACGAAAGCCAAATAACAAGCACTATAACTGTAAACAAAGCATAAATTTTAGAATTGGGAGTTTAATCTCCCTATTTTTCTCTTTTTTTAAAAATATATCTATTATAATAAGAAACAGTTTTTGAACATGCTATATTTTTTTTTGCTAAATGATGTAAAAAAAAGAAGTTGAAAGATAAGAATTATCTTTCTTCAACGGTCACTTTGTTCATTACGTCTCCTTGTTGGATAGCGTTAACGACGTCTTGACCTTTAATAACTTGACCGAATACGGTGTGGACACCGTCTAAGTGTGGTTGTGGGCAGTGAGTAATAAAGAATTGGCTTCCACCAGTGTCTTTTCCTGCGTGTGCCATGGATAATGCACCAGTTCCGTGTTTGTGAGGGTTTCCTTCAGTTTCACATTTGATGGTGTAACCTGGTCCTCCGGTACCGTTACCGTAAGGGCATCCTCCTTGAATTACGAAGTTTGGGATTACTCTGTGGAAAGTTAATCCGTCATAGAAACCTTCTTTGATTAATTTTTCGAAGTTAGCTACGGTTCCAGGTGCTTCATTTGGGAATAATTCTAATTCGATATTCCCTTTGTCAGTTTCGATTATTGCGACTTTCATTTTATCACCTAATTTTTTAAATAATACTTATAATATAAATATTATTGATTAAATAGTTTATGGAGGATTTTATGAATACTCAAGATTTGATTAAAATTGAAGATGATTATTTCATTAACACTTTCACAAGACAACCAATCGTATTGGACCACGGGGAAGGTGTTAAAGTATGGGATATCGATGGAAATGAATACCTGGACATGTTTGCAGGAATTGCAGTCAACTGTTTAGGCCACAATCATCCTAAACTTGTAAAGGCAATTCAGGACCAAGCTGAAAAATTGATTCACATTTCAAGCATCTATTACAACGAGCCTGCATTGATTTATGCTAAAAGATTAATTGAAATGACAAGCTTCGATAGAATTTTCTATGCTAACAGTGGTGCTGAAGCTAACGAGGGAGCTATTAAGCTAGCTGTCAAATACACTGGAAAAAGCGAAATCATCTCCACTGTCGATTCATTCCACGGAAGAACAATAATGACCCTTGCTGCAACAGGTCATGAAGAATATCACGAACCATTCAAGGCAGTAATGCCAAAAGGATTCATCAATGTGGAATACAACAATATTGATGCGATTAAAGAAGCAATCACTGAAAATACTGCAGCTATCCTCATTGAACCTGTTCAAGGTGAAGGTGGTGTAAATGTTCCAGATAAGGAATACTTCCAGGAAATAGAAAAACTATGTAAGGAAAAAGGCATTGTATTAATCGTGGATGAAGTTCAAACAGGATTTGGAAGATGCGGAACATTATTCGCTCATGAATTATATGGAATCAAACCTGACATAATGACTATGGCTAAAGGTATCGGTGGAGGAGTTCCAATGGGCGGAATTCTTGCAACTGAGGAGGTAGCTAGTGCATTCGTGCCTGGAGATCACGGAACCACTTTCGGTGGAGGACCATTAGTATGTGCAGCAGCAAATGCGGTTTTAGATGCATTCGAGGAAGAAAATGTCTTGGATAACGTTAATGAAGTCGGTCAATACTTTATCGATGAGCTTAAAAAGTTAGATAAGGATGTAATTGCTGATGTAAGAGGAGTAGGATTGATGGTAGGTTTAGAATTGACCAAGCCTGGAGCTGAATATGTTGACAAACTCAGAGAAGCAGGATTTTTAATTAATTGTACCTCCGGAAATGTTTTAAGATTCGTACCTCCATTAACAATTACCAAAGAAGAAATTGACGAATTTGTCAAAGCATTAGACGAAAATTTGTAGGTTATTAGAATGGGACAATTTATCAAATATAAATGCGATGTATGTGGACATGAGCATGTTCACGACTTAGAAGTTTTCTGGATTGATAAGAATCTGGAGATTAATGTGAGCATGTTGTTGTTCTTGACATCTGAACAAATGTCAAAATCATTGGTCAGCGGTTATTATCAGGAATATTACTGCTATGATTGTGACAGCATAGTAAAAGAATTTTTAATCACTGAAAACCCTTCCAATATGGACAATGAAGAGATATTCAATTTGATTGAGGACTATGACCATACATTTAAGATCATTAAATTTGATGATAAGTTCCAAAAATGTCTAACTTGCTCAAGAAGTATTGATGTCAAGTCCGAAAAAGCCTTTGCAGTCGATAAACAGGGTGATTTTGTCATTGAAGAGCCATATATTCATGATTTTAAAGACAATGATAAATATGACTTCTGGGGTTATTACTACGGATATTATTGCGATGACTGCAGAAAACAAATCAACAAATTTGTTGTAATGCAAAATCTATCCAATGTCGATGAGGACTCAATAAGGTATATTCTTAAACAGCATACCAATGACCTGACAGTATTGCTGTTTGACTATAGGGGCAAATGCCAACACTGTGGCGGAGAACTATATTCACTAAAGGACTCTTCCTTATGTCCAAAATGTAAGGAAGGTCATTTAATGACCGTAGAGATTCGCAATGTTGACTAAATTTCCCAATTTCTTTTTTCCAATATTTTTTTAAGGGATGTTGAAATCTCTAAACTCTTTATTTTTTCTAAGCCGGCCCACATCCAGTCAGTGTGCTCTTCGCTAATTTTCACATCACCCTTGATGTTTTCCAAATACATTATCACCTGCACTGTCCTCTTGTGCATATAATCGTTCTGAACCGCTTCGCAGAAGTCTCCAACATCCGCATCGAGATTTGTTTCTTCCTTGATTTCTCTCACCAATGCATTGGTGAAGTGCTCTCCCTTTTCCACTTTTCCGCCTGGAAGCTCCCACATTTCAGGGTCTGTTTTTGACTTTGGATGCCTTTTTAGGATTAGTATCTCATCGTCTTCATTCTTGATGATTCCTCTCATTGTAAGTCCATAACCTAATTTCATTTCAATCACTGATTTTAGTTTAATTCTTTTGGTTTAAATTTTAATCGGCAATTTTACTTCCTTCACTAATTTTAAATAGATTAAATTAAATAACTAAATACATAATGTAACTTTTTTAGGAGTTTTAATTATGGATTTAAATATTAAAGTCAACGATAAAAATCACTTAGACATTGGTGGAGCAGATGCATGTGATATTGCAGAAGAGTTCGGAACTCCAACTTTTGTGATTGATGAAAATAGAATAAGAGATAATTACAACAGATTTTATTCAGCCTTTTCAAAATATTACTCTGATTTTAAAGTCTTTTATGCATGTAAAGCTAATACCAACCTTGCCGTAATGAAAATTTTAGAGAGTGAAGGTTGCTGTATTGATGCTGTTTCACCTGGTGAAGTTCACATATCCAAAATGCTCGGATTTTCAGGTGACAGAATTCTGTTCACAGGTAACAACATAACCAACGATGAATTGAAATTCGTGCACGATGAAGGTGCTGTTTTAAATATCGATTCAGTTTCAGCTTTAAAAAGATTGGCTAAAATGGTTGATCCTGAAGGATTAAAAATATCATTCAGAGTAAACCCTATGGTTGGAGCAGGGCACCACGACCACTGTATCACCGGTGGAGTAATGAGTAAATTCGGTATTATGGACAATGAGGCTGTAGAAGTTTATGAAATGGCTAAAGAATTAGGTTTTAACCCTATCGGTATGCATTCACACATCGGTTCAGGTATTCTGGATCCGGAACCATTCAAACTAGCTATTGAATCCACTATGGACATTGCAGGAAAAGTGCACCAGGAAGCAGGAATCGACTTTGAATTTGTCGATTTCGGTGGAGGTGTAGGTATTCCTTACACTCCAGAGGAAAACATCGTGGATTTAGACAAGTTTGCAGAAGTAAACATAGGTTTATTCAAAGAAAAACTTGAACAATATGATATGGGCAATCCTACAATGTATCTCGAGCCTGGAAGATACTTGGTCGGAGATGCAAGCGTGCTCTTAGTGACAGTTAACAGTGTAAAACAAAGCTACAGAAAATTCATAGGTGTAGATGCAGGATTCCACACACTCCTAAGGCCTGCAATGTATGATTCATACCATCATATTGTCGTAGCTAACAATATGGCTGCTGAAAACACTCAGGAAGTTGACATTGCAGGTAATGTCTGTGAATCCGGGGACTTGTTTGCACGTGACAGGCCTATGCCTGAAATCGAGGAAGGAGACATATTGGGTATATTAAATGCCGGAGCATACGGATTCACAATGTCTTCAAACTACAATTCAAGACCATTAACTTCAGAAATTCTTGTAACTGACGGTAAATGCAGTGTTGTACGTGAAAGAGAAACCTTTGAAGACTTATATGCAAAACAAAGCATTCCACCACATTTAAAATAAGTTGATACTATGGTAGATTTAAAAGGATTAAAATTTTCAAAAATGCATGGAATCGGAAATGACTTCCCGATTATCGATGAATCCAAAGGGGAAGTTATTCCTGAAGCTGATAAGCCTGAAGCATGCAGAATGTTATGCCACAGAAACTTCGGCGTAGGTGGAGATGGCGTACTGTTTGTAGAGCCATCTGAAGTAGCAGACATCGGATACAGAATGTTCAATCCTGACGGAAGCGAAGCTGAAATGTGCGGTAATGGTATAAGATGCTTTGGTGACTTTGTTTACAGAAAAGGTATTTTAAAACAAGAAAAGATGACTGTTGAAACAAGGGCAGGAATTAAAACAATTGAAATTACATTGGAAGACGATGAACCTGTCTTATTTAAAGTGGACATGGGTCTTTCAACTTTTAAAACTCCTGAAATTCCAATGACCAGCGATGCTGAAGAGTTTTTAGATGGTGAGCTTGAGGTTTTGGATACCACATTTAACCTGACTGCAATCAGTGTCGGAAACCCTCATGCAATAATATTCGTTGACAATGTTGATGAGATTGACATCAACAAGTACGGTCCAGCTATTGAGGCTCATGAAGTATTCCCTGAAAAGATCAATGTGCACTTTGTAGAGGTCATCTCTAAAAATGAGGGCAAGATGATTACTTGGGAAAGAGGTGCTGGCGTAACCCTTGCATGCGGTACCGGTGCAACATCAACTGCAATTTCTGGTTTCAAACTAGGTCTGTTTGATGAAAATATATTGCTTCATTTGCCTGGTGGCGACTTAAAATTCAATGTTTATGAAAAAGAGGATGCTCTTGGAGCCTTCATGGAAGGTCCGGCAGAGCTTGTTTATGATGGGGAATTCTAATTCTCCTTAAACTCCCTTCATTTTTCTCAATAATCCAAATATAATATCAATCACTGCAAGGACAATTATCAATATTATCAAAATGTTGAATTCCTTTCTAAGTACTGCAAAAACGATTGCCAAAATTAATAGTATAACACCTATTAAAACTGATTTTTTCCATTCTTCCATATTTTCACGCTCTAAATTTTATATGCATTAATTAATGTGATATCTTCAAAAAAGAAATGTTCTTTTTCGGCTATTTCAGCTATAAATCCTAATTTATCTAACTTTTCTAATGTTTCCTCGTTGCCTGAAAGTGAAGACTGTATCAGCTGGACAATTCCTCCATCATTTAAATGATTTTTCACTTCATTTAAGAAAACATCAATCACTTTCCTACCATTTAATCCACCGTCGAATGCATAATTTATAGTGTCTTCAATAACATCGCCATCTTCAGTCGGTAGATATGGAGTATTAAATAAAATTACATCAAACTTTCTGTTTTTCACAGGTTCGAATAGATTTCCGAACAATATTTCAATGTTTTCAATGCCGTTGTCTTCAAAGTTTTTGCGGGCAAGCTCGCAGGCATCAAAGTTTATGTCCGTAACTGTGATGTTGTCTGTTAATCTTGAGGCATACATTGCAACTATTCCAGATCCGGTTCCAATTTCCAAAACGCTTTGGCCAGGCTTAATCTGCAGATTGTCGGCTAACATATAGCTGTCTTCAGCCGGAACATATACATTGTCATCGGTGTTAATTATAAAATCTGGCATAATAATCTAGTCGCTTAAAATTGAATTGATTTCCTTTGATAAAAACAGTATTTCTTCAGGTGAAACAACTGTCACCCTTTTTTTAAGATAATCGTTTATCTCTTCTGATTCAATATCATTCATACGTTTTTTCATTTCCTTTTTATCCAAATCGGTTATGATATGTCTTGAATCAATTAAGGCATTTTTGATTTTCTTATTTCTGTGCTGGAACAATGCCTTGGTGAATTTAGAGTAAACCTTAAAATCCTCATCGGATATCTTATTTTCCTTTGGTGTTAACTTTACAACAGTTGAGTCGATTTGTGGTTTTGGTATAAAGCTTTCTGAGCTGACATCAGTTAATTTCTCTACATCGCACTTGAAATGCAGCATTGCAGAAAGTCTTGAATAATTCTTGGTTCCGACTTCGCCGTTCATTCGCTCAGCAAATTCCTTCTGATACATTAGAATGGCCAAATCAAAATCGTAATCTAAAAATTTGAATGTAATGGGTGATGATATCTGATAAGGTAGATTGGAGATGATTTTATTAAATTTTGGAAAGTCCACTTTTAATGCATCATCATTTATTAGCTCTACGTTATCGATTTTTTCGTCTTTAAGTCTTTTAGCTAAAATGTCACAAATGTTTTTATCTTGTTCGATAGCAATTACTTTTTTAGCTTTTTTGGCAATTTCAATTGTTAGTGTGCCTATCCCAGTTCCAATCTCTAAAATTATGTCATTTTCATCAATATTTCCAAAGTTAATAATCTGATCTCTTTTGTTCTTATCAATAAGATAATTTTGACCAAGATTTTTATTTAACTTAATCCCATGCTGATTTAAAATGTTTTTAGTAATTTTAGATAAGGATTGGGAAGTTTCACTATTCAATTTATCACTTTATCTATTGTTTCTAGGTTTTCTTGGGGCTTGAGTAAATATATAATATTTGCCTTTATTACCTCTTTTGATATTGTTTGTATCTAATTCCTGTTTAACTCTATTAACAATCATTCCTGCAGGATCAGTTAATGTAGGGAGCCTTTCAGTTATATCTTTAAAGCTTTCAAACGGTTTTTCTTCTCTTGCGTTAATAATGTCCCACATGTATTTTTTACCGATTCCAGGAATTAACTCTAAAGAGTGAAGTCTAGTACTTACTCCATCAGCAGTGTTGAAAAAGTTGACGTATTTTTCCTCGTTCGCCTCAACAATATCGCGAATAGCATAATCTAATTCAATCCTACTAGTTGCAGTTAAGTTTTCAAAGTCTAATTTTCCAAGCACTCTGTATATTTTATCTCTTTTTCCTTTTCCGATGTAAACGGTGTCCTGTATTTCCAAATCAACACCATTTTTTGGAGCTAATTCTAGTAAAGTGAATTGTTCTGTACCAATAGCTTGAGCAATAGGTTTGCCTCCGAATTTTGACATATCAGATTTAACATAGCCTCGACTAAGATAATCAAGCACAACAGCATACTGTTCTTTTTTCACTGTTGGTTTTTTTTCATTTCTCTTTCTATTATCAACCATCTTTATCACTCACTATTGTTTTTTTGTATATAACTTAAATTAGCTATAATATAAAACTTACTTATAAATTTAGTTTTTAAGTATAATAAAGATATCTAAAAAAGGGGCGTTTTTGATAATAGAATTTTGTTAAAAAATAATAAAAAAAGTGAATAGTTTGAAACTATTCTTCAACGTCATATTGTTCTAGGAATTCAAGGATTTTTTCCATGTCTTCCTTTTCAACTTTGGATGGTTCCTTAGCAAAAATTAGTCTCATGTCTGCTAAGTCCTTAGGAACTAAATCGACAATATGAACTGCGACTCTTGGTCTTAAGCCAAATTCGTTTTGAAGTTTTTCAACGATTTCTTTTGAGTCTTCAACAGAGTATCTTTTGAATCTTGCAAGATGGTTTAATGTAATATTCTGTTCATAGTTTAATTCGTTGTTTTCTGAAAAATCTTCAATGATTTTTTTGACTTCAGCGCCAGAAATAGGTTCGCTTTCAATAATCTCTTTTCCAATCATAGAAATCATTTTTGTAATTTTAAGTGGTCAGGTCTTACTATTAACTCTTTTTCTTTGTTTCCATCTTTTAAGGACACAATGTAAGCTTTACCTTTTTGACCAGTGATTTTACCGGTTTTACCGTGGAATCTAGGAGCAGGTTGTCCTTTTTGGATACTTGGGTTAATAGTAATGTGAACTAAATCTCCTTCTTCAAATCTTTGGAGTCTGTTA
>CAMNJW010000012.1 GCA_946541845.1 uncultured Methanobrevibacter sp.
CAGGAATATTTATGGGCCAAATATAAAGCGCAAAAGAAGGCCTAAACGTGAGGTTCAGGGCGGATTTAAAATGTCTTACAGATACAAATATTATCTGAAGGATGATATTGTAGAAGATGAGGTTGAGGAAGATTTAGAATAATTTTCTATCTTCTTATTATTTTTTATTAATTTTTTTAGAGGTTTTTTTTATGCATAAGAAGGCAACTTTTTTTATAGCTCTTCTGATTTTTGTTTTAAGTGTTTCTTGTGTCTTTGCCAGTAACATTAATGAAACAGAATTTGACGATAATCCGGAAGATGGAATTGATGATACTGTCAATGATAATGTTACATCTGTTGAAGAGGAATCTAGTGTTTCATCAGGGACATTTTCAGATTTGGCAAATGAAATTGACAGTTCAAGTGGAGAGTTGAATTTAAATAAAAATTATGCGTATTCTGATGATGATGAAAGTTATAAGGATGGAATTGTGATTGATAAATCAATTGTGATAAATGGAAACGGATTTAAAATTGACGCTAAAAATCAGGCAAGACATTTTATTTTATCTTCATTTGATTCAACTAATGAATATAATATTTTAATTAAAAATGTCACATTCATTAACGGAAACGCTTATGAATTGGAGAATAATAACGGAGGCGCTATTTACTGTGAGGAGGACTGTTTAGACTGCAGAATAGAAAACTGTAAATTCGTTAATAATTCTGCCCAGTATTCAGGTGCAATTTATAGTGAAGGCAATCAATTTAGTCTGTTTGGCTGTGAATTCATAAATAATTCTGCAAAATACGGGCATGCTGCTTCTGCCGTCACTCTGAATGGGGAAATGTGTTCTATTGACAATTGTGTTTTTATAAACAACACCCCTAATAGAATTATATCCTTTGGTCCTGAAGGAGGTATGAAGGGTAATTATTTTTATCCATTCTATGGTGATGTATATTCTACAGTATATGGGGACGGAAGAGACTTAGTATTTGTTAAAAAAGATTGCACAATTGAATGTCGGGATATTGCGATTTATTATTCTAATTACTCCGGCACTGTCACTTTAAAAGATCTTGATGGAATTCCATTGGAAAATAGAAACGTTTCATTTTTTAAGGGAGGTAATTATGATGAACAATATTATTCCATTACTGATGAAAACGGTGTTGCAAGTCTTCCATTAGAATTATTTGAATCTGTTGGAAATTTCACTGTTGCAGTGAGATATGATGGAGACCTTAATTATGAAAAGTCTGAGGTTAAATTTAATTTGGTAATCAAGCCTCTTGAAACTTTAATAGATTGCAGTGATGTTTCACTTAAATATCTTGATGATAATGTTTCTGTTGTGGTGCATGATGTTGAGGGTGCACCTTTGAGTAATATGAAGGTTGTTTTCCTTGTCAAAGGTAATTCAGATTATTCCGTTACTGATGAAAATGGTGTTGCCAGAATTCCTTCTGGATTAGTTGATGCAGCTGGAAATTACACTGTTGTCGTAAAATATGGAGGAGATTCAATTTATGGAAACTGTGAAAGCCAGTTTAATTTGGAAATCAAGCCTTTATCCACAAATATTATTTTATATGCACAAAGTGCGGTATATAATGAGGGAAAATATTTAAAGGTTACATTAAAAGATGAAAACGGAAACTTAGTGAACGACAAAAAAGTATCCGTTAACATTAAGGGCAAAACTCCTTTAACCACTAAAAACGGAGTAGTCAAGTTTTCACTCAACGGTTTGAAACCTCAAAAGTATGCAGTCAAAGTCACTTTTGCTGGTGATAATAATTATATTAAGTCAACTAAAAATGTCAAAGTGACAATCAATAAAGCAACTCCAAAGATTACTGCAAAAACTAAAAAATTTAAACGTTCTGTCAAGACTAAGAAATATACAATAACCTTAAAAAACAACAAAAATAAAGTTATGAAAAAAGTTAAGGTTACCTTGAAAATCAATGGTAAAACTTATAGGGCAACCACCAATAAATATGGAAAAGCCACCTTTAAAATTATTAAATTGACTAAAAAAGGGAATTTCAAGGCAAAAATAAGATATGGTGGAAGTGCTTATTACAAGGCAGTAAATAAAAGTATTTATATAAAAATTAGGTAGATGCAATTGCATCTACATTTGTTCTTTTTTTAGATAGATGATGAATCTAATATTTTAAATTCTATCATTTAATATATCTTTTTTTGAAATAATTTTGTTTTCGTTATGTATATTTAAAATGATGCCTGAAAATGCATCATCATTTTTTGAAAGTTCTTTGAATAGGTCAATTGACACTTCACATGGTTTATAATCAGTTAGCTCCAAATATTCAAAACCCTTTTCATATTCGTCAATATCTGAAAATACTATAATTTTAAAGTCATCAAGGCTTCCTGTTACAAGAAAGTCCTTTTCATGATCTTCACCAAGTGTTGGACAAATGAATTTCATTTAAAAATCACCATCCCTATTCATATTGAAGTTTTGGGAGTGAGGATTGATTACAAAGCCTTGGAAACATTCATCCTCTTCTGCAATTGAAGAGATGTCCTCTGGGGTAAGAACTTTCATCTCCAGTTTATCCAAAAATAACTTAGATATTTTTGCACTTCCGACTGCATATTCCCTTATGTCTGTAAAGATTGGTATGATGTATTCCTTGCTTTTTTCAGTCAATGTTAGTTTAACTGGTTTTTCAGCTTCATCAACTAGGGTAAAGTAAATTTCAGTTGGATATGTATTTTTAATATTGTTTTTTACAGCTTCAAGCTCGAGTGCATCCTCGCTTTTGAGCTTTTTAGCCATGTCTGCATATATTTGGATATATTCTTTCAATTGGCTTTTTGAAGCTTTCACGTTATTTTTTTGATAATCTTCGTAATCTTTTGGGTTCATATCTACTCACTGCAGTCGTGAACATTTTCACTGAATATAACAAAATCGCATTGTGGGGCATTGATAGCTAAACCTAAGAATTCCTCATCTTCTGCATATGCCTGTACAATTGCATTTCCATTAGCTTTGTCAAATCCAAAGTCATTTTCACCGGATTCATCGCTGAATACTTCAATAGCTTTTTTAGCTTCTTCCTCATCGGTGTAAACAGGGATAAAGAATTCTTCGTGTTCATCATCTTCATCACTAACAATAAGTGCAACTACCTCTTCATCTTCGGTACTTGCATTGTAAACGATAACAAATTCTTCGTGATATACTAAATGGTCGATTTCATGACCTAAATCATGTAATTCCTCTGCTTGTTCTTCATTTTCTTCATCAAAGTTTTCTTCAAGTTCAATATATTTTTCAATTAATTCTTTAAGTTCGCTCATAGTATCACCATGATATAAAATAATCGTTAAAATAAGTTCTTTTAAAACAAATGAACATTCTCTTCCTAAACACCACTAAAGGAATACAAACGAATGCTCATTTCAACCATCACCATTGTTCATATTATAAAAAAATAGTATATAACAATATGAACAATACTATTTAGAATTTTAACCTATATAAAGTTTTAGTTTCTAAAAGGTACTCTCAATTGCTTTTATGAGATTATAAATAAATTTATTTGTATTTACTTGGATATTGTACTTGTTACCTAATTGAATAACCTTGCCGTTTAGTGAATCGATTTCAGTTCTGATGTGTTTTTTAATGTCCTGATGTGTAGATGAATAATGGTTATAGGTATCTGGAACAAGCTTTGAGTAGAAAATATCCTTGTATTCATCTGCATTTCCCCAAAGTGTTTCATAGGGGGATGCTTTTATCACTTCAAAGATTTCCTCAATGATATTGTCCATCAATTCCAAAGTGTAGGGATTTTCGGTAAGCTGTCCGTAAGTCACATCCAGAATTGCTCCCAATGGATTCAATGTGCAGTTGTACAACATTTTGGCCCACAGGTATTTGTCGACTTCAGTTGTGAGCTCACATTTTATTCCGGATTTTGTAATCATATCTGCAATTTCCTGCAGGTCATTAGGATTTTCGCCTTGAAGTGAACCGAGTAATATTGGTTCAGTATAGACTGTGACTTCACTAATGTACCTTTCCGGACGTGTAAAACCGGTAATCACACGTGCAGAAAACACCTTTTCTTTTGGGAAGAATTTAAGGTATGGTTCATCATTTCCGAATCCGTTTTGGAAGATGATTATTTTTGCATCCTTTTTCATGATGTCCTTATGTTCACTTAAGTTATTTGCAATGTCCTCGTTGGCTGTGGTTTTTGAGGATATGAATATGTAGTCAAAAGACTCTTTTGGAATTTCCCCGTATTTTTCATAAACTGGAACATCACTTATCTCATAGTGTGTAAATAATCCTGTACGTTTTATTCCATTATTTCTTATGGCTTTTGCAGTTTCTCCACGGGCAAAGATGCTGACCTCAGCGCCCTGTGAGGCAACTGATGTTGCAAGGCCAATTCCAACTCCTCCGGCTCCAATTATCAATATTTTCATTTTTAAAATCCCTTTTTTGTTGTGGTAATATTTTTGTTTTTCAAATTATTTAAATTTGAGTTTTATATAGTTTGTTCATAAAATAGGTGGTCATTATGTGGATACTCTTATAATACTGTGTTGTGATAGTGTAATTTTCTATTATATGGGTAAACTATTTAAATAAAGAAAACTTAATATTTTATAATTATTATTTTAGGTTTATCTAAATGTTGATGATAGAATGAAAGTGACATTTTTAAATCCTCCTCAAACAAATTCAAAATATAAGTTCCTGGGTGTTGTAGCTCCGTCTCTTGGAATCGGTTATATGGCTGCAGTCCTGGAAAAGAACGGATATGATGTGGATGTGTTAGATGCATCTGCACTGGAATTAACATATGATGAGATTGGTGAAGAGATTCTTAAAAGAAACCCTGACATTGTTTCAATCAGCGCTTTAACACCAACCATCGGTGTTGCACTGGATTCTGCAGACAAAATAAAGCAGGTCAAACCGGACACAATCGTTGTTTTGGGAGGTTATCACCCTACTTTTGAGTATGAAAGCGTTTTGGAAGAGCCTAGCGTTGATGTTGTTGTTCGTGGAGAAGGGGAATATACATTTTTGGATCTGGTTCGGACAGTTGAAAATGGTGGAGATTTGGCTGATGTTCAGGGTTTAGCTTTTCATGATGAAAACAATTTTTCTTTGGTTGTAACACCGGATAGGCCTATTATCGAGGATTTGGATGAATTGCCATTTCCAGCATTCCATTTATTCCCGATGCAAAAATATAGGATATTAAATATCACAACTAATGTTGCCACAATCATTACAACAAGAGGTTGTCCTATGCAATGTTCATTTTGCTCTTCAGCGGCTCTGCATGGTCATCATTTAAGGAGGAGATCTCCTGAAAACGTTTGTGATGAGATTGAAGTGAGACTGAATGAGCAGAATATTGACACAATCGCTTTTATGGATGATACATTTACCTTGAATAAGAAGTTTGTAAGAGATTTCTGTGCTGAAATTAAAAGAAGAAACTTAAAATTCTGGTGGGGTTGCACTTCAAGAGTCGATACTCTGGATGAGGAGTTATTGCAGCTTATGAAGGATTCAGGTTGCATTACAATTTTCATTGGTGTGGAAAGTGCAGACCAGCAAATGCTTGAAAAAATGAATAAAAACATTACAGTTTCAAAAACCGAAAAGGCTTTCAAGCTTGCACGCAAAGTCGGCATCAGAACAATTGCATCATGTGTAATTGGAATGCCTGAAGATACAAAAGAATCCATGAAGAAGACAATCGATTTTGTTAAAAGTTTAAATCCGAACTATGCGCTGTATAGTCTCGCTACACCTTATCCAGGAACCCGCTTTTATAATGAGACCTTCAAGAAAAATCTTATACAAATCAAGGACTGGTCCAAATACACACTTATAGATCCGGTTTTGGAAACAATTGACTGTTCAAGCAAAGAGTTGAGAAGCATTCAGAAAAAGGCGTTTCTTAAGTTTTATTTAAGGCCGGGATACTTAATCAGGCAGGTTTCACAGGATGGTATGATTCTTTTTAAGACAATATTGGGTGTTTCAAGGCAAATCATTTCCCGCCAAACCAACGGAAACACAGATTATAATAAGACTAATGTTAATAAAGGTAAATGATTTAGGTATGTCTAATTTTTTTATTGATTTTACATGTTTTATTTTTGTTATACCTAAATTTTAATATTTGGTTTGCCTAAAAAACGCCTTAAAATCGATTAATTTAAATATAACTAATGTACAATATCTTATTGTATAATCAAAACTTATGTTTGTTATATAAGTCGGAGGCGGGTATGGTCACAGATATCTGCTTCTAACTTAAGTTAATTTTGAGAAGATTTTTTTTAAATATTCATATTTTACGTATATTAATTTAGAATTAGGAATAACTAAATTTAAACTTATTTTTTAGTTAAAACAAAATTTTTAACCGAATACTTTAAATATAACTTAATTTAAAGTAATTTTAATCATTGAGGAGTTGTATGCACATGGATATTATTCATAAGGAGGATAATACTCAAAAAGTTTTCTTAACTGAAAAAACCTTGAATGTTACTGATATCTTAAGGGGTTACTATCCTTATCTTTTGGATTCAATTAAAAAAGAAGGAATTATTTTAAAATATGATGAATGCAATTTATTTAAGGAATTGGTATTCGATAAAAAGGTCGTTGGATTCTGCACATATGACTATTCAAGGGAATTCATCACTGCCGCCTTAAGTAACATTTATGTTCTTCCTGAATTCAGGGGCAATTCCATTTTTGCCAATGAACTTGAAAAAACAATGGAGGAACATAACAAGCCAAGCATCATGGAGCCCACACGTTTGGTTGTAGAATTATTGATTAAACACGGTTTTGCAAAAAATGTCAATGAAAATATTGTTGCAAGTGCGCTTGAATTTGTCATTCCCGGAAACCATGTTCTTTCAAATTCCGAATATCATAACGAAGAGTTGTCCACACATTTCTATGATTTGGATATATGCAGCAGCATTCATGTTCTTGATTTGCAGAAAGGCTGTGTTGCCTATAGCTCTCCTTTAAATTATGACATTATCCACTATGATGCTCCAAATCATATATCCGATGAATATCTTGGAGAAATTACTGATTTTTTCAAGAGTCATGATGTTGAAATCATGAATGCAGTCCTTGATTTGGAGGAAAATCTCCCAATTAAGCAATATAGCCTGGAGGAAGTAATAGGTGATGAGGATAATTTTTCACAATATATCGAAACATTAATCGATGATGATCATGTCACCTATCAGAAGGCGCTAGACATAAAAAATCAGATAAAAGAGGAATATGAGGCAGGAATGATTTTAAATGAATCATTACTTATCAGATTGGCATACCTGTTTGATGAGGACAAGGAGCCAAGGATAAAATCCCATGATGATGTGTGTCCATACTGCAACATGCCCATTGACAGCCATGATAAGTTTTGCCACTTCTGTGGAATAAATTTAAGTTATGACGTTAATGAAATGCAGGACAGCTTGATTAATTCAATAAACAATACAATCAGCGACTTTAAGGAGGATATTCGATTCATAGCCTATAAATTTTTAAGGTTGATTGATGAAAACATTGAACTTGAATATTCCATTTTCACTATTGAAAATACATATAATATTCATTGGCATGATTTGAAACTATTTTTGGATTCAAATAATTACTTTAAGGATGGAAAAATCACTCAAAAGGGTTATTATTTCTTAGATAATCATCCGCTTCATTTTTGGGAAAGATATCACATGGATGTAATAAATTACAGTGATTTTGAAAATTATTTTTATGAAAATTCCCATTTAAATCCCCTTGAAATATGCATTAATTACTTAAGTCAATTTGATGATGATGAATATGCATTAGAAATTATTAATGAAATTAAAGGGGATTCTATGTATTAATTGTTTAAATGCCAAATTTTTTTGTATTACTGACTGATTTTTTATTTATTTATTTTTTTTAAGAGAATATTATTAGATTTAATTATTTTCAATTATTTTTTTAAAATAATTTTATTAAATTCATATTCAATTTTAAATAATGTTCATAAAAAAATCATTTCATAATGAATAATATATTTATATTCTATTAAAAACAATATAAAAGTGTACATAATAAGTTAAATATTAAATAAACTCTTAACTTATTATTTAAAATATTTTATTAGTCGTAATTAATGATTTATTTTAATAGACGTATAGGAAAATGGTGTGATTATGAATATGAATAGAAATACAAAAATGGGTTTAATTGTAGCTATTTCAATTATAGCTCTTTTTATTTTATCATTATGGATTTCTTCAACACCAGCTGATGCGGATAATTCTGTTCGTTTTGGTATCTTAACATTATTACCACCACTTGTGGCAATTGCTTTGGCATTTATTACTAAAGAAACAGTATTGTCTCTTTTCATCGGGGTATTTGTTGGGGAATTCATGCTATGTGCAAATGATTTAAATATTATTTCCACAGCTATCAACGCATTTTTACAAATGGGTTCTCAAATAATCTCCTGTATGGCAGATCCTTGGAATGCAGGAATTATTCTTCAATGTTTGCTTATTGGAGGTATTATCCAATTAGTAACTAAAATGGGAGGGGCTCAAGCTCTTGCAGATGCATTTGCAAAAAGAGCAGACACTCCAAGAAAAGCTCAATTATTCACTTGGTTTTTAGGACTATGTGTATTCTTTGACGATTACGCAAACTCCTTAATTGTTGGTCCTATTATGAGACCAGTTATGGACAAACTCAAAGTTTCTAGAGAAAAATTAGCATTTGTGGTTGACGCAACTGCAGCTCCCGTTGCTGGTATTGCAATTATTTCCACCTGGATTGGTTTGGAAATAAGTTTAATTGCTGCTGGTTTCGAATCAGTCGGAGTAACTAACGTAACCGGATTTGGAATATTTTTACAAACAATTCCTTACAGATTCTATAACATTTTCATTTTACTTTTCATTGTGATTTCTGCATTGACTTTATATGAATTTGGTCCAATGAAAAAAGCAGAACAAGCTGCTCGTGCTAGAAAAGAAGATGAGGAAATCATTGTTCCTGCAGCTCCTGGTTTTGATGAAGTGAAACCTGTTGAAGGAATCAAATTATCTGTATGGAATGCAATTATTCCTATTGGAACATTAATTGTAGGTGCACTTATTGCATTCTACTGGAGTGGATACACCACCATTTTAGGTGGAGAAGACCAAGCTCTCATTACCTTAATGAAAACTTCTCCATTGTCATTTGATGGAATCTTCCAAGCATTATCTCAATCAGATGCTTCCGTTGCTCTTTTCCAGGCTGCACTTCTTGCTTCCATTGTAGCAATTGTTATGGCAGTCGGTGAACAAATACTTTCCATTGAAGATGCAATCTCTGAATGGATTGGAGGTATGAAAACCATCGTTATTACCGGTGTAATCTTGCTTCTTGCATGGTCCTTAGGTGGAGTTATCGGAGATGTCGGAACTGCTGATTATCTGGTTGGCGTATTAAGTAACACCATTCCAGCATGGATTGTACCTGCATTAATCTTTGTTTTAGGTGCTTTGATTTCATTTGCAACCGGTACTGCATATGGTACCATGAGTATCTTGATGCCATTGGCTATTCCATTAGGTTGGGCTGTAAGTACAGGTGATATGAACTTCACAATCGTTTGTACCAGTGGTGTATTGACAGGTGCTATCTTTGGGGATCACTGTTCACCAATTTCAGATACAACAATTCTCTCATCCATGGGAACAAGCTGTAACCACATTGACCACGTTCAAACACAAATATACTACGCTATCTTTGTAGCTATTGTAGCAATATTCTTCGGTTACATCCCAGCAGGATTCGGAATCCCTTGGTTCATCTTAATCCCTGTGGGTATTGTTGTAATGTTTGTTGGACTTAGAATCATAGGTGAAAAAGTAGACTTTGAAGAAGTTGAGGCGTGACCTCACTTCAATTATTTTTTTAATTTTCCCATAAATTTAGGTATACCTAAAAATATTTATATTCTTTTTTCACATATTATATGTCATGGAAGATAATAATCATTTGCCCGAATTTGGTGTTGGACCGTTATTGATTGTTCCAATTGTCATTGCAACAATTGTTGCAATTTTATTGTCCTTTTTAAAAATTATTCCGGTATATTCTATTGGTCAAATTAATTTAATATTAACCGTGATAGGTGTGTTTTTAATAATTTTAGGGGCAATATTTTGGATTTCAGCGGTTAAAAAATCTGATATTGACGATAACATTAGGCAAAATAATCTTGTAACAACCGGAATTTATGGATACGTGAGGCATCCTATTTATGCTGCATTTCTATACGCCGTCACTGGGGTGATTCTAATTTTAAACAATATTCTGTTATTCGTATTGCCTGTCATATATTGGATTATATTGACAATTGCAATGATAAAAACTGAAGAAAAATGGTTAACAGATTTATATGGCAAAGATTATCTGGATTATTCAAAGAAAGTTAATAGATTCATTCCAAAGGTGATATGATGGGATTTTTTGACAATATGAGAAAACCAAAGGGAAAACTAGGAAAAATTCAGTTAAAATCAATGAACAAGGAACACACTCCGGTTTCACTATGGGGACTGAAGCATTTGGATATTCAGGATGATGACATTGTTCTTGATATTGGATGCGGCGGTGGAATAAACATCAACAGAATGTCTAAAAATGCAAAAAAAGTGTATGGTGTAGATTACAGCATAGAAAGTGTCAATCTCTCTCGTGAAGTCAACAGACAAGAAATCTACGATGGAAAGGTAGAGATTCTTAAAGGTAATGTTCAAGACCTTCCGTTTGAAGATAACACATTTGACATTGTAACAGCTTTTGAAACAGTTTACTTTTGGCCAAATATTGAAAAATCTTTCGGTGAAGTTAAAAGGGTCCTTAAGCCTGGCGGAATATTCCTGATTGGTATGGAATCAAACGGCAATGATAATCTGACAATGAAAATATCAGAAAAGCTAATAAACATGACAGTATATAATGATGAGGAGATAACAGAATTTCTAAAAAACAATGGCTACTCACAGATTACTGTCTATTTGAGGGATGCAAAAAACAGCGAAGAGATAATCAAGGAAATTGGTGGTGAGACTCGAAGAGTACATGACGATTACGATCATTTCTCATTTTCGGATAGATTTGTCGAATGGATGACAGTTGTTGCAAGAAAGTGAGTTCTTTCATTAATAAGCATTACATATATGTTTATAAGTGCAGTATCGGCATAGGAATTGTCTTTTTGCAGGAAAATGTTCGTTATTGATTTCATCTCTTACATGATGGAGAGTATCAACCGCTTCCCGTATTTCATCATCATTCAGATAATAACGTTTGTTTTCCTCATCACAGACTTCCAATAATCTTAAGCGACCATTCTTTGTAAAGAATATTCCAACCTGTGAAACGGGCTTTTCATATACGTTTTCAACAAGCAGTTTATAATAGCACAGTTCTCTTCTGTATTTGGAAAAGGAACTTGACTTGGAAGTCTTATAATCAATTACAATCAATTCACCATTTTCATCTTCTAGAATAATGTCACATATTCCTGAAAATCTATTTTTCTCATCAAGCAGGTACTCTTCCTGTGAAAATAATTTGTAATCGTTATCGATGAAAACCTCTTTGAAAAATGAACCCAAATTATCAATGTGATCGGTTAAGTCATATCCTATTTCCTCCTCGTGAGCAATTTTTAGAAGCTCGTTTTCAATGTTGACGTCATCCAGGTTGTCTTCAAACTTTTCTGCAAACTTTTCAGCTATCAGGTGAACGTCACTTCCAAGGGCCATATACTTGTTTTGAGGAACTTCAATTTCATCTATGTATTGAAATTTAAACTCAAGAGGGCATTTTAGATATGTGTTAACTTTGGATTTTGATAATTTCATATCTTAAATTTTATTAAAACTTTTTTAAATAAATTATTATTAATTTTAAATACTTTAAATTAAATATTATATACTAGGTGAATTTATAATGAAAAAACTATATGCATTACTCATTATCCTAATCATTATTTATGTTGGAATAAATCTGAATAATATTCCTTTTGTTTCCGATAATAGTACTGTCAATGTTACCGAAAACATCACTGATAATGTCACTGAAAGCATAATATCAGTGGGTGCCAGTAATTTTCCAACATTGGATAACTTCACTGACAGTTCATTAAATGATACAACAACCAGTCTAGTTGATAATGAGGGAATGACCATTTATGTCTCTGAAATTGATAACTCGCAAAGCATAGAGGATATCTACAATAGTTTCATTGGCAGCAGCGAGCATACAGCAACCGAATCAATAAATCAAAATGGAGTAACAACCTACTTTGTATACAATACTGGTTCAGAGTCATATGATGCAGATATATTCTTCAACAAGAATGGACAGAATTATCTTATTTCTGGAGATGGAATACCATTGTCTGACAGTGATTACTTCATAAATCATTGTAAAACAATTATTGACACTATTGAAATCAATTCAACAAGTTAAACTTATAAAATTATTGGAGAGTAGTTAAAAAATGAAAATTGTAGCACTTCAAGCAAGTCCACGTAAAGGTGGAAACTGTGATGTATTAATGGATGAAATGATTAAAGGAATTGAAGAAAACGGCGGAGAAGTAGTCAAATATTTCCTGGAAGGTGAAGAAATCGCTCCATGTAAAGCATGCATGTACTGTGCCGAACATGATGAATGTGTACGTGGCGATGACGGAAACAAGATAATTGACGAATTGGTAGCTGCTGATGGTGTAATATTTGCAACACCTATCTACTACGGTCAAATGTCCGCTCAAGGAAAGCTCATCATAGACAGGTTCTATGCAATCGGCCAAAACCCTAACAAAAGCTTATCCGGAAAGGCTGCATTGATTTTCACTGAAAATCAGCCTGAAGAAACCTATGCCCAATATATTGAAATGACCAAGTTTTCACCATTCACATTTATGGGTTATGAAGTGATTGGTCATGTGGATGCGGGTAGTGCAGGTCCTGCTGGAATCGTTGCTGAAGAGCAAGAGGACAAATTGAAAGAAGCTTACGAATTAGGTTTAAAATTCTAAACCTACTTTTCTATTTTTTTTAAAATTTTTATATTGTTGTATTTGACAACATTTATATACTATTTTTTTAATATATATTCAAAGTGATTATCATGGAATGCGAAAAACTAGTTTTAACTGATGAATGGGATAAAGTGTTTCCCAAAAGCGATAATGTGCATCATGAAAAGGTGACTTTCTACAACAGGTATGGAATTACCTTAGCAGCTGATTTATATAAACCGTTAGATGCTGATGGCAAATTACCGGCTATTGCATGTTCCGGACCATTTGGTGCTGTAAAAGAGCAGGTTTCTGGTTTATACGCTCAGACATTAGCTGAAATGGGATTTTTAACAATAGCTTTTGATCCATCATTCACAGGTGAGAGTGGCGGTCAGCCTAGGGATATGGCATCACCGGACATAAACACTGAAGACTTCCAGGCTGCAGTTGACTTTTTGGCAACAAATGATGATGTCGATGCAGACAGGATTGGAATCTGTGGAATCTGCGGATGGGGTGGAATGGCATTAAATGCTGCAAGTATTGACACCCGTATCAAGGCAACAGTAACCTCAACAATGTATAACATGACACGTATCAATGCGAAAGGATATTACGATGCAGATGATAATGCAGATGCCAGATATGAAATGAAGGTTGCTCTAAACAATCAAAGAACTGAAGACTATAAGAATGGAGAATATGCAAAGGCTGGGGGTGTCATAAAAGAGGTAACTGATGACTTGCCTCAATTTGTAAAGGATTATCATGACTTCTACATTGAAGAATTGGGATATCATCCAAGGTCTCCAGGTTCAAATGACGGATGGAACGTCACAGGATGCATCTCATTCATATCTCAACCGATTATTGCATATTCCGATGAAATCAGAACTCCAATCTTGATGATTCACGGTGAAAAAGCACACTCCAGATATTTCTCAGAGGATGAATTTGCAAAATTAACCGGGGACAACAAGGAACTGATGATTATTCCTGATGCTGTTCACACTGATTTATATTATAAAACTGATGTAATTCCTTTTGATAAGATTGCAGAGTTCTATAACAAATATTTATAAGTTAGTTTATCACTAACTTCTCTTTTTTTTTGATAAATTTTATTAACTCTATTTGATAAAATTGATATTATGGGTTTAGGTTCATTTTTTAAAAGAGGCAAAAAGGAAAAAAAGGAAGAGGTTGTTGAGTGCCACATTGACATTAACACGGATGATTGTGACGGATGTGAAAAATGCAGCATTGCATGCCCAAATAATGTCTTGATGCTGGTTGATGATGTATCAACTGTTCGTGATGCGCAAGTCTGCAAAAGCTGTAGGGTTTGCGTTGCGATTTGTCCAAACGATTGCATTACAGTTAATTGATATTTTCACGGATTGTATCGATAAAGCTTCTATCTTCCAGTTTTATTATTTTTGTAACTTTATCTGATTTTTTTATTTTTACAGTATCTCCGCTGAATATTTGAATTGGCAGTCCATCATATAATACGTAGGATGTAGTGTTTTGCCTAAGTTCCGCTATTTTTATCTCGACAATCGAATCGTCGGACAATACTATGCTTCTGTTTATCACAGTGTGGGGAGCTATCGGTGTTAATGTAATAATTTCTGCAGTTGGATCGACTATCGGTCCTCCGCAAGATAGGTTATATGCTGTTGAGCCTGTTGGTGTACATATCAATATTCCATCTGCAGTATATGAGTTAATTAACTTTTCATTAACAATAGCGTCAAACCTTACAACGCCGAATGTGTTTTTGGAAATTGCAATTTCATTTAATGATTCCGGAATTTTTATTATTTCACCGTTAGCTTTAATTATTTTGCCTTCAAGCATCATTCTATTTTCAATATGGAAATTGCCGTTTAGGATTTCTTTCAATGATTTTTCAATATTGTCAGGATTTATTTCTGTAAGGTAACCTAATGTTCCGGTATTTATTCCAATTATAGGTTTTTCACCTAATTTTGATGATTTAAGAAATGTTCCGTCTCCTCCTATAGAGATTATGATGTCAGCTTTTGCAATCTCTTCAACAATTTCGATATTTAGTTTGCTTGAAAATTCAATCAGCTTTTCTTCAGTCTTGACGGAGTCTGTATTGCGATTGTCTGAGTTGATGAATACTTTCATGATTAACTATTTGTTTTTGGAATTTAAATAATTTCAACTATTGCAATAATTAAAAATTCGATAAAGGATATTAAAGCTATTTAGGAAATCTATCTTTAAAATCAATCATTTTTTTAAAATAAGTAAAAGAGAATAATAAAATAAAAAATTTTAGTGATGAAATCTACATTAAAAAGTAAAAAAGTAGATTAGAATTTGATTTCTTCAGCGCCAATTACTTGGATATCCATATTTTCAACAAATTCTCCACTTTCTTCTCCAAAGTTTAGGAAGTGTGGTGAAGCCATATGTTTTTTGAGTATCTCAGGACTTTCCCATTTTTCCACGAAAGTTAAAGTATCATCTTCACTGGATTTTAACAATTGATAGTCAATGTTTCCTTCTTCAAGTAAAGATTCATAAACTAACTCTTTGGCAAGTTCCACAATACTGTCTTGACATCCTTCTTTAGGTTGAATTTTTGCTAATACTAAAATGAAATCCATACTACTCACCGATTGATACTATGATTTTTTTAATACTTAATAATTACTCTAACAGAATTAAGATTTTAATTAAAAATTTTCCAAAAATACATTAATTATAAGACAGATATATTTAATCAGCAAAAATTTTGGAGAAAAAAGATGATATATTCAACAGAAATTGAAAATATGTGTCTTGTTCGCAAAGGTGCAAATCATGACCCTGCTCCAATTCCTGAAGAGGGTAAATGGGTTAAAGCGAAAGAGATATCTGATATCTCCGGTTTTACACATGGTATTGGATGGTGTGCGCCGCAACAAGGATGCTGTAAGTTAACATTGAATGTTAAGGATGGAATTATTGAAGAGGCATTGGTTGAAACAATTGGTTGTTCAGGTATGACTCACTCTGCTGCAATGGCTGGAGAGATTCTTGTTGGAAAAACCATTTTAGAAGCGCTTAACACAGATTTGGTCTGTGATGCAATCAATACTGCAATGCGTGAATTATTCTTACAGATTGTTTATGGAAGAACTCAATCAGCATTTTCTGAAGGTGGTCTTCAAATTGGTGCTGGACTTGAAGATTTAGGTAAAGGCCACAGAAGCCAAGTTGGAACAATTTACTCCACTAAAGAAAAAGGTCCAAGATACTTGGAACTCACTGAAGGGTATATTACAGAAATAGGGCTCGATGAAGACAATGAAATCATCGGCTATAAATATCTTAACTTAGGCGTAATGTTGGACCACATCAAAGATGGTGTTGACCCTGCAGAAGCTATTGAAAAAGCAACAGGACAATACGGAAGATTTGATGATGCTGTTAAAAAAATAGACCCAAGGAGTGAATGATTATGGCTTTATTTGAAAGTTATGAAAGAAGAATAGATCAAATCATTCCAGTTTTAGAAAAATATGGTATTAAAGATCTTGAAGAGGCAAAGCAAATTTGTCTTGATAAAGGATTTGACCCTTATGAAATTGTCAAAGGAGTTCAACCGATTTGTTTTGAAAATGCTTGCTGGGCATACACTTTAGGAGCAGCAATAGCTATCAAGCAAGGATGTGTAAAGGCATCAGATGCTGCAAAAGCCATTGGCGAAGGATTGCAGGCTTTCTGCATTCCTGGAAGTGTGGCAGATGACAGGCAAGTTGGTCTAGGTCATGGAAATCTTGCATCAATGTTATTAAGTGATGAAAGTGAATGTTTCGCATTCCTTGCAGGTCACGAAAGCTTTGCAGCGGCAGAAGGTGCGATAGGTATTGCAAACTCAGCTAATGAAGTTCGTGAAAAACCATTGAGAGTAATTCTAAACGGGCTTGGAAAGGATGCTGCATTAATCATTTCAAGAATAAACGGTTTCACTCATGTCGAAACAGAATTCGATTACTTCACAGGTGAAGTTAAAGTGGTTAAAGAAAAAGCATATTCCGATGGTGAAAGGGCAAAAGTAAGATGTTACGGTGCCGATGATGTGCGTGAAGGTGTAGCTATTATGCATTTGGAAGGTGTTGATGTGTCAATTACAGGTAACTCCACCAATCCAACACGTTTCCAACATCCAGTTGCCGGAACATACAAAAAAGAATGTATCTTGCAAGGCAAGAAATACTTCTCAGTTGCATCCGGTGGAGGGACCGGAAGAACCTTGCACCCGGATAACATGGCGGCAGGACCTGCTTCTTATGGTATGACTGACACATTAGGAAGAATGCACTCTGATGCTCAATTTGCAGGTTCATCTTCCGTACCGGCTCACGTAGAAATGATGGGATTAATTGGTATGGGAAATAACCCTATGGTTGGAGCAAGCGTGGCTGTTGCCGTAGCTGTTGAAAAAGCAATGAAACAATAAGGGAAAACATTCCCTTTTTATTATCTTTTTTTTAGGAAGTTATAAAATGTCTACAATGTGGGGATTAACCGCAAGAGGAATCTGCGAGTATGATGGAAAGATTTTACTTTTAAAAATCAGGTCAAAATCAGCTCATGATGCTGGGAAATGGGAAATTCCTGGTGGAAAAGTAAAAAAATGTGAATATTTTGATGAAGGATTAAAAAGAGAATATCTTGAAGAAACAGGCCTTGAAGTTGATGTTGTATCATTATATAATGTTGTTCGAAAAGATTATACTGCCTGTAAAACAAAAGAGGAAGTCAAATCAATCCAATTAATCATGAAAGTAACATGCAACAGTGATGAAGTTGTAATCAGTGAAGAGCATGATGATTACGGTTGGTTCACCCTAGATGAAATCAATGAAATGATTTCTAAAGACATGTTAACTCCACCTGCAGTTAACGCATTTTGTAAAAATGATGATTAGAACTGCCACTATTGATGATTTGGATGATATTAATAATTTAGAGAAGATTTGTTTTCCTGAAAATGAGGCTGCATCATTTGAAAGTTTTAAAGAAAGGCTTAATCATTTTCCAAATCATTTCTGGTTATTATATGAGGAAAATGTATTGGTTTCATTAATAGACGGATTATGCACCAATATTGAAGATTTGTCTGATGAAATGTTTGACAATGCAGAGATGCATGATGAAAACGGAGATTGGCAAATGATTTTAGGCGTTTGTACTCATCCTGAC
Source organism: uncultured Methanobrevibacter sp. (assembly GCA_946541845.1). GTDB lineage: Archaea > Methanobacteriota > Methanobacteria > Methanobacteriales > Methanobacteriaceae > Methanocatella. Next base: position 18,361 of record CAMNJW010000012.1, read on the forward strand.
TATAGAAACAGAGGTTATTCTTCCATACTGATGAATCATGTTATTGATGAATGCAGACTGCAAAATAGACGTGGAATAGTTTTAACCTGCAAAGAATCTTTATTAAGTTTTTATAAGAAATTAGGTTTTGTTGATGAAGGTTTAAGTGACTCCGACCATGGTGGAGTCAGTTGGAATCAAGTGAGATTAAAATTTTAAATGAAAAAATCCTACTCTAATTTTAAAATTCTGGCGGCGTTTTCATAAAGTATTTGTGATCTTTCGCTGTCAGTTAAATCTAATTTATTGAAGTATTCCATTTCACTATCTGATTCCCACATGGGATAATCGGTTCCCCATAATACTCTATCAGTGCCGTATGCATGAATTAATTCCAATGCGGTTTCCGGACTTAAATCATATAGGCTGGAACTTAAATCAACATAAAGATTAGGGGTGCCGGCTAATTTTCTGGTGGCTTCTTCCCATACGCTCCAACCGGCAAAATGTGCGCCGATGAATGTAATTTCAGGGAATTTTTCTAAAAATGGCTTAACCTGTTCTGGATTTGAATAGTTGTATCTATAGTCACCGCAGTGAACGAGCATAGGAACGTTTCCATCCCTTACCACTTCACCTATCTTAAATGCACGCTCTTCATTCATTGCAAATAACTGGAAGTCAGGGTGTAGCTTAACTCCTTTAAGTCCAAGTTCAATCAGGTAATCAAAATCACCTTGAATGTCATCGCTATCAGGGTGCAATGTGCCGAAACCGGTAAACAGATCAGGATGTTGATTGACGGACTCAGCAATGAATTCATTAATGGATTTAACCTGCTTTGGAGTTGTTGCAACTGAATGAACAAGGTAATGTGTAACTCCAACTTTATTTCCGTCTCTAATTAAATCATCTAATTTACCATTTAATGACATATCCAAATCATAAAAATTTCTAATTCCCATCACTGCTTTGTCTGCAATTTTTTCAGGATAAATATGACAATGTGCATTTATAATTTTTTGCATTTAGTTAAACCACCTATAAATAATCTAAATAATAATATTAGTTTTTAAATATAAAAAAGTTAATTATATTAAACAATATAATATTTAATATGCCTGTTCAAAGATGCCCAAAATGTAATAAAATTCTAAGTCCTCAGGAATCTGTCTGCAGTTCATGCGGGACAAAAGTCAATAATCATGATATTGGAAGAATCAACTCAATTTATCATTCAAGCAATGTTGCTACATTATGGTTTTTATTAACATTTTTTATAGGTGCACTGACTTATGCATTTGTTAATTGGATTTTAGCGATTATTGTGATGGTCATCATGGTATTACTCTTTGTGTATTTGAAGTTCATTCGCAAATAGGTGAAATAATGAAGTACTGTCATGAATGTGGTTGTGAAAACCTTGATGAAGCAAAGTTCTGTCGCAATTGCGGTTTGAAGTTCAGCGAATTTAATTCAGAAATGCAGAACGAAGATACAAAAACCGAAATAAGCAAAATTAAACCTAAAAAAGATGAAGTAATTGTTGTAAATAAGAATGTTAATTCTATCATGTCAAGGTTGTTTCTTAAGACCGATAAGTATTCAGGTGAATTGAGACTTGCAAAATCCAAATCAATAAGTGTTGTTGTTTTTATTGTAATGTTTCTGTTTTTGATATATGCTAATGCCGAATTTTCATTTGCCATAATTGTTGCCGGAATTATTTTCGGTTTGATTTTTGCCGTTCCAACATATGTCATTGGGTATGTGATTGGTATAATTTTCGATAAAATTACACATTAAAAAAAAGATTTGGTGAAACTAGTATAGTTTTTCACCAGTGTATAAGTTTTCTTCAGTATATATTCTGATTAACCTGTCAATTAAATCATCATACATTAATCTGTGTCCAACTGCTCCACCTTGTGGTGTTTGAACATTATTTAGGGATTTATCTGCAAATTCTCCACTGTTATTAATTATATACCACATTCCGTGCGGTGTGTATATGAACAGTTCCCCTTCACCATTTTCGGCACCATTTTTAAAGCTGTCTTGAGGATCATAGATTTTGGTGGAGTGGACTGCAAGCCTGCTTAAGTCCTGTTCTGGTCGAGTTCCTGTTTGCTCGAATAGCATTTTTAACCATTCATATGATTTATCGATAAGGTTAGCTTTTTTGATTGGGTCTTTGAATGCTTCTTTAACCTTATTTTGACGTTTTTCTAATGTGTTTGTAATTCCAAGTATTTCCTCAACTTTGCTGACGTCCTTTTCAAGGCATCTCCATCCTTCAGGCCTTCCTGTTACTTGTACATTTCCTTCTACGAAGTCCATCCTTTTGAATTTTCTGAAATATGGCTTAACCTTTTCAAACTCATCATCGGGAATTTTCTTGTTTAGTCCATAAAGGTATCCATATTCGTTAGCGTCATAACATTTTGTCTCCAATTTTAATTCATCATCTACCATATTTATCAACCCTTTATAAGTTATATTAAATTCATTTTATGATATAAATATATCCTTAATTTAAACGAAATAATTAATTTATTAATTAAAATTAAATTAAATTCAATATTTTTTAGGATTGAGCAATTATATTCCATTAGAAAGTTATTTTTATGATAAAAACTAATAATTATATATGGTAAAGGTAAGTATTTTAGGATCAACTGGAACAATAGGTAAAAATGTTGCATTTACTTTGGCAAGGGAAGATACAGTTGATGAGATTGTCATGTTTTCAAGGCCTCAAAGTCTAGATAAAGCTAAGGGGGAAACTTATGACATGTATGATGCATTGGCTGCAAGGGATATTGATTGCAGGTTAACTCCAACTTGCGATTTTAATGATATTGCAGGTTCTGCTATTGTATTGATTGCTGCGGGAATTCATCGTGAAAAAGGAATGAAAAGACTTGATTTGGCGGTTCCTAATGCAAAAATTGTTGAATATTATTCTAAACAGATTGCTAAATATGCTCCGGATTCAATCATTTTGGTTGCTACAAATCCTGTGGATGTTATGACAACAATTGCCCTTGAAGCTTCTCAGTTTGATAAAATGAAAGTCATTGGGGTCGGAAACCACTTGGATTCACTTAGATTAAAAAACTATTTCTCAAGACAAATCAACATTAACAGTTCGGAAGTCCATACTAGGGTTGTCGGTGAGCATGGGGACAATATGGTTCCTCTTTTAAGTTCCACAACAATTGGTGGTATTCCATTAAAATATTTTGTCGAATATGTTAAACTTGACATAAACGGTTTGGTGGAACAGCTTAAGAATGCGGGAAATACCATTATTTCCAAAAAGGGAGCAACTGAATACGGGCCGGCGTTTGCGATTTCAAACCTGATGTCAACAATGATAACTGATACCCATAAGGTTTTGACTGTAAGCTGTTATCTTGATGGCGAAGTCGAAAACGTAAAGGATGTTTCATTAGGTGTTCCGGCGGTCATATCTAAAAAGGGAATTGCAATGATTGTTCCTATTCATATGAATGATATTGAGAAAGAAAACTTCATGAAAGCGGCTGAAACAATACGTGACGCTACATATGAAGTTAAGGAAAATCTTAATATCTAATTTTATTTTTTTTGTAAAACATACTTAACATTTTTTAAGTTCAGTCAATATATAATTACTATATTAAAGTGTTATATTTTGTATTTATTAAGGGGAATTTAAATGGATTTTATTAAAAAATGGACAGAGTCCAGTTTGATTTTAAAGATTGTAATTGGTTTAATAATTGGGGCAATTTTGGGAGTGCTGGTTCCAAAATGGACAATAATTGGTTTTCCAGGTGAACTATTTGTAAGTGCTCTAAAGGCAATAGCTCCGATTTTGGTATTTGTTTTAGTAGCTTCAGCTATTTCCAAAGCAAGAACCGGGATTGGTTCCAGATTCAAAACAGTAATTGTTCTTTACTTGTTCAGTACATTTTTATCTGCAATGGTTGCAATTATTGCAAGTACATTGTTTCCGGTTTCAATTCATCTTACACAAGCAAGTACTGCCGCAGCACCTGGAGGTCTTGGAGAGGTAATGTCTGACATGATTTTAATGGTATTTTCAAATCCGATTGAACTGTTGTCCCAAGGTCAATACTTGGGAATATTGTTCTGGTCAATTGTATTTGGAATTGCTCTTAAAGTGGTTGCAAGTGATAATACAAAAGATGTTTTAACCGACTGTGCAGATGCGGTCACCCTGATTGTGCGCGGAATCATTCAGTTTGCACCAATCGGTATTATGGGTTTGGTATTCAAGTCAGTTTCCGAAAGCGGTCTTGGTATATTTACTGAATATGGTCAACTTATTCTGCTTTTAGTAGGATGTATCGCATTTGTTGCATTTGTAACTGATCCTATCATTTCCGCTGTTGCACTTAGGCGCAATCCTTATCCTTTAGTTTTAACCTGTTTGAGGGAAAGTGGTATTACAGCATTTTTCTCAAGAAGTTCGGCTGCAAACATTCCAGTGAATATGCAATTGTGTGAACGTTTGGGTTTGGACAGGGATTTCTTCTCAATCAGTATTCCGTTAGGTTCAACAATCAACATGGAGGGAGCTGCGATTACAATTACTGTAATGACCTTGGCGGTTTGCCATACCTTGGGAATATCAGTTCCATTGCCAGTTACTATTGTATTATGTATTATTTCAACTGTTGGTGCGTGCGGGGCATCCGGTGTTGCCGGAGGATCACTATTGCTTATTCCAATGGCATGTTCATTGTTTGGAATAAGTCCTGACGTATCCATGCAGGCAGTCGGAGTAGGATTCATCATAGGTGTAATTCAAGATTCATGTGAAACAGCACTTAACTCCGCAGGGGATGCATTGTTCTCAGCCACTGCAGAATACCATGACAGAATGAAAAATGGCGAACCAGTTAATTTCTTGGGGGAATTTGCAAAATGAAACTTGTTGTTCAAAGAGTGACAAACGCTAGCGTTGAAGTTGATGAAAAAATTGTGGGCGAAATCAATGAAGGTTTGATGGTACTGGTGGGCTTTGGAGTCAATGACACTCAAAAAGAAGCGGATTACTTGGCAAAAAAACTCACAAAGCTCAGAATCTTTCCCGATGAAAACGGAAGAATGAATAAGTCAGTTAAGGATATTGGCGGGAAACTATTATTGGTTCCCCAATTCACCTTATATGCCTCAACCAAGAAAAACAGACCCTCATTTCACAAGGCATTAAATCCGGAAATTGCTACTGAATTGTTTGATTACTTTTCAGACAAATGCGGCGAGGAAATTGAAGTTGAAACAGGTGAGTTCGGTGCCTTTATGAAAGTTAGTCTGTTAAATAATGGTCCGGTCACAATTCTTCTTGAAAAGGAATTTGAGTAATAACAATTTTAATACATAGCTTTATAAATACCGAATGGAAAATATAATTTTATACACTCCTTGGGGAATTTATAAATGCCTATTGAAAACTCTAAAGCACATGAGATAAAGAGATTGACCACACCATTAACTTTTAAGAATTCCAAAGCCTATGACTGTGACGGCAATAGACTTAACTGCATTGAAACCATTTCAGATGTTAGATATATAGTTGAACCTAAAGAGGGGATTTTAACAGAAAATGAAATCCTGCAGTATGCTCCAGAGTCAAAAAAAGCTTCCAAAATCAAGTTAAAAAGGGGAATTGGAAATCTTTCAGATGTGCTGCTGATTCATGATTCTATTCCATGGGTGGCCGGCATTTATTATATTGCTTTACTTTGCATTGCTGTTCCATTTGTAATTTGGGGAAATAAAGTTGTAATGTTCGTGATTTTAATTTTAGCAATACTTCCTTTGTTTTATTTGTATCGCATTACAAATCTAAATAATTACACTAAAATTGAAACCAAAAAACCAATGAAAACCACTCCTCAAAGTACAGTAAAAGAGACTGTTCAAACAAATGTTGTTGAAAATGAGGGTCTTGAATCTTTAAAAAAATATGAAAAGGAAGTTAATAACCTAAAAGTGTTGTTTGATGTAAAGGAGGAAGTTGTTAAAGATTTGATAGGCAAACGTTTCACTCCTCCCCAATTAACATATGACAAGTTTATAGCTATTATTGATAGTTCTCATAAACTGTTTTATTCTCAAAGGGATGCTGCCTTAAATATCATTAATCTGGCAGCTGAAGACACTCCAAGAATTCAAGGGGAAGTTGAAAGTAAGATAAGTAATATGAAAGCTATTATAAATCAAATTGAAGATTTGACAAATGAACTGGTGATTAACATTAGTTCAGATGAAGAATCAACTGATGAAGTTAAAAATCTAATTGATGAAATGGAGAACTTAATTGATTCTGTAAAAGAATATTAGGTGATTTAAATGAGTAAGATTTGTCCTGAATGTGGAAAGACTTTGCCAGAGACTGCAAAATTTTGCATGGACTGTGGTCATGATTTTTCAGTAGATGTGCCCTCTAAAAAAACTGATTTGTTTTCAACTGGAAAATTATTTTTAATAATTATCATAGCCATATTGGTCATTGGTGGAGTGTTCATACTTACTTCAGGTGGAGGGGATAATAATTCAAAAGCACCTGTTGATGATGTGGACCATGTTGACATGACAGTAACTGATGTTTTAGGTTCTCATGATTCATATGATGGCAAAACAAGCTATTTTATATATACTGAGGCATTGTTTTTAGATGTGCCTGATGATATGAAAGGATATATTATTAAAACAAGTTACTGTGATGAGAATGGCACTGTTCTAGGTCAGGAAACTGAAAAGTTGTCCAATGTATATTATGATACGGATTATTCCATATCCTTTGGATATTACACATCATACAGTAAATTGGATTTAGATCATGTTAAAGTAGAGATAATTAAGAACGGTAAAACCGTTGATGAGTTTACTCATAATGTTGACAAAAACAAGTTAAGTTTTTTAAATTAAGGTGATAGAATGGCTGAATTTTCATTAGATGTAGATGAAATTAAAAATGATGTTGAATCAACAATTAAAGAAGAAGAAGTTAAATTAGAGAATTCCAATCTTAAAAATCAAGCACAAGACAATGCGGTCGCTATCTTTGATGCTGATTTAAATGATCCGATGGCAAGGGAAAAAATATTAAAACCTTTGGATAATTTTGGTATGACTGACATGTCAAAATCAGCATCTCATAATGAGATGTTATCCACCAGATTAAACGATTTGAGCAAAGGTGGAAAAGAAGCAGACAACATTGGGGAAAAATTACTTGAATTAGACCAACAAATGAAAGATTTAGACCCTAGTAAAGTTGATTTCGCTAAAAAGGGCATGCTTGGAAATCTGGTTAATCCTGTCAAGAAATACTTTGCTAAATATGAAAAAGCTGAAGTGTCTATCTCCAACATTGTCGCATCTCTTGAAAAAAGCAGTAAAGTACTTCAAAATGACAATGTCACTTTATTAAATGAGGAAAATTATTTGAGAGAGGTCACAAACAAGCTCCTTGCAGACATTGAACTTGGTAAGAAAATGGACGAATCCATTGAAGCACAAATTCAATCCGCTGAAATTGAAGGTGTCGATGAGGATAAAATCGCTTTTGTACGTGAAGAAGTTTTATTCCCATTAAGACAAAGAATCATGGATATGCAGCAAATGATTGTTGTAAATCAGCAAGGTATTGTTTCATTGAATGTGATTAGAAGAAACAATAAAGAGCTTATCAGAGGAGTCAAACGTGCCCAAAATGTCACAGTTTCAGCATTGAGAACAGGTGTGATGGTTGCAAGTGCACTTTATAATCAAAAAATTGTCATGGATAAAATCAATATCCTAAATAAAACCACTGAAAACATTATTGAATCAACTTCTCACATGCTCAAGGAACAAGGAAGCGAAATCCAAAGGCACAGCGCTGAGACTATGATTTCTCCGGAAGTATTGAAAGCTTCATTTTCAGAAGCACTTCAAGCTATTGAAGATGTAAGCACATACAAAACAGAAGCACTTCCTAAAATGAAAGAGACAATTGACGTGTTCAGTGAACTTGCAGACGAAGGTCAAAAAGTAGTTGAAAAAATTGAGACTAACAACAAAGAGTTATTGAATTAAGTGGGATTACTCCCACTAATTAAATTATTGGGTTTAAAATAATGAATGCATTTGAGAAAATCAAAAGGTCATGGTGGGTAATATTTTCAGTACTCATTGTTTTAAATGGTCTTGGATTTATATACATAGGATTTTTGCATAAAAACAAAAATTGGGTTATAGAAGGAATTATCTATGAAATTCCATGGTTATTTGGAATTATATTATCCGATTTCGATCCGATTTTAGATGTTTATGTTGCAATATCCATGGTGCTTCTGCTTGTTTCCATTGTCAGGTCAGTTTGGGTTGCAATTAAACTGGCTGATGTGTATGATAATGAAGATAAGTATGCAATTCAATCTACCCAATTAAATAATTCAAATGTCACTAAAGATAATAAGGAATTTCCAACTACAATTGCATGTTGCTCATGTGTAATTTTAATATTTATATCATATGCTTTGCTTGCATTAATTTAAGTTAAATCCGTTATGGATTTAATCATTTTTTTTAAATATAACTTTTTTTAAAAATATTCTCATGAATAAGAAAATCAAAATTGGAATTGTAATAGTCTTGCTTTTAATTGTGGGATTTGCAATATTCTACATAAATGATTACTATCATGCCGAAAAAATTGCAACAGATAGTTTAAATGATAATGATAATGTTTCTGTAATAAAGACCTCCAACGGGATGCTTTTCGATGGTCCAGGAAATGATACTGCATTGATATTTTATCCTGGAGCAAAAGTGGAATATACTTCTTATGCTCCTTTGTTTATGAATTTGTCAGAACAGGGCATAGACTCATATCTTGTTGAAATGCCGTTTAATTTAGCATTTTTAGGACAGAATAGTGCTGATGAGATTATTGATGGTGGAAATTATTCACACTATTTCATATCAGGACACTCACTTGGAGGAGCAATGGCTGCATCATATGTGAATAGCACAAACAAAACTGATGGACTCATATTATTCGCAGCATACCCAACTTCCGAAATCGAAAAACCTGTATTGTCCATATATGGGACCAATGACAAGGTATTGAACCTGGAAAAATACAATGAATCAAAGCAATTTATGGATGATAACCTTACAGAATGCCTGATTAATGGCGGAAATCATGCACAGTTTGCATATTATGGAAACCAATCAGGAGATGGCGTTGCAAGCATTTCAGCCGAATCCCAACAAGATCAAAGTGTTAATGAAATACTCGAATTCATTGGTGATGTGTTAAAATGAAGTGGTATCTTAAGAAGTTTGATGATTTGACTGTCAATGAGCTATATGGAATACTGCAATTGAGGTCTGAGGTGTTCGTTGTAGAGCAGGATTGTGTTTACCAGGACATGGACGATAAGGATCAGCCATCCTATCATCTTTTTTTAAAAGACAATGATGATGTTGTAGCGGTTTCAAGAATCATTCCAGAAGGAATTTCATATGATGAGATGTCAATTGGACGTGTTGTCGTTAAGAAAACCCATAGGGGACAGGGAATTTCAAAAATAATGATGAAAAAAGCAATTGAACATATAGTTAACGATTTCAATAAGTCAAAAATAAGATTATCCGGTCAAGCATATCTTGAAAAGTTCTATACTGATTTGGGATTTGAGAAGGTATCCGACTGCTATCTTGAAGATGGGATCGACCATTTTGAATTTTTGTTTGAAAAATAAGAAGAGAAATTACTCGTTGGCTAATTTCTCTAATTCATCACCTGTTAAATGGAAAACATTCCAGTCTTTCTGTTTGGCGCCTAAAGACAAGTAAAAGTCTATGCTTGGCTGGTTCCATGAAAGGCAGGTCCATTCAAATCTTCCATATCCTCTCTCAACAACAATTTCAGCTAATTTTTTAAGCAATGCCTTGCCGTATCCCTTTCCCCGATATTCAGGATCAACAAACAAGTCCTCAAGGTGTAGGTTAACGTTTGATATATAAGTTGAAAAGCTTAAGAAGAATAATGCAAAACCTATTTCCTTGCCATCTTCCAAGGCAAAAATAACTTCAGCTTGCTTTTTATCAAAAATCCATTTTTCCAATTCCTCTTCAGTGGCAATCACTTCATCTAATCTTTTTTCATAGTCTGCCAATTTTTTAATAAATTCTAAAACTAAACCGACATCTTCTCGGGATGCATTTCTAAAAGTTAATTCTGACATAATATTATTTTTAGTACTTTGACTAAATATAAGCATATGTTTAGAAAAATGAGAAGACACAAGCAGGAACTTTCACAGGAGGAATGCCTTGAAATACTAACCAACGAACCAAGAGGCTTCTTGGCTTTGTTAGGGGACAACGATTATACATATTCTCTTCCAATGACCCATGTCTTTGTTGATGGTAAAATTTATTTCCATGGCGCCAAGGAGGGTCATAAGAATGATGCAATCAAAAGGCATGACAAAATATCTTACTGTGTAATGGACAATGGTGTTAAATCCAAGGACAGCTGGTGGTATACATTTAAAAGCGTAATAGTCTTTGGGAAAATCAGAACACTGGATGATGATGAAGAAAAAATAGAAAAATTAACCTATTTAGGAGACAAGTTTTTCCCGACTCATGAAGAGACAGTAAATGAAATCAATAGGCTTCTGGATAAAACTGAGGTTTTTGAAATCACCATTGACCATATGAGCGGCAAGTTAGTAAGGGAAAAATGAATTGAACTGGTGGACTGATGAACAAGAATAGAATCTTTTATTATGATGTGTTGCGTTCCATTGCAATTATAGGAATTGTATTCTGTCATGTTGCAACTTCATTTGTCTTGACAGGAGTAAATAGCTCAACATTTTATATTTCAGCTTTTTTCGATTGTTTTAGGGACTTTTCAATACCTATTTTCGTAATGTTGAGTGGGGCGTTGCTTGTCAATAAAAGAGATTCTTTAAAAACTTTCTTCAAAAAGAGATTGTCCAGAATTTTCATTCCGTTTATATTTTGGGCAATTATTTATATAATTTATTCTTCAGCATACATTAAGCACACATTTGATTTTTCAAGTGCAATAGACATATTCTTCGGAACCTCAGGCACTTTGGGAGTTGCATTTTGGTTTATCTGGATGATTGTCATCATATATATTGGAATATTTTTAATTAATAAGATAATTGAATTCGGATGCAAAAAAAGAGAAAATTTCTCCAATGAATTCATTGCAGTTCTAACTTTGTTGGCTTTGGCATATATTTCCTGTTCCGATTTTGGGTTGTTTAGTCCGTATACTCCTAAACTGCTTTATTTTGCTTCTTTTTTATCATATATTATAATTGGATATTTTATTGCCAACAATGAATTAATCGGAAATAAAATAAATTCAAAAATAATTATTATTGTCACATTATTGGGATCCTGTTGTTTATATTCATATTACATATTTGGTTTTGTTGTCCCGCAATCCATTTCGGCCAATCATTTTGTTTACAGGGGTTATTTTAACCTTCTGCTATTGGCGCTTGCGGTAGATATTTTTGTTTTATTCAAATACCTTTCCAAGACCAAGTATCTTAGAGGTCTGGAGGAGTCATATTTCGGAAATGCCATAATTAATCTGAGCAAATACAGTTTCGGTCTGTATCTTTGTCATTACCTGATACTTTATATATTGAGATTGAATCTTTTTGGATTTTATCACGGCTGGAATCCATTAGTGAGCATATTGATGTTGGTAATCCTAACTGTTTCAATTTCATTATTGGTTTTATGGGTTTTAAGTAAAATTCCATACCTTGACAAATTCACTGGAAAGAGTTAAAATAGATTATCGACAAAGTAAATTTATGATTGGAAATGACTGGGATTTAGCATTAAAAGATGAATTTGAAAAAGAATACTTTTTGAAGATAAATGAGTTTATCGATGAGGAATATGCAAGCAAGACAATCTATCCTCCTTACGAGGACATATTCAATGCATTTAAACTCACTCCCTTGTGCAATGTTAAAGTTGTAATTTTAGGACAGGATCCTTATCATGAAAAGGGACAGGCACATGGTCTTGCCTTTTCAACACCTGACGGTCACCCAATCCCAAGGTCACTAAAGAACATTTTTAAGGAAATCAACGCAGAATATGATTATTCTATTCCAGAATCAGGATGTCTTGAAAAGTGGGCAGAACAAGGTGTGTTTCTTCTCAACACGGTTTTAACAGTTGAAGAGGGAAATGCCAATTCCCACAGCAAATGCGGATGGCAAACATTCACAGACAATGTAATCAGATTATTGAATGGTCAAGACCAGCCTATAGTATTTTTGCTTTGGGGAAAGCAAGCTGAAAAGAAAAAGGAATTGATAACTAATCCAAATCATCTGGTTTTGATTACGTCCCACCCCTCACCATTTTCCGCAAGAAGAGGATTTT